>NZ_BAAGTT010000052.1:0-338594 GCF_054781775.1 Spirosoma areae | reverse complement strand
ACTCATCAGCGTCGGTTAAGGGTGGATTATGAACGTTCGGTAAAGGTCTCCGAAGCGATGATCCAACTGGCAATGATTCGTATTATGATTCGACGTTTTTAATTTTTAGACAGCCTCTTACACACATTATATATTGTTCAATATATATTTTTAAGCAGAATGTATATAGTTACATTTACCCGGAGGAGGGTTAAATTTGCAGTTAAACTATCGGCCATAGTTTACGTATTTATCGCCATCAATCTATCACTTTTTGTTCAACCTTTAAACCAATATAATTCATATTCTATTTCTTTATTTAATCTACTAATATGCTGTTGGTCAACCATTTACATATGGTATTTATTCTCGGAAGTAAAGATTGTCTCTTTGGAGTCAGAGCCCATGTTCTGGATTAGTGTTGGTTTTTTTTTAATTCGCTTGGAAGTTTTTTTGTACAGGGATTAATGCACTATCTCATTAGTCAATCAGTTCAACAGGCTTTAACTGTATATTGGATACAAGAATTAATGAATATATTATTGGTAATAATTATGATAGTAGCTCTTTACAGCCCTAAACTTTTTCCTCATTAATAGGAGTAAAATGGGAAATCAGTTTTCAGAGGTTATATTAATTATCATCGTGGGAACTATTCTCCTCTTAGCTCTTGGGACATTTGTTACAGTACTATTATTTATTTATAAAAATCGTTATCTACGCTATCAGCAGCATTTATCAAGTCTTGAGCAAACCTACCAGCGTGAACTCCTCCAGACCCAACTCGAAACTCAAAATCAAACCCTCGAATACATTGGGCAGGAACTCCACGACAATGTGGGCCAGATGCTCTCAGTAGCCATGCTGCAATTGAACGGGCTGGACGAAGATTTGTCCGACCCGTCGCATCAGTCGGCGGTGCGCCAGATGATTGAAACCGTTCAAAGCACGATTCAGGCGGTGCGGCAATTAGCCAAAACGCTCGACAGCGGCACGGTTCGGCGTTTTGGTCTGCGCGAAAGCCTGGCGCTTGAACTCGAACGAATTGGGCAGACGGGCCGCTACCAGACGCATCTGGATATAACGGGGCAGCCCTATGACCTGGGCGATGAAGCAGAAATCATCCTGTTTCGGATGGCGCAGGAATCCCTCAACAATGCGCTCAAACATGCACAGGCCAAAACGCTCACCGTTACCGTTGATTACCAGTTGGAACGCTTCATGCTCAGCATTGCCGACGACGGACGAGGCTTTGACCTGGCTGAAGCTACAAATCGACAGGCAACTGCGTCTGGTTCGGGCGTGAACAACCTGTATCAACGCGCTCAACTGCTGGGCGGTACGTGTACGATCAGTACACAGGCGAATACGGGAACGCGCATCGGGATTACATTGCCGCGCCAACCTACCAAATAAAAAATACCTGATAGACGGTATTGTAGAAAGAGAGCTAACGGGTTAACTTTCAGGCCTAACGCTCACCTTCCCTCTCTTTTGCTAATGCCCACAACCATCGCCATTGTTGACGATCACCATCTGTTCGCCCAGGCCCTTTCCGACTTAGTTCAAAAATTTGATGGGTATGATGTTCTGTTCGCTGCTGAAAACGGCCGTGAATTGATTCGTTATTTAAAGCGAAAACAGGTTCCCGACATCACATTGCTGGACCTGAACATGCCCGAAATGAATGGTTTTGAAACGGCAGAATACCTGCAAAAAAACCATCCCGACATAAAAATCATCGCGCTCTCGATGTTCGACCGGGAGGAGCAAGTGGCAAAAATGGTCAGGCTTGGTGTCCGGGGGTATCTGCTGAAAGGTTGCCGGCCTTCGGAATTACGGCTGGCACTGGATGACGTCAGTAAGAAAGGCTATCACTACTCCGAGTTCCTCACCAACAAACTGATTCGGAATCTGGCACCCGGCGAAGCAGGTATCAATCTGGCCGTTCCCCACCTCAACGAGCGGGAAATTACGTTTCTGAAGCTCGCTTGTGGGGATCTGACCTATGCCGACATTGCCGACAAAATGTGCGTATCCCCCCGGACAGTGGATGGCTATCGTGAAGCACTTTTCCAGAAATTAAACGTGAAAAGCCGGACAGGTATGGTACTCGAAGCGTTACGGTTGGGGCTGATAGAATTGTAGGTATACATCCACGCCTATCTTTGCCTAAATTTCCCACGAATGCAATTGCTCGTTCATCAGGTGGACCTCCGCCTGAAACATACCTTTACCATTGCTCATGACAGCCGCGACGTGCAGCCAGCGCTGATTGTTGAACTTCGCGATGGTGATTATAGCGGTTACGGTGAAGCCACCGCCACCCGGTATTATGGCATTACGGTCGATGGGATGGTGGCGGCTCTCGAAGCCTTACGCGCACGAATCGAAGCGCATACGGTAACTAATCCTGAACAATTTTGGGCAGATGTGCAGCCGCATCTGGCCCACAATCCGTTCGCCCTCTGTGCCCTCGATCAGGCTGCCTGGGATTTGTGGGCCAAACGGCAGGAGCAACCACTCTATAAACTCTGGAAACTGAATCCGGCCAATGCCCCCCTAACCGACTATACCATTGGGCTTGATACGCCCGAACGAATGGTCGAAAAATTGCAGGAATGCCCCTGGCCACTCTATAAAATAAAATTAGGTCGGCCTGAGATGGATATGGCCATTATTCAAGCCCTGCGCCAATATACTGATGCCGTGTTTCGGGTCGATGCCAACTGCGGCTGGTCGGTGGCTGATACCATTGGTAAGTCGCATCAAATGAATGAATTAGGTGTTGAGTTTATCGAACAACCGCTCCCCGCCGACGACTGGGAAGGTGCCAAAACCGTGTATGAACAAAGCGCCTTGCCCATCATTGCCGACGAAAGCTGCATTACTGAAGCTGATGTCGACCACTGTGCGGGCTACTTCCACGGGGTGAATATAAAATTGACGAAGTGTGGGGGAATCACGCCCGCCCGACGCATGATTGTCCGCGCCCGTGAACTGGGTTTGCGGGTGATGGTCGGCTGCATGACTGAGTCAAGTGTGGGTATTTCGGCCATCGCGCAACTGCTGCCCCTCCTCGACTATGCTGATCTGGATGGCGCGATGCTCATTGCCAACGATCCGGCTACGGGCGTTACCTTTGAGCAGGGGAAAATTGTTTATGCCGCTGAAAATGGCACGGGTGCACGATTGATAATCAACGAGTAAGTCATTGGATGTAGGACAGGTTTTCCTCTTAGGCAGGCTTACAGGATTTTGTAGAATCATAATCCTGTCTAAGAAATCGACACTTGTTGCAGTATGCTAATGTGTAAATGAGCGAATTTTTTGAGATAAATCACCTGCCGAATCGAACCATCAGGCACAACGGGCAGCCGTACCTGTTCTTTAGCGGAACCGCCTACCTTGGGCTACCCCAGCACCCTGCTTTCCAGAAATTGATGGTGGAGAGCGTGAACCAGTACGGGACCGTTTTTGGCAGTTCACGTAATGGTAATTTACGACTTGCTATTTATGAAGAAGCGGAAGCGAAACTGGCAGCTTCGGTTGTCGATACCGGAGCCGAAGCGCCGTCGGCACTGACGCTGTCTTCCGGCATGATGGCGGGGCAGGTTGTTATCAACTGGTTACGTGGGCAGGGCGTTTCGTTTCTGTATGCCCCCAACGCCCACCCGGCTCTCTGGCACGAGCCAGTAGTTGTTTTGCCTGGGCTGTCGTTCGCTGACTGGGCCGCACAGCTTCCTGATCAACTTCGCGCTATGCCACCCGGCCCGGTTGCTATCCTGACCAATTCGCTCGATGCCGTTTGGTCGGCTTATTACCCATTTGATTGGCTCGCTGACCTTCCCCACGACCGCTTCATTACACTTGTTGTCGATGATTCGCACGGGTTAGGCCTCCTGAATAATGGGCGGGGTGTATGGCCGCAGATTTCTGGAAAATTCGATAGCATTGGCCAGCCGGTTCAGTTGTTGGTTACGGCTTCGCTGGCGAAGGCAATGGGGATGCCCGGCGGGGTTATTTTTGGCGATGCCGAATCAATGGCTGCGCTACGCCAAACCGCATTTTTTGGTGCCTCTTCGCCTATGCCACCCGCTTACTTAGCAGCCTACGGGCGGGCTGACACGCTCATTGACGAGGGGCGCGAACGGCTCCGGCAAAACATTCTGCTGGCTGAGAAACTGCTGTTGCCAACTGGGTTATTTCACCATGCAACTGGGTATCCGGTGTTCTTCACCGAACGCGACGATTTGTATTCCTTCCTGCTGAACAACGGAATTATTATTTACTCATTCGCTTACCCAACAGCCGCCGATAGAGCCAATACACGTATCGTTATCAGTGCCTTTCATGAGATAGAGGACATTGAGCAATTGGCGAACCAGGTGCATACGTTCAACCATTAGTCTCGGCGCACCTGGCGGTTAAAAAACTAATTACAACGACCGCAAAAAATCCAGACTGGGCATCATTTGCTCCATCGAACGGGACGATTCGTCTTCGATAAAAAAGTGTTTCACACCCGACTTTTTGGCTTGCTTCATGATGGCTGCAATGCCCACATCGCCCAGCCCCAGGGCAACGTTCGATTCCACATCGGCATGACCGTTCTGGCTATCGGGTGTGCCGGGTTTTCGGTCTTTAAGGTGCATCAGCAGGAACCGTTTAGGGTATTTTTGCAATAGCGCAACCGGGTCATAACCAGGGGCTTTGACCCAAAAAACGTCCATTTCAAAATTAACTGCTTTGGGGTCCAGGTTTTCAGCTAAGTAATCGAAGAAGGTGCCGTCTTTATAGGTTTGAAATTCATAGCCATGATTGTGGTAGCAGAAGGTTATCCCATTTTCGGCCAGTAAAAGCCCGGCCGTGTTGAATACATCGACAGCGCGGTCGGCGTCCTGTAGCGTGAAGGCATCACCTGTGTGCGGTATCCAGGTGCAGACAACGTATTTTACCCCTAATGCTTTCGCTTCGGCAATGACTTTGGGCACATTTATGTCCAGGTCCTCAAAACTGGCAGCAGTACTTACAGGCTTTATATCGTTCTCCTTCAATAGTTTACGAAAATCTTCCAGGCTTAACCCGTAGGTGCCGGCCAGTTCCACTTCCCGAAACCCCATCTGCTTAACTTTCGCCATCGTTCCCGGCATGTCTTTCGCAAACTGGTGGCGAAAACTGTACAGTTGCAGACCCACCGGCGCAGCTTTCTGGGCCAGCGAAACCAGACCACACAACAGCAGTCCGGTGAGCAGGAGATAGGGTTTTGTTTTCATGGAGTGAAAGGGTTAAGAGGGTTCCGGTTTTCAGGCTCAACGTTCTAAATCTCCTACAACTGCACCAGCAGAGTGGCTAAGCCAATGAACTTTAAACTTGAAACCTGGAACGACATGTTATTTACCCGTTTGGGTTGTAAATGTGCTTTCAAAAATCTTATCGGCGTTACCGGCCTCGAAGCCTTCGCGTCGGTGCTGGCGGCTAATCTGGTTGGTGGGTAGGTGCCGGAATTGAGGAAGCACACGCCGTTCAGCAAACTCGACGTAAGACCCGGCAATTTGGTACACCTCTCCCCCGGCAAATTCAGCATCGATCAACTGAGCCACCGTCGATGCCTGGCGCAAACCACCGTCCGGGCTGACCTTGATGGTGCCCCCCGCCGAGTTGAGCCGAAAGCCCCGGCCTTGCAGAAACGCCACAAACTCATCGATGGTGTTATACCCGGCTTTCAGGTTATGCACACTAATCGTGAAGTGGTTCAGGTAATAGCGGTTATAAATCACCCAGGCCGCATATTCGCTTTCGGCCAACAGCGTTTTATAATCGGCCAGCGTGGGCGTCGTCCAGAGAGATTGATGTAGAAAACGGTCAACAGCTTCGGCATCGTCCAGATTCAGTAAATCAGCCGGGTCGCTGGTAACGGCATCAGTATAGCGGTGAATGATTTGCTGGGCTTCATCCGACAGTTCACGAACACGTAGTTCACTGGCGAAGATACGTGGATGGTGGGGTTCGGGTGGTGCATACCAGTACGCCGTTAATTTCTTTTCGGTGAAGTTGTATTCATCCCGTTTTTCGTAGCCGTAGCGCTGAAAAATTTTCTCAAAGGAAGCCAGGCCGAGATTTGCTACCCCCATCGTTCGGAAGGCGATGTGGTCATTCTCAATCTCATTCGGCGAGTCAATCACACCCGCATTAAGCATCGCGTCAAGTATGTTCTGCACATCAGGAACGCGCTCGCTGTACCGTCGCATCAGACCGCCCAGTACAGCATCGAGGGTAGTGGCAGGGGTTGGGAAAGGGGTCATGGATGAGTAGGTTTTTTCAAGGTTTCGTGTTCCATATCTTGTACAACCGCAACGGTGGCCCGGCTGAAACTTTCCGGGGTCTGTGAAGACACAGACCCCGGAAAAGAGGTCATGGTTTCAAGTTTATGGTGTTTGGCTGTTTAGGTTGACTGACGCAAAAATCACTCATAGATCAACCAACCTAAACCTTCAAACAATGATTTCTCCGGCTCAAACTACAAACTCATTTCCACCGGCTTCGGGCCAGAATCATCTCTTTCCCTGATTCAGCATGATTAATTCGATGCAGAAATGTTTCGGGCGTCTCGATCAGTGTCTGTATCTGCAACCAATCGCACCAGTGGCTTTCGGCCCGGTAAACTAAATCAATTTCGGTTAATTCCCGCGTTTCCAGTGTCTCTTTATCAATAGCTTCGAGTAGCCACTGCACGTAGGCCACATTATTGACGTGCTGATTCTGGTCGATGCTGAACCAGCCCACTTCCACCGTTTTCTCCTGAGCAGAAACGAACGGTGTTGCCTGAAAGTCGGGTTTGAGCGATAGTTTGGGCAGTGGTTCAGGGCCGGATGGGGGTGTTAAGGTCCGAATGAACTCCGGCACAGGTACCATGGCCCGTTTTTCGATGCTGAAAACAAGCCATGTGCTCGACGCATCGGCCAGCAGTGTTCCATTTTCGCTTAGAACCTGAAAATCGCGGTAGACAAAAAATCGCTCAACGGCAGTTGGGTACGTCGTCAACCGGATTGTCTGGCCATAGCGTGGATATTGGTGTATTCGCAGCCGAAAGCGTATCAGCATCCAGCCAAAGCCCTGCTGGGCCAGATCAGCGATGCCGATGCCGTAGTCGATCACATTGCGGTTGGCCGACTCCTGCATCATGTTCATCAGGGCCGGAATACTCATCCGCCCAAAAGCATCGCACTCGTAGCCGCGCAGGGTAAACGAGTCAGTTTGAATAAAAGCCATGCTGTAAAGGTAATACGAAGTTTGAATGACCCCTTACTCTGTTACAATATTGGTATATGTGTCTACTTTTTGGGTGATTTCATCCGTATAAATGGTGATTTAAGACAATTTAGCCCAAAAGTACTTGCTCCCTAAGCGGCTAAGCCACTAATTAGCCTGTCTAATTAAAGAAGTTACATAGTGCCGTATCTGTCAACGAACGATGGAACAACCACATCCTTTTCCGAACAGTCACGATCGACTGTCTAAAGGCTGCCCATTGAATCAAATGCTTTTCGACTTAACTCCGTGTGAGTGGAAAATTCTTCTCCATGTAGCCGACGATCTGACAACCGCTGAGATCGCTGAAAAATTTTGTCTAACGTCAAAAAGCGTTGAAAACTATCGAACCCGGATTGGTGGTAAACTGAATTTGCAGGGCAGGCACAAACTGGCAAGGTTTGCCCGCAAACACGCTACTGAACTACGCCAGTGGTATGAACGCCAATCTAAAAAGTTACCCCCCCCGAAATAAAGTTACAAGTAGATTAGTAATCAGGACAATTGAAAATGTCAATAACCGAATAAGCGGCCACTGGTACATTAACTGAGGGGTTTTCCCTCTTTCGCAGCGTATATCGACGCAATACCTTTGACACAGAAAAAGCCCCACGACAGTTTGGCGACCAGACGCAGGGCTTTGAGCAGTTCAATGTTTCACCATTAAACCTTTTACAAAGATGAAAAAGATTTTGTATGCGGCAGGAGTTTTTGTTGTAGCTATAGTTTTATTTTTTTCATGCACTAATGAAAATAGCGTTGTCACGCCAGTAAGCTCTGATATAAACAAAGCATTGAGAGTGGGCACTGACAATGAAAGAATCAAAGAACTTTTGGACAAAACGGCTCTGGCCGTAGCGAAGGCTGTTCAAAAGCAATCTCTTCGGGACGCAATAAAGGCTAAAGCTATGCTCAAGGCAGATGGGGACTTTGATGTATTTTATGGAAGCTTTTCAAAAGAAAAAACTAAAGATGGTAAAACTGTTCACGAAGAACTTAAAGCCTTTGGAGTCACTGATAACATATTGAGTTCGCTTCCTACTTTCCAGTTATCAGTCCCTGTCAATTGTGAGGATTGGAATACAAAAGAGCACACGCCATTGGTGGCTTTTGTTTCACCAGATGATGATGAAAAAGGCCTAATAAAGGCGTATGATAAAGATGGTAAAGTTCATTTACTATCTGCTACAGAAGAGCCGAAGGAACCGGTTATTGTTGTAAGTCTGAGCGAACGGTTTGATGAATCGGGTAAAAGTAAGTACAAACCTAACAACACGAAAGGGGCGCGGACAGCAAACAGTATGGAATATATGGAGGGATTCGCATTCGGTGACCATCTGGGTGATTTTGAAAGCTGGGCAAGGGGCGGGCCTGAAGTTTTTTTAACTATTGCTGGTGTACGAAACGGAGCTGTTGTCAATCCTATATGGCGTGGTACTGGCTGGTATCCCAATAGGAACCAATGCTCTGGTGGATGGTGGTATGTGCCAGATACGTTTACGTTCACTTGGACAGAAGATTACGGAATGTATTTGTCTTACGTATGGATTGAAGAGGACGAGGGTGATATAGAAAGTATCCCTATTTCTGTGAGTTGGGCTCCTGTTACTGGAGGTGGTAATATAACCCAGTTTTCAACAACAATTCCAAAGCATAATAATGATGATGAACTGGGTGTCTATACTATCTATAGAAACGAGCCCAGTCATGATATAGCGTATGGTTCTGCTTTTCAATTCAGAGTACGTTTTTAGTAGACGTCTGGATGGTGGTTCAGTAGATGAGCCACCTTTTTTTTCACTCAAAGGGTTTAAACTGACTTACTCAAATGAAAAAACTTGTTTTTATTCTGGCATTGCTAGCCAACAGCTACTTAGCTGCCTGTCAAAACAATGTTCGTAGTGGTGTCAAAGCCGGCATTACCTACATTTTGTTTGGTCGTGGCGATCTAAGCGGATTCAACTACTACAATGAATATAACCGGAAATTTAACCGATTCCTGACGTTTGCGCCATCTTTACACGTTGGCTACGGGTCAAAAATGACTCTGCTTAGTGGCGCCGATGGATTTAACCAGGAATTACGTTTTACAAAGGTTTCTTTTGCGCTGGATGCCAATCTTTTCGTTTCCCCAATGCGATTTGAGCGAAATAAAATCAGACTAGGCGTAGGGCCATCCATCCGCTTCTTCTCCGATTCTTTTCCTAGCTCCTATGGTCTTCATGCGGTAGATAGCCCAGGCCTACCAGGATTTACTTATGCATTACTTCCAATTGTCTACAGCCGCCCTCAGAATTACTGGACTATAGGCTATACCGTGGTTCTGGAAGGGGAGTTAACCGTAAGTTCTCGATGGATTACAGGAGCAAGAGGGTCTTTTCAAAATTATCAGAGCGGAGAAACCGCAACAAACGTAGGCTTCAACATAGGCTATCGCTTCTAAAACCTCTATAGCCAGTAAATAACGCTGGATAAAATTCTAACAAAACTCCCCCGCTGCGGTAGCCGCAGCGGGGGAGTTTTTTGTGATAGTCGAAAAGAAAGAACGGCAGCGAATCTACGACTGCGAGGTCGGTACTGCGTTTTCTTTGGTGCCGTAGCGCTTGCGGAACTTGTCTACGCGGCCAGCCGTATCGAGCAGTACGTTCTTGCCCGTATAGAACGGGTGCGACTGCGAGCTTACTTCAATCTTCACGAGCGGATAGGTCTGTCCTTCAAACTCGATGGTTTCTCTGGTTTGAACTGTTGAGCGCGTCAGAAATTTATAGTCGCTCGACAGGTCGTGGAATACCACGTCGCGGTAGTCCGGGTGAATGCCCTTTTTCATGATGAATCTCAGTTTCTTGTCATCTTCTCGGTTTCCGACCGAAAAGGATTGCAAAGGTACGGCGTTGCCAGCGGATTGCAAAGCCTTTTTGCCGGTTCTTTTATGACCTGATTATGAACCGGATAAAGTAGTACCGTTACCTAATTATGGGGATTAAATAGGGCTGGCATTAACTTCTTGGTTTACTATTCTTCTTATATTTAATGCCATTACGCGGCCTCCTCCGGTTCGCCCGGCTGATTTTGGCGCTAAAAGTCCAAGTGTAAATACGCTCTTTTTTATTTTTTAGAATAGCTCTCCGGTGGAGTATTGTTAAGTCGCTAAGGCTTAGGCATAACAATTTCTTAACCTGCCCGGCAGAGTTGGACGTTTCAGGGATTTGCCCGGTCACCCGAACCTTTGGCGTTGCTTTTCCGTCTATTTCAAGAGAACTTTAGAACTTTATCCTGCTGCAGCTTTCGTATAAAGCTGTAACTGAAGTAATTTGGTTACATTTGATTTCGTAATCAGTAAAATAGAAATAAATTCCCTTCTGAATAAAGCCAGCACAGCGGCTATGGTCTCCTGTAGTATTCACATTCCCCAAAATAACTAACCCAAAACACGTATGTACGTAATCAAACGCGATGGTCGCCGGGAGTCCGTCAAATTCGACAAAATCACCGCTCGAATCGAAAAACTGTGCTACGGTCTTGACCCAGCCTATGTGCAACCCGTTGAGGTGGCGGTAAAAGTGGTAAGTGGCCTGTACGATGGCGTTAAAACCACTGAACTTGACAACTTAGCCGCCGAAACAGCCGCTTCGATGACCACCAAACACCCCGACTACGCCATTCTGGCCGCACGGGTTGCCATCTCGAACCTACACAAAGAGACGAACAAGTCGTTTTCCGGCACGATCAAGAAATTGTACCATTACGAAGACCCGAAAACTGGTGAAAATGCATCGCTGATTTCGCGGGAGGTGTACGAGGTGGTGCGTCAACACGCAGCCCTGCTCGATTCGACGATTATTTATGACCGGGATTATGGCTATGATTACTTCGGCTACAAAACCCTCGAAAAGTCGTATCTGCTGAAGTTGGACGGCCGCATTGCCGAACGTCCGCAGCACATGCTGATGCGGGTGGCCGTCGGAATTCACATGGAAGACATCGACGCGGCCGTTGAGACGTATAATCTGCTGTCGGAAAAGTGGTTCACCCACGCCACACCGACGCTGTTCAACGCCGGAACGCCCAAGCCGCAGATGTCGAGCTGTTTCCTGCTGACGATGAAAGACGATTCCATCGACGGGATTTACGACACGCTGAAACAAACCGCCAAAATTTCACAGTCGGCGGGGGGAATCGGCCTGAGCATCCACAACGTTCGGGCAACGGGAACCTACATCAAAGGCACCAATGGAACATCGAACGGGATTGTGCCGATGCTGCGCGTGTTCAACGACACGGCCCGCTATGTGGATCAGGGCGGGGGCAAGCGCAAAGGCTCGTTTGCCATTTACTTAGAACCCTGGCACGCCGATATTTTTGATTTCTTAGACCTGAAAAAGAACTCTGGTAAAGAGGAGGGCCGCGCCCGCGATTTGTTCTACGCCCTCTGGACGCCCGATTTGTTTATGAAGCGCGTGGAAGATGACGATGTCTGGTCGCTGTTCTGTCCGCACGAGTGCCCCGGCTTAGCCGATTGCTACGGTGATGAATTCGAGGCTTTATACACTCGCTATGAGCGCGAAGGCCGCGCCCGCCGGACGGTGAAAGCGCAGGAACTGTGGTTCAAGATTCTGGAATCGCAGACCGAAACGGGCACGCCCTACATGCTGTATAAGGATGCCGCCAACAAGAAATCGAACCAGAAGAACCTCGGCACTATCAAATCGAGCAACCTCTGCACCGAAATTATCGAGTACACGGCCCCCGATGAGATAGCGGTCTGTAACCTGGCGTCGCTTGCCCTGCCGAAGTTCATCAAACGCGGTGAGGATGGCATGATGCGGTTCGACCACCAGAAGCTGTACGAAGTGACCAAAACGGCCACCCGCAACCTCAACAAAATCATCGACATCAACTATTATCCGGTTGAGGAAGCCCGTCGGAGCAACATGCGTCACCGGCCCATTGGCTTAGGTGTGCAGGGGCTGGCCGATGCGTTTATCATGTTGCGGATGCCGTTTGAGTCGGAGGAAGCGCGTCGGCTAAATGAAGATATTTTTGAGACAATTTACTTTGGCGCTATGACTTCCTCAATGGAGCAGGCGAAAGAATCCGGCCCCTACGAAACCTGGAAAGGCTCGCCCATTTCGGAAGGCCAGTTCCAGTTCGATATGTGGGGGGTTACGCCAAAATCAAACCGCTGGGATTGGGAAAGCCTGCGGAAGGAGGTGGTGGAACATGGCGTCAGGAACTCGCTGCTGCTGGCCCCTATGCCCACCGCGTCGACCTCGCAGATCTTGGGTAACAACGAGTGCTTTGAGCCGTACACGAGCAACATCTACACCCGGCGCGTGCTGTCGGGCGAGTTTGTCGTGGTGAACAAGCACCTGCTCAAAGACCTCGTGAAACTGGGCCTGTGGAACGACACGATGAAGAACAACCTGATTCGGGCTAATGGCTCGGTGCAGGCGATTCCAACTATTCCGCAGAACATCAAAGACCTCTACAAAACGGTTTGGGAGATTAAGCAGAAGCACATCATCGACATGGCCGCCGACCGGGGCGCGTACATCTGCCAGTCGCAGTCGCTTAACATCCACATTCAGGACTCGAACTTCGGCAAGCTGACGTCCATGCACTTCTACGCCTGGAAAGCAGGCCTGAAAACGGGCATGTATTACCTCCGCACGAAGGCCGCTTCCGACGCGATTCAGTTTACGGTGGAGCCACAGGCCGAACCCCAGCTACAACCGGTCATGGCCGAAACCATCGCCGTCGAGAAACCCCTCGACTACGTGCAGTACGCCAAAGACAACGCCACCAACGCCCAGCCCATCCCTGTCCCGATGGTAACGGAGTTGGAACAGCAGTATGCCGCCATGACCTGCTCGCTGGATGACCCGGAAGGGTGCGAGATGTGTGGGAGTTAACGGAGTTTCGCGTTTAAGGTTTCAGGGTTTCGCTCCCGGCTGTGGTGACATGGCCGGGAGTGTTGTTTTAGTACTCGCCGTAATGAAGTTAACCCATGCAGTTAGAGAAGTGAAGGTTTAGAGCGTCATCAGAGCATACTGGCTATATGTTTGTCAGTGTTGGCGAGCGGGGTAATAGTATCAATGCTGCATCAGGCTAAACTGGCCGGGTCGCTTTGATCGATCTTGCCCCGGTTGGCGTTGATAGGATTCCCAACGCGTTTTTCTAACTGGCGGTGCAGCTTGCCCACTACATGATGGATCAGCGCATACCAGTTGTCGCCCAAGTCATTGGCAAAAACGTCGTTGCCGGGTAGGCCATAGTTAATGTCGACGTGTAGGTTGTTGGTTTGCTGGTTGGGTTCCATTTTCAGATACACGTCAGCCGGAATGACATCGCCCTTGTAGAAACGCCGAAGCTTAGTGAGGGCGTCCAATACCGCAGTACCGCTCCGATAAACTCACCCTAAAACGGCCAACTGACAAGGACTGGTCGACTCAAATAAGCGTTTATTCAATACGCCCGCACTAGCCAACATTGTTGAGCAGAACTAACCGCTCTTACCCAACATACCGGCGCAACAGGCTGATAACGACCGCTCCCCGATAACACTCGGTTTGGTAGCTTCTTTAACCAGTACAGTAGCCCTACCGTCGTCAGGGCGATCAACGCAGTAGGCACATCGACCAATTGCCAACGCGCCAGCACAAACATGGCCCCGGCAATGGCCCAATGTCGGCTACCGTAACACCATCAACAAATGCCTTCACGCCCGGATGTTTACCTCAGCGTTTGAAGTAGGGGATGGGCAATATGGCTAACCGAACAGCAATGGGACAATAGCTAAGCCGCTGCCAAACACAAACGCGCCCGCTTTAGCAAACAACAGGGACAGTTTCCAGAGTACTGAGTCAGTTGGGAGTGCTGACTGCCGGGAATTTTGTTTTCACTTCCATGATGCGTTCTGAGTAAGGATCGGTTAAGATTCAGGAATCAGTCAGTATAATCGGTACATCTTTGCCGAAGCTCTCGCGTAGCGCAACACGGGCCGCGTGATAGCCACACATCCCATGCACTCCCCCGCCCGGTGGCGTAGCTGACGAACAAATAAAAATACCCGGCGCTCCGGTTTTGTAAGGCGATAGGCTCAGCGTTGGGCGGGTGTATAGCTGCCGCCAGTCGAGGATACCCCCGTTGATGTCGCCCCCGACGTAGTTGGGATTCCAGTCTTCAATCTGAGCCGTATTCATGGTATGGCGGGCCAGAATCCGGTCGTGAAAACCCGGCGCGAATCGCTCCACCTGCCGTTCGATGCGTTCGGTCATATCCACCGTCGAACCGTTGGGTACATGGCAATAGGCCCAGCCGGTATGTTTGCCGACGGGGGCACGGGAAGGGTCGAAGCGGCTTTGCTGGGCCAGCAGCACATAAGGCCGGTCGGAGTGTTGCCCGTCATACGTTTGCTGTTCAGCCGAAACGATTTCTTCGAGTGTCCCACCGAGGTGAACCGTACCAGCCCGGTGGCAGTCAGCGTTCTGGAAGGGAATCGGCCCGTCGAGTGCCCAGTCTATCTTGAAAATACCGGGACCATAGCGATAGGTTTCCAGTTGCTTTCGATATAGGTACGAAAAGCGGTCGCCTACGATGCTCAGGAGTTGTTTGGGGGTTAAATCGAACAGCACCGTCCGCGCTTTGGGCAGGTCGGCTAACGAGCGCACGGGCCGGTCCACCTCAATCACTCCACCCAGCGATTGGAAATAGGAAGCCAGGGCGTCGGCAATAGCCTGAGAACCTCCCTTCGGCAGCGGCCAGCCCCGGTAGTGACCTGCCGCCATCAGCACCAGCGCAATGGCCGAGGTGGTCAGGTTGGTGAGCGGCTGAATGGCGTGAGCGGCCATGCCCGCCAGCAAGCCCCGCACTTCGGGGGTTTGAAATCGTTTCGCTAACTGGGTAGCGGGCAGCACGGCATCCAGCCCAAAGCGGGCCATATCGAGCGGATGGTTTGGAACGCGTAACGGCCCCAGTATATCGACGGCTAAGGTAGGCCAATGCTGCACGACGGAATCTATAAGTTGGCGGTACGGCTGTTCATCGACGCCGAGCAACCGGGCTGTTTCGTCCACCGACCCCACGAGCAGGGCTGCCCGGCCACCGTCGAAGGGATGCGCGGCTGCTACAGGCGGATAAATCCACGCTAAACCGTGTTCGGCCAAAGGCAGACTCTGGAACAGGGGCGAAGCAGCCGCCAGCGGGTGAATGGCTGAACCGATGTCATGCACGAAGCCGGGCAGGGTCAGTTCTGCCGAACGGGTGCCGCCCCCAATGGTCGGACGAGCTTCCAGCACCACCACCGACAGGCCCGCCCGCGCCAGCACAATGGCCGCACTCAGGCCGTTTGGCCCGGAGCCGACGATTACCGCGTCGTATTGTTTTTCAGGTCCGTTCACCGTCAGTTTTCAGGTTTGTTGAGTACACGTCCGTCGGGTTTAATTTGCCAGACCGTAATAGGATTAAAATGGTAGCCGCCCGTATCGGCTCCCCGCGCGTCAATCAGTTGGGCAAATGTTGGCTGAATATAACCCGTATCATCGGTAACACGACTCATGAGTTGGGTTTTGGCTAACTAAACTGCAATCTACTCATAGGTGCCCGCTTTGAGTGTGCTTTCCGACAGGGCGTACTTGCGGTCGTAGCGGTCGAGCACCACGTAAATCGAATCTTTCTGTTCGTTGATACCTCGCAGAATGACCTGATTGCCGCCATCCAGGGCGGTGTAGCGTAGAATCATCCGGTTTCGTTTGGTCGGTTTCGATTCGGCCTTTATCCCTTTCGTGCGCCGGACCGACCGGGCAATGGGGTCAATCTTCGGGTCTTCAGGGCCGATAATCGCCAGCGCTTCTTTCGGAATGAATGTCACCGCTTCGATAGAATCCTGACGGGCCTGTGCATTGTCATTCTTTTTCCGGCTTTTGTTCACACCATTCCTACCGGTTCCGTTTCCTCCCATGTCCTGATTATTGACTAAGAACTCCCGGTTTTCAGCGTTGCGGGCACCCCGGTTTTTATCCTGCAAATACAGTACATGATGCAGTGTGTCGGCATCGTAATAGAATACCCGCTGCCCACCGGCAACACCCGTCAGTTCAAACGTCCGGTTGATATCGCGCATGGGTGCTCCGCCCCCGTTGGAGAGGTCGAGTTCAACGGGTTTGGCGGTTTTAAACGTCAGCGTCGTCCAGTTTTCGAAGGTGGCTTCCTGCCAGCGCACCGAGTCGGTTGGCGAATAGGGAAGTTCTTTTCCATTAAGCCGAAATTCCGTTACGGCGTAATTCCCCCGCAGTTCTTTTAGTCCCTTTTGCGCCGGTTGCTTGTAGGGGTCGTACCGGAAATTGATGTATTGGAGCCAGAACAGGAACACTAAGAAAATACCAATAGTCGCCGTTTTCAGCCCGATACGAACGGATTGCTGCCAGCCTGTGAATACCGGCGCGAAGTAGTTGGGAATCGTTGGCCGCTCCCGAATGAGGAGGTTATAAATGTCTTTGATATAGTAGATGAGCAGAAAACCGGCCAGCAGCACGAAGTACGAACTGTAGCCATGAACGCCCCCGTCGTAGGCAAAGTTGACATAAACAATATCGGCTAATGCCCCGAACAGCAGCATCGCACCCCAGAACGTAGTGACCCGGAAAAATAGCAGGGCACCCGCCAGCACCTCGACTACGCCCGTGAACACTTCATACCAGGGCGCAATGCCAATCGACAGCCAGTATATTTTCTGGGCGGTCAGGTCGCCGAAATTCGTGTTTAGCACCCCCAGCGATGGGTAAGGTAACTGCGTCGGCATGAGTTTGGTAAACCCGAAACCGATAATGCCGATGCCCGCCCGATACCTCACCACCACCCGAAGCCAATAATACAACAGGGTATAATTCGGGGCTTCTTTCTTCCGAAGTCTGGCAACAGCCGTCCACAGTAACCCGACGACAGCAGCAAAAATCAGCGTAATAATCCACGTAGCGTACCCGTTCAGCGTACTACCGAAGAGCTTATTGCCAAAAATGGTCAGCCCGGAACCGAAGCGGGCCACGTCGTAGAGGTCGCGGTAATGCAGGTGCAGCCAGTTGAACGCCAGAATTTCTTTGTACCAGTCGGGGCTGTTGGGCAGCGACATACTGATGAAAAACACAAACGCAATACGGAATAGTATTTTCTGACCGTCTGTCCATACTGACCGTTGTCCGATGGGAGGCTGCTGAGTTGTAGACGGCGTTGGATTGGCTGCGTTCTGTTGAGTAGCTGACTGTGTATTGGCCCGTTCTTCGGGCGCTACCAGCCCTAAGTCAACGCGTTCGGGAGTGATGTTTGAGGTTGCCATTGTTCAGAAGAGGTTATAGTTTGAGCGACCCGCGCCGACCAGCCTTAGCGGCTTCGTCAATCAGGTATTTTTTATTAATCTTGTCCAGTACAGCATACACCGAGACCCGGTTTTGGTCCACGCCCGCCAGAATAATCCGGCTGTTACCTGCCTTTCTGTAAGTCAGTTGCAGCGTTTCGGCGGGCTGATTTGGGTTCGCATTCGTGAGCGTCAGCCGTTTGCCCGCCGGTTCCACCGTGTAGCGGTAATACTGCCGTCCCTGCGACCCGGCCAGTTCATAATCCCGCTCAACATCAGCAGCAGGCAGTTCTTCAACAGATGTATTGACGAGTTTTACCGGACGATTCGACCGGATGCTGATGGTGTTCCAGGTTTCAAATACCACGTCCTGCCAGCGAATGGGCGGTCCGTCGTCACGGTCTGTTTTGGAATAAGGAATCGTTTTACCACCCAGCCGAAACTCACTAACAGTATACAGCCCGGCCACGCCCGGTAAACCCGGTGTTTGCGGAAACCGAATGGGGCCTTTTCGGTAGGTTTGGGCGGTTGTAAACCAGTATAAAACGATGGCAAGGAGAATAAACGCACCCTTGAGCGCCAGTCGGCCGTAGCGTTGCCATTGTTGCCCAAAAACAGGCTGAAAACGATTGGGTGCAGCGGGTAATTCGAGCGACAGCAGCCGGAACAACCGGACCGCATCGAAGGCAAAAAGCACCAGCGCAAACGTAATTAACAGGCCGCTATAGACGTACTCTCCGCCTTCGTAGGCCAGATTCGAGAAGAAGACATTCCCCAGAAACGGCAACAGAATCAGGGTGCCGAGAGTGGCCGTTTTGCGGTGCAGCAGCAACAGTCCGCCCAGCAATTCGACCCCGCCCAGAAACGATTCATAGGAAGGCACGATACCCAGCGAGAGCGAAAACAGTTTCCAGGCCGTGAAGTCGCCGTAAGCCGTATTCAGGTTGCTGATGGATGGCAACGGAGCCTGCAACGGAAACAGTTTAATGAACCCATAAGCAATCACGCCCAACGCCAGCCGATACCGAAGCACAACCCGAAGCCAGTAATATAGGGCTGGATAATTCGTGTGCTTATCCTCGCGCCGTGACCAGATGATTGTGCCAATGGCCGCAATCAGCAGCACAATGCCCCAGTTGGCAAAGGTATCGGCCGACCCGAAAAAGCGGGGAGCGTAGCGCGACAAGTTGAACAGGTAGCGCGTGTAGTCGAAGGCGACCCCGGCCCCATTAACGTCAACCAGATTCTTGAAAAATTGCCCGTCGATGGGCAGAGCCTGAATCAGAAAATAGAGAAAGACGAACCGGAAAATGGTTTTTTCGGCGGGTGTCCAGTCTTCGGTCCGTTCGATAGCGGGACGCGTCCGGCTCTCCCAGGCGGGGTGTACATCCGTTTGGTCGGCTCCCCATTCGGCACCAACCAGTTCATGCGTATGTTTGCTCATGGTTTATCGGTTTGAGAAAAGTTGAAAAAAGGAACCAAAGAGTCGGTTCAGTGTGGTTTAGTAGCCAGGGTTTTGGGTAAGCACCGGGTCAGACAGGAGTTGCTGCACCGGAATAGGCAGCACATACCGATTAGGGTCCGTTACGTTCAGTACGTCTTTGGCCCGACCTGTCCGCACGAGGTCGAACCAGCGGTGCGGCTCCAGCGCGAACTCAACCCGCCGTTCGTTTTCAACCGCCAGCAATACCGCGTCTTTGGTGGCAGTAGTGGTTAGTGCAGTTAGGGCAGTCAGTCCCGCCCGGTCGCGCACAGCGTTGATGTCGGTGAGGGACTCAGGCAACTTGTCCTGCTGGGCGCGGGCTTCGGCCCGAATCAGGTAGGCTTCGGCAATGCGGAAAATATACGACGGGTCAGAAGCCGGATTGCGGTAATACAGGTTTCCGTACCAGCGGTTCTGGTTGTCTTTCGCTACCAGAACTGAACGATTGCCCCCGACGGATGGACTGTTCAGTAAGGCTACCAATGCGTCGTTGGGTGCCCATTGGCGGGTGCCGCCGGTGGTTTGGGGTTGCCACTGATTCCGGTGGCCGTTTACCTCGGTCGTGCCGTTGTAAAACAGCTCGAAAACCGACTCCGCTGTGCCCCGCGCATCATTCTGAAAAAACGCACTGAACGGTTTGACGAGTTTGTAATTAACCGCGTCGCTGATGAGCCGGGTTGCGTAGTCTTCGGCTTTGGCGTAGTCTTTCTGATACAGATAATAACGGGCTTTGAGGGCGAATACCGTCTTCTGCGTCACCCGGTTGCGGTCGATAGTTGCCGGTAAAAGCGGTTCGGCGGCTTCGAGGTCTTTGATAACCTGGGCGTAGGTTTCGGCCTGACTGCTGCGTTTAATGCCCACATTATCAGTCGGCTTAACCGTTGGACTGGTAATCAGCGGCACTCCGCCAAACGTGCGGGCCAGGTCGAAATACGCCAACGCCTGTAGGGTGTACGCTTCGCCGAGGTACTGATTTTTCAGGGCGGTTGTCAGGGCTGGGTCGGTTACAGCAGGCACTTTCGCCAGCACATTGTTCGCCCGGTTGATGGTCCGGTAAATCGCAATCCAGACGGCGGCAATGGTTGCGTTATCGGCATTGACTTTGTGGTTGATAAACTCCTGCACCTGCGACTGTGAGCCGGTCCACTGAATATTATCGCCCGACAAATAGCCGATGGATTGGAAACTCGTGCCGTAGTAATCACTACTGGCTAAAGCACTATACACCCCGCGCAGAGCCGTCAGCGCCGAATTCTGGTCGGTAATTGTCACGGCATCGGAGATGGACTCCAGCGGTTTTACGTCTAAAAAGTTCTGGCAACTGCTAACCGTTAGCAGCAGGAATAGCGAAAAAATGGATTGTTTCAGATTCATTGTTTGGTAGGTTTATCAATGGGGTCAGCCGGGTCTTTCAGTGGGGTCAGGTTCTAAAACCTGACCAGCGAGGTTTCTTAAAACCTTATTAGAAACTATGCACGAGGTTTTAAGAAACCTCGCTGTGTCGGTTAGAAGTAACCGACATCACAAAAACGGATTTGCCACCACAGCAATAGTTTTGGCTTACAACGTCAGACTAATACCGCCCTGAATACCAATCGGTTGCGGGGGTGTACCGAGGTCGATGCCCTGGGCGTTGGGGTCGCTGCTGGCGCTCGATTCGGGGTCGAGGCCGGTGTACTTCGTCAGTAGCCAGAGGTTGGTGCCCACCGCATACACCCGCAGGCCCTGAATGCCAATCCTATGGGTCAGTCCTTTGGGCAGCGTGTAGCCAATGGTGAGCGATTTTAAGCGCAGAAAGGAGCCATCTTCGAGCCAGCGGCTGCCGCCATCGCGGTAGTTGTTAACGTTGATACCGTCGGGTCGCGGCACGTCGGTGATGTCGCCGGGTTTCTGCCAGCGGGCCAGATTCGACGCAAAAATGATGCGGGCCGCATCACGCGCACCCCCACCTTCCCCGAAGAATCTGTTGTGGTTGTAGATTTTGTTGCCGTACTGATACGCGAAAAACAGGTTCACGTCGAAGCCCCGGTACGTCAGGGTGTTGGTCAGGCCCCCGAAGAATTTAGGCCAGATGCTGCCCACCAACTGCCGGTCGTCCACGGTGATTTTCCCGTCTTTGTTGACATCCTCATACACGACGTTGCCTGTTTGCGGGTCCACGTAAAGCTGTTTGTAAACCCAGAAGGAGTAGAGGGGCGTACCCTGCTGCTGAAGAATCAAATCCCGGCTGCCATAGCGAAGCGGGGTAGCTAATTTCTCGATGCGGTTGACGCTCCGGGCGATGTTAAAGCTGGTGCTCCAGGTCAGCCGACCCGTCGGACCGTCCCCCCGCTGTATATTGACCGTGTTCAGCCCAAATTCAAAGCCTTTATTACTGATTTCAGCCGCATTGCTCCAGTAGCTGCTGAAGCCGGTTGTGCCGGGCAGGGCCAGTTGCAGCAGGCCATTGGTGGTGTATTTATTGTAGACATTAACCTCAACACTAACCCGGTCGTTAAACAGCGATACATCGGCTCCCACGTTAAGTTGCCGGGTGCGTTCCCATTGCAAATCGGGGTTGCCAAGCTGCTGCGGAGATATACCCGGATTGCCTTGGTAGCCTGTACCGCCCATCCACAGCCCCTGAGCCGCGAAATTGCCAATGCCGTTCTGGTTGCCCGTTACGCCCCAACTGGCCCGCAATTTCAGGTCGCTGATGATGCGGTTGCTGCGTAAAAAATCCTCCTGCTTTACGCGCCAGGCCGCTCCCACCGACGGAAAATACCCCCATTTGCGCGACGAGCCAAACCGCGACGAACCATCGGCCCGCACACTGGCGTCGATGAGATACTTACCGGCGAAATTGTAATCGACTTTGCCGAAAAATGAGGCCAGCGTACTCTTCGACCAGTTTTGCGTGCTGGCCGTGGTGGATGCCGACGAAATCTGGGTGAAGGAATTATTCGGAAATCCCCGGCCTTCGGCGTAGGTACGGGTCAGGTTATCGCTCTGGAGCGTATTTCCCAGCAATACGCCGAATGAGTGACTCGAGCCAATCCGTTTGCGGTAGGTCAATGTCTGCTCATTGAGCCAGGTCGTGTACTGACTGACGCTCGACGTAGCAAACCCGTTCGGGCTGCCCGCGATGAGCAGTGAATTCCAGTACTCCGACTCGTTGTAGTTGTTGTAGTCAAGACCAAAGCTGGTGCGGAATTTCAGCCCCGGCAGCAGTTGGGCATCGGCATACAGATTGCCGATGTAGCGCAGACTGGTGGTGTTAACGGCGTAGTTATCAAGGAGCAGCGTCAGGTTATCGAAGCCTGCCCGACCCACCAGTACGCCCTGCTCATTGACGGGCGAGAGGTACGTTGGTGTATGCAGAGCCGCCTGCAACAGCCCCCCGGCCGGGCCATCGCCCGCCCGCGCCTGATTGCGGTACGTGCGCGTGAACGTGTTGCTCACACCCACCTGAATATTATCGTTTACCTGCTGGTCGAGGTTAACTTTGAAGCTGGCCCGATTGAACGTAACCGGCTTAATAATCGCTTCCTGGGTGTTGTAGCCTCCGCCGATGTAGTATTTTGTCGTCTGGGTGCCGCCCGTCAGCGAGAGGTCGTAGTTGCGGAGTTGGGCCGTGCGGAACAGTTCGCTCAGGCGGTCATAGGTCTGCTGCTCTTCGGGCAGGCCACGACCCCCTTCCGAAACAGGCCGGAACGGGCGATTCTCGACCGTGCGTTTCAGGGTTGGGTCGTCTTTTCCGGTGTTAACCCACCACTCATTGACTAACGTAGCATGTTCGGGGCCGGTGGTCAAATCCCAGAGCTTAGCGGCTTTCGCGGCCCCGGCTGATGCGTTCAGACTAATGGTCGGTTTTTGCCCGAACGAACCGCGTTTGGTGGTAATAATCACCACCCCATTGGCCCCCCGCGAACCGTATAAGGCCGTCGCTTCGGCATCTTTCAGCACGTCGATGCGCTCGATGTCGGATGGATTAATGTCGGCAATGGGGGACGTTGCTTTCCCGCCCGTGCCGATGGTTTGCAGGCTGTTGTTGTTGATAAACACGCCATCGACCACGTAGAGCGGGTCATTGCTGGCATTGAGGGAGGTGGCGCCCCGCACCCGGATGTTCACCCGCTCGCCCGGAACGCCCGTCGCACTCGAAATCTGGACTCCCGGAATTTTGCCCTGCAACTGTGCATCGACACTCCCGACCGGAATATTCTTCGTATCGGCGGGGTCAATTTTGGTGAGCGACCCAATCAGGTTCCTGCGTTCGACGGTGCCGTAACCGACGACGGCCACTTCGGAGAGTTGTTTGGCATCGGCAGTCAGGTCAATGTTAATCGTGCTCCCTTCGGCAACGACTTCCTTCGATTGATAGCCGATGAAACTGACCACTAACGTGAACGGAAGTCTCTGACCGGTTTTGAGCACAAACCGGCCTTTCACATCCGCCGTGCCGCCGTTGGTGCGGTCCGGCGTTCCGGTTCCTTTAATCAGAACCGTAGCCCCAATCAGGGGTTCTTTCGTCCGCCCATCGGTTATGCGCCCGGAAATGGTGGCGTTGATGATGGGTTCATTTGGCTGAGCCTGTATTAAAAAAGGAATAAATAGGCTTAATCCCCACAGGAGCCAAGCGAGGCCCGGTAGCATTTTTTTCATTACTTTGCAATGGTTACGTGAGAAATGAGACAAGCCAATGCGTGTTAGTAGCACGCAGGGGCCTTAGTAATCGCTTCGGCGGTTTCTGTTTTGTTGTAACTACCCGGAACGGCGGCAACCGTTCCGGTTTTTTGTTTTAAACCAGTAGTCAGTTATCGCTGACAGCAGAGTACCGCCCGAAAGTTTGTCAGTCGTATTCGGTTAACTTCATCAGCTTATAGGGTTAAAAAAGAGGAATGAATTAAGTACTCAGAAAAATTTATTGTCCACAGAGCCACAGAGAACACTGATTTTTAGGCAATTGACTTTAAGTAACAGGGCTTTCTTCTAAAAATTTAGTTACACCAGCAGACGTGCATCTGTGTGGTGTCGGTTTCTTAAAACCGACACATTCGCGTCAGCAATCGTGTCGGTTTTGAGAAACCGACACCACACAGACAACGCCTATTTGACTGACTACCAAAGGTTTAATTTGTACAAGAAAGCCCTGCTTTAAATAATTATTTCTTTGTGGCCTCTGTGTCGCAACGGCGGACCACTCTGTGGACAATAATATAATCCGGTTGTGCTCAATTACTTTTCGGGTTAGGCCCTTAGCAACCAGCGTAGTCAGTCTTGAATGCGTTTGGCAAAGCGGTGATAAAACGGGGTTTTGCTGGCCGCATCTTTGGGTTGATAATCGCCGGTGATAATGGGAATGTACATGACCCGTCGCCGACTGGCCGCGCCCACATAGGGCGATTGTTCGACCCGGTGCCATAAGCTGCCGTTATGAATCGTCAAATCGCCCGCTTCAATATCAAAGCCTACTTCGCGTGGGTCGGGGCGATGGTCGATGAACTGCCGTTTGCGGAAGAGCGTCAGTAACGTGTTTTGCCGGTGCGTACCGGGCAGCACCCGCAGGCCACCATTCCGTTGCGGACAGTCGTCTAAGTGCAGTCCAACATTGAGCATAGGGCGAATCCGGTGGCCCATAAAGAGGTCACGCGGGCTGTCGGTATGCCAGCCCATTCTTGAAAAGTTTGATTCGGGCGTGCGAACGTAATGGTTGACGACCAAACCGTCTTTTTCTTCGGGGCTGATGCGGCCTTCGTAGGGAGCCAGCAACTGGGTCAGCGTCTGGATGCGCTCGTCTTTCAGAAACGCATCCAGCACCGGGCTGAACAGCGACGTAAAGGCGAACCGCTGCACAATCCGCCGACCGGTTTCGTCGTGTCCGAATTTTATAGGTGTCCCATTGATTTTAAGACCGCTCCGGCGGCCCGGTTTTTCGGCAAACCAAAGCGACTCGATGCGTTGAATCTCGTACAGAAACGTTTGTACCGTTGAGCGGTCAACGAAGTTTTTTACATGAAGAAACCCGTTATGCGTAAAGAAGTCCAGTTGGTCGGTGGTGAGGACGCGGGTAAGCGGGGAGGCAATATCGGTGATGTTCATGATTAGCTATGGAAATGCGGATGCTGAAGCGTTTGGCGGATACTAACCAGGCCTGGAACGGCCCGTAGCTGGCGGTCGATGATAGACATTTGCCCTTCATCCTGTACCTGCACCGTGAGCCGACCATCGACCCGAATGCCGTCGCCCTCGAACGAAAGGCCCATAATCCGGCAATGCTCATGCTGGGGAATGGCGTTCGCCACGTCGCCCACGAAGTTCAGGCGGTCGAAGCCGATAATCTGATACACGGTTTGCCGGTACGTTGATGAAGCGGTGGCGGGTATCATGAATACAGCTCGTTTATGACGTCCGTTTGTTGGGTAAACCCCTCAAAATCTTCATCTAAGAAATGGTACTGAATCCGGCGAAAGCGGTCGATAACATACATTGCCGGAACGTACACATCCTCCGAAATGCCCGACACGCGGTCCCAGATGGGGTCGGTTTCTGAATACACGCCAAACCGACGAGCCACCGCGTTATCCGTATCGTGGGCAATAAGCATGTCTGAGAAGTTCGCCTGTTTCGGTAGGTACTTAGGATTTTCATTGGAGAACACCACCAATTGCCCACCCGCTGCCCGAACACCTTCTGCTAACTTCGTTAACGCCGTCAGAAATGGTCGGGCGTAGCCACCCCAGCAGGGGCAATAAAAACTGACCACCACCGGCCCCTGCGCCAGCAAGTCGGGCAGATTGAGCGACTGCCCGGTTTGCCTCGCCATAAACAGCGATGCCTGCCAGGAATCCGTCGTTCCGATTAAAGAGAAAAAAGGAGCCAGTTCACCCGTAAGCAGGGGCCGTACCCGTTCGATGGGCTGGCGGTCTTTAACAACTACCCCGCGTATGTCGCCCCATTCGTTAACCAGTTCTAATGTCATTGTATTGGTTGTTTAGAAAGTCCGTAAAGAAACCCGAAGTAATAGCGTTGAATCCTGGATTGATATGCCCACCAGGATAGCCCACCGATGTAGGCCAGAATAATCAGTATGGGACTGCCCGTAACGGCGTAGAGCACGGCCCACAGGACCACTAACCGGGCCAGTTCGAGGTGCAGCACCCACCGGCGCTGCTCCAGAATGGCTCCGCAGTTGATGAGTGTCAGCAGAATAAAGACGGCCAACAACCCCTGCTCCAGGCCGGGCACGTATGCTTCACCCAGCAACAGCGCAAACAAAAGCACGAGCACCCCGGCCATTTGGCCAGTTACATAACCCCGAAATCGGGTTTTTGGCGTTGCCTGACGGGAATCCGCCGGGCTACTGTCGGGTAAAAAGCGGGTCGCCAGGTGGTCCCGGATGTCGCCATCGACCCGGTCGGGTCGGCCAAAGACTAAGCGTATTTTCGCCCATAAGCCCGGCGTTCGGCGGGTGGCTTCGGCGAGTTCGAGCAGAAAGTGAAACTGTTGCCACAGAAAACTATGGCTTCTGAGCGGTTTGGTCAGGCCATAGACCGGGGCTTCGGTTTCGGGCGCGAACGTACCGAAGAGTTTGTCCCAGATAATCAGCACATCGCCGTAATTTTTGTCCAAATACGCTGGGTTACTCGCATGGTGAACGCGGTGGTGGGAAGGCGTTACCAGCACATATTCCAGCAGGCCCAATTTGCCGATGGTACGGGTATGGATAAAAAATGGATACAGGCCATGAAAGAGCAGCAGGGTGGTAATCATGTCGGCGGGAAAGCCGATGATAGGCAGAATGGCCCAGAACCCCGTGCGAATAACGGCCTGAAACAGCGTAATTCGGGCGGAGACGGTGTAGTTGAATTCTTCGCTCTGGTGATGCACCACGTGAGCCGCCCAGAACAGATTTACTTCGTGCGCCAGCCGGTGATACCAGTACCAGACAAAGTCAGTGGCCAGAAACAGCGCCACCCAGGTCCAGACCGATGGCTGAATGGAGAGAAGCCCATAGTGCTTGTGCAGGTAGTCATAGACGCCGTAGAAAATACCAACCGTGAACAAATCCAGCAGTCGCTCGGCAATGCCCACACTGAGGTTGGCCACCGAATCATTGAAGCGGAAATACGACTTCTTCATCCAGACAGACAGACCCCATTCCAGCCCAATCAGAAGCAGGAAAAGCGGGATAGCAAGTGCAAGCCAGTAGTGGTTCATAATACTGTTAACCTATATACTTAATAGATTAATACGGAAAACAAATAAGTCAGTTAACACACCGACTTGAATTAGTCTTTTTGCCGGATTAGCACTGACTACCGGCAAAAGTGAGAAGGGAATTTGAGTTCTACAAGAAAAATATAATAAAATGAGTATCAGGTAGTTAAGTAAAAGTCTATCGACTTTGGGGAGTTTTCCTATAAAACTACTCGACTAATAGATATAATTGTCTCATTCTCAGATATTCGCACGAAACTGCTGATGACTAACAAATTGGTTGACTTGCTTTTAAGCACATTCAGCTACTACTTCGCCAAAATAGATTTTATCGATTCTCTTGCCCTGCCTGTCAGACACAATAGCTTCAACAGAATCGATAGAAACGAAAGTGGACGAGTACGAGCTATCAGGCAAGCCCGTGTTCCACGGCAAACTTCACCAGATCAGCAGGTTTGTTGATGCCAAGTTTGAGGTTTATATTATTTCGATGCGTCTTAACGGTGGCTACACTCAGAAAAAGCTTATCGGCGATTTCATCGTTCGTAAAGCTCTGCCCTACCAGACCGATAATTTCAACTTCGCGCTTAGTGAGTTGAAACTGTTTTTGAAACGAATCATCGGCGTGCTGATTCGGGGTCGTATTCTTGGTGAGTTTAGGGTCGTAGTAGCGTTTACCGGCCAGAACAGTTTCAATAGCGTTTATCACTTCGTCCACGCCGGAGTTTTTCAGGATATAGCCCGGCACACCCAGCCGCTGGCAGTCTTCGACAAACTTGCGGTCGCTATACATCGTGAGCATGATGACCCGAACGTGGGCGTAGTTTCTGAGTAACTTATCGGCCGCTTCCAGCCCGTTCAGGTGGGGCATATTGATGTCGAGCAGGACCACATCCGGCTGAAACCGATGCACGGCATCGAGTACGTCTTTCCCACTGAATACCTGACCCACAACCTGTAGATTATCTTCGGCGGAGAGCATCATTTTCATGCCGTCGTTGAAGAGTTGGTGGTCATCGGCGATAAGAATTTTTGTCAGCGTTTCCATAAAGAAGAGAGGTTTTCAGGTAAAATTATTTCAGCGCAAGTCGCTATTTTTCAGTTTGTTAACTTAGGTGTGTTTGTTGGCGCTAAACGCCGGATAGGGTATCTCGGCCAGTACCGTAACCCCATCTGGACTGACATCGGCACTGAGTTTCCCGTTGATAAAAGCCACTTTGGAATGCAGGTTATTGTATTGCGGAGGATTGGGTCCATCATCTTCAGATATCAGCACTAAACTCTCTTCGCCATACACCAATTGAAAAGTAGCCTGCGTAGCGTCTGAGTTTTTGACAATGTCGTTAAGAAGTTCGACGGCAATCCGAAAAATCTGCACTTCGGTGGCCGCATCCAGTCGACGTTCAGAACCCGCTACAATGTACTGAAACCGGATGTCGGTACTGGCCGATACCTTGTCAATCGTTTCGGCTAAGGATTTGGCCAGACCAAGCTCCGCGAAATTCTTGGGCATCAGGTTGTGCGACACCGTGCGGAGGTTATCCACCGCCCGAACCAGTAGTTGGCGGGCTTCGGTGAGCAGCGGGAATTGCTCCCGAACATCGGGTTTACGAACCACACTCGATACATACCCAATGGCGGTTGACAGCATGGCCCCTACATCGTCGTAGAGGTCTTCGGCAATGCGGCTGCGTTCAATTTCGAGGGCTTCGATAATTTTTTTTGATTGCCCCTGTTCCTGCTGATGCAGGGTTATGAGCAATTGGTCGTTTTGCTGCCGATAGGTCGTGAAACCGAAATACAACACCCCCATCGACAACACCACCAGATCGACTAAGAAATTGACCAGCACCACTTCCTCATTGGTGAACACAAGCAACGGACGACCCGCCTGCGTAAAACCGATGTTGACTAAATAGAGCAGCAGCGACAGAAACTGAACGGTAATGATGCCTGCGTAGAACAAAATAATTGGCTCCCGGTGGCGAATACGTTCGCGCAGACTCAGAATCGCTAACGGAACCACCACAACCGAAAAAATCAGGCTCAACAGCACTAATGACCGAAAATAAAAGGGTGGAACTGCCCTAAGCAGCAACAGCAGTATGGTGAGCGCCGTAAAGCTGCCGATGGTGTATTTAAAGGCATTTGCCCACCGAAACACCCGGCTGTTTTCGGCCGTCTGGCCAATAAATCGCTGCATGAAATGCACCTGAGCCAGGACAATGAGCCAGGAAGAAATGGTTTGCGGATACCAGTCGTTAAGGATTGGATAACGAGGCCAGAAATACTGAAAACTCAGGCCCGAGGCCGCGCTCAGGTGAAAGGCATACAGGCCGATAACGACCATGAACCAGCCGTATAGTGTATCAGCCGTAGCAATCCAGACCATACTGTTCAGGAGTAATAGCAGCACCGTCAGCCCGGCCAGAACGCCCCAGTGCAAATGCCGTTCCCGGTCATACTGGTTAAAGGCATTTGCCCCCCAAAGTGTCATGTGGGTATTCAGAATTTCGCCGTGTTTGGCCAGCATCACAAATACATCGGTGGGCTGTCGGGCATCGGGCAGTACGGGAAAAACCCAGTTATAGTGCGGAAATCCGCGCGAACTGAACGGCAGCGAATCGCCCGTAATTACTTGATTGATAGCCACTTTGTTCACTACCTGATGAAAACGAACCTGGTTGATACGCGGGTTGTCAATTTCCAGATAAACTAACTGATGGCTGGCGGGGGCGAGCCGGAGGTGCAGCCAATGGTTGGCCGTGGTGTAGTTTTTCAGAAACCGATTGCCGGGCAATGGGCGGAACTGTCCCTGCTCATAAAGGGATTGGATTTGTGGCAGAGTGAGCTGTCGGGTCGGGTCGGAGAAGGTGTCTATATAGCCCGTAACAGGCAACGGCTGATCCAGGTTGATGGATGCAGTTTTTTGGGCATATCCCGGAAGAACAGCCGTGGCAAGTAAAAGAAATATAGAACTAATTGACTTCAAGTAGATTATGATTTCGTCAAAAGTAGGTAGGTACACCGGTCGATCACATACAAACAAGTTTGTATTTTTTCTCAGCTTGTCACGCTTACGACGGTCCCACTTTCGCCGGACACAAGCGTGAGCGTTGCGCCAATCGTTCGGGCGCGGGCCTGTAGATTTTTGAGACCAATACCTTCCTGAGTCCGAACGCGGGACGTGTCGAACCCCCGCCCATTATCAGAAACAATCAATTGCCACTCCGTTGGCGTCTGGCGGAACAGCACCTGACCTTCGGTAGCGTTGGCATGTTTTATACTATTGTTGATCAATTCGTTCGCCATTCGGTAAAGCTGTCGGGTCTGCGTGTCGGACAAACGCATTACACCATCCGTTGCGGCAGTTTCGTGGGCGAACGACAGGCGCAGGGAATTCGTCTGGCAGCACTGTTGTACCCGTTCGGCCAGAGCGGCTGGCAATCCTTTCTGCATCAGGTCAGGGGGCAGGCTGTCGCGGAGAATCTGGTTGACATTGGCATCAGTCTTTGCGATTAATTCAAGGGCTTCTGTCAGCAAAGGCGATTCAGGAAGGTTAGTCAGCAGGGCGCGGGTTTTGCTCAGTCGGCCACCCACATCCGTCAGGATGAGGTCACCTACCTGCTGCCGTTCTGATTCCAGCACGTCGATAATGGCTTCGTTGGTATGCTGCCGGGTTTGAGCCAGGTTAATCTGCAACCGCCGTTGGTCATCGGTGGATTTGCGGTAACGGTAGGCCAGCAGATAAGCAAATATGACGATGTCGATAAAAAAGATGACCATCAGAATCAGGTAGGCATCCATAAAGAAGATGCCATCCGCCCGATACCGCATCATGTTTTGAGCAATGATAAAAAGCTGACAGGCGAACTGAATGCCAAACCCGGCAGCGTACAGTTGCTTAACAGTATCGTGAGACTTCAGCCCAACGGCAATGATGACAGGAAACAACAAAAAAGCGCCAACTGCCATCCAGGTATGAATCTGGGTAACAAGTTTGTAGGTGCCGGTATAGGTTTCGGTAAGGCCGGTGATCTGACTGATGACCAGCCCCATAAACAGGCCAAAAAACGTATATTTAACAACCTGCGTTAATCGAAACAAGCGGATCGATTCGGTACGAAGCGCCAAAAAATACTGTTGAAACAGGAATAGGGAGGGAACGTATAGCCACAGCGCCAGAATCACGGCATCCGGGTGGTTAATGGCCGGCATCCGGGGCCACAGGTATTGAAAGCCAAGCCCGGCATCGGCAAACTGCCGAAGCGCCAGCGCCAGCACATACAGCCCATAACAGCCATAAACCGGGTCGCGGGTGGTGGCAAAAAACAGGAAGGCCAGCAGGACAATCAACCCGATGACGCCCGAAAAAATGCCCCACAAAAAATACTCGCGCTGCTCTTTGTCTTCAAAATCGTTGGTGCGCCACAGGGTTAGTTCGGTAACCAGATTCTCATGGCGCTTGTCGAGCCGGAGGTAGTACTCAGTCGGTTGCCCCGTTTCGACGTTCAGCAAATAAGCAAACGTTTTGGTAGGCGAAGGCCGCCGGGCAAATGGCAACCGACTGCCGGTTTTACCTAATGAGGTGATAACCCCGTTTTTTCGTTCAAACAGGTCGAGCCGGTCAATGGTATGGTTGCGGATTTCAAGTGTCAACTCCTTGGGCAGACTGTCGGCTTCGACACTAAACCGAAACCAGTGTATCGACTCGGTGTACCCTACATTAATCCGCCGTTTGCGAACCGGCCGGAACGAACCGACCCGCGCTGCCTCCTCAGCCGTTGTTCGTCCGCCCGTGTCTTCCCAGTGAAAGAATGGTGTGATCTGCTCGGTGAGCGCGTTTACCGAACGAAGGTGGTAGGCAGCCATACCCAGCACGATGGCCACCACAACCACAAACAAGATGACCAGATTTCGGATCATACCGGAACGGAGTTAGCAATCGGCACACTCATCATGACTGAATTTCCCGCGTCGGTAGCGTCGAAAAGCAGGTCGGCTTTGAGCAGGCCAGCTTTGGCACGGAGGTGGGCTGCATCGGTATGGGCTACCGGGGCCGGCAATCCATCGTCCTCTACCGACAGGTTTAGTTCCTGATCGTGGTAGAGTAGCTGAACAAGTACTTCGGTCGTCTGACGATGCTGCCGGGCATTGCGAATCAGTTGGGTGGCGATGCTGAACAGCAACTGCTCGCGTTGCTCACCCAGAGACTTTGCCTGCCCCAAACTCACAAACCGTACCGGTACGCCCCGTTGGCCCAGTTTACGGCTTACTTCAGCAATGGCATCGGCTACATTCCGTTGCTCCAGATGATGGGGCAGCAACTGGTGCGAGAGGGTACGGAGTTCGTCGGCGGCCTCATCGATGAGGCCCTGCGCCTTTTCGAGCCGGTGGGATGGGGCCGTTCGGGCCAATCGGGAAAGATACCCTTTGGCCGTAGCCAGCAGCGGGCCAATATCATCGTGCAGGTCCTGAGCCAGCCGTCGGCGTTCATCTTCCAGCGACGCAATGACCTGTTGCTGAGCCTCCTGCCGACTTTGCAGCAGGTTTAATTCTAACTGCTGGTTGTGCAGTTTAGCCTGCGAATAGCGGTAGGTCAGCCCATACGTAAAAAACACCAGGTCGGCCAGAACACTTAGCCCCATCACGACATACGTTTCTATATCGAAGGGCAGGGGCCAGCCCCGTGCCTGGCAAAAGTTCATGATGGTCACGAGGGCATAGCCCGTGAACTGCACTGCCAGGGCGTAACTATAATAGCGAACCACTTTTTCGCGCTTGTTTTTCCTGTGCTCCTGTTCGTAAAGACTAACGCCCATCAGCAGCACCATCACGGGCACAAAACAGGAAGTAGCGAGCGATTCCACCTGGTACATATACGTTTCGCGACCCGGCACCTCCAGCCAATGCACGGCAATAGCCGTCACAAGTGCCGCCGTCACGACGAGTTTGAACGCATTGACCCACCCATACATCCGGCTGTTCCGGCGGCTCTGGTGAATGAAAAACTGCATGAAGGTTGTTTGGGCCACCATGGCCGCCCAAACGTAGAGATACACCGGCGAAAATTCGTTCAGGTACGGCACCGTGGGCCACAGATACTGAAACCCCAGCCCTGCGTCGGAAAACAGGTGCATCGTAATAAAGTGCAGATACAGGCTGTACCACAGGTATATTCTGTCGCGCAGGGCCAGCAGCAGGACTATGTTCAGCACCAGCACGATGCAGATGATGCCCACGTAAATTCCCCACAGGAAGTATTCGGTGCGGTCGGAAGCCACAAACGCCGGTCGGTGCCAGAGCCGCACAAAAAAGGACAGAATGGCGTGGGGCTGCTTCACCCGAAGAAAGTACCCGACCCGCTGCCCCGCCAGGAGCCGGATGGGAAACACATAATTATTATTCTGATAAGGTCGCTGACTGTACTGAAACCGGTCGCCGGTTGGCCCTACCGACTCAATACGACCCGCATTTACCTCGGTTAGTTGCAGTTCGTCGAGGTTGGCGTACTCGATTTCGAGCATCAGCCGCGTCTGCTTTGGGGTAGCGGGGGCCTGTAAGTCAAAAAAGAACCAGTGCGTAGCGGTGACATTATACCCGAAATCCTGCCGATTGGTCAAACTTGATGCCGGTTGAAACTGGCCCGCCTGCTGGCGTTCAAGTACCTGCCGGATGCTCAGTTGGCCCGTCGAATCGACGAAGTGACGCAGGTTATCCCGGAGCGAAATCTCACCTGTGGCATCGAACCGGGCGGTGGTAACCCCTGCGGGTTGCCGGGCTGGCTGTGCATGGCCAGGAGCGGTCAGCAGCATCAAAACCCAGAGGCAACCGAAACCTTTCATTGTGAGGATCAAGAGGGAAGGCCAAAAGAACGCGGTATTTCGTCAAAATACAAACTTGTTTGTATGGATTTGCCCTGCGCCAATCCGCCACCTTTGTATCACCCAAACGGGATAGCATCTTTCTCTTTTTATCAATCAAACCAGTATCATGAAAAATACACTTAGCCTGCTAACGTTTTGTCTGATTGCAATTTGTGGTTGTAAAGAACAGGTTATTACCAGTCAGGAACGAACAACGTCCACCGCTCAGGGATCAGCTCGCGAAAGTAGCGGGGGCGGAATCATCAATCCGGGCGGGCAGACCCTGCCCCCGCCAACGATTACCAAACAGACCTTTATTCCCGACTACAAGCCGTTTGCTGAAACCAAATGTCAAACCTGGCGAATTACGTGGCCCACGTATCCGGCGGGTACGGACCCTAACCTGATTCCAACCGTGTTTACTGCAGCCAATGGGGCGCTGAACAGTTTCCAGTATTTAAACAACACGTCGGCCTCCACTACCTACAAGACTAATTTTAACCTGTATAACAACACTAAACTGGAAACGGCCAATACCCTTTGGACGGAGTTGACGTATGCTTACGGTGCCGGTCAGAAGATGGAAATGGCCTGGTTTTATAAGACGAATTATACAGTCAGCAAAATTGAATACATGGTTAAAGAACGGCCATCTCTGTTTGGGACCTATTGGGAAAGCGCGTCGTTTGATGTGTATAATTTATACACCGAATTTACCTACAAGCAAGGCGACATATTTCTCTTTAAACTGGGCAATCAGAATCCGTATCGCTATGGCGGGGTTCGGATTGTCTCCATGACACCCCGCATTATTGAGGTTTACTTAGCCGAACCCAATAACTGATTTGGCTCCGTCCCCTCAATCGATACGCCACGTTTGTCTCACAAAACGGGCTAAAATCCTTCCTCTTTTACCGATTCAGAACCATGAAAACGACACAAACAGTAGGCATCATCGGAGCCGGAGTCAGCGGCTTAGTCACAGCAAAGACCATGCGCGAACACGGTTTTTCGGTGGTGGTATTTGAACGCGAAGCCGAATTGGGCGGGGTGTGGGCCTCCACCCGCCGATATCCCAACGTGACCACCCAAAACACCCGCGACACCTACACGTTCTCGGACTTTCCAATGCCCAAACACTATCCTGAATGGCCCACCGGCCAGCAGGTACAGGAATACCTGACCAACTACGCCCGACAATTCGGTATTCTGCCTTCTATTCGCTTCAGCACCAGCGTTGAGTACACCGAAGCGGTTGAGGAGGGTGCGGGGGGCTGGGTGATTCATACCTTGCAACACGGCCAGCCTAACCAGACAATGGTCGATTTTCTGGTGGTTTGCAACGGCGTGTTTAATGAGCCGAACAGGCCCCAGATTCCAGGGCGGGACGTGTTCGGGGGAACGGTTCTGCACAGCACGGAATTCCGGCAGCATCACCTCGACGCGGCCAGACACCAGAAGGTAGCCGTGGTGGGTTTTGCCAAATCGGCCCACGATATTCTGTCGCAGGTGAGCAACGTTTCCCAGAAGCCCGTTTGTATTTATCGGGAGGCTAAATGGAAGATGCCCCGTATTTTCTGGGGCCTGAACTTTAAGTATCTGTTGCTGAGCCGTTTTGGTGAGTCATTATTCCCCTACCGGTTTTTGTTTGGCCTGCATGCGTTTCTGCATGGTCCGCTCGGCAAACCAGTTACAAACTTGCTGGTGAAGGGTTTAGGCAAGTTAGTGTCGGCCCAACTGAAACTCACAAAGAGCGGCCTGCTGCCCGATAAACCCTTCAATAGCATCGCCAACTGTTCTATCGGCTTAACATCCGACAACTTCTATGAGCGGGCCAGGTCGGGTGAGATTCAATTAGAGCGGGGCGAGATTGCCCGCTTCGTATCCGATGGCGTTGTGCTCAGCACTGGCCGGAAGATCGTGGCTGATCAGGTGATTTTTGCCACGGGCTTTCGGCAAACGGTGCCTTTTTTCGGTGAAGCCATTAGCCAGCGAATCCGCAACCGGAAAGGGTGGTTCCAGTTGTACCGGAACGTGCTGCCCGCCGATGTGCCGAACCTGGCCTTTGTTGGGTATAATCCCTCGCTGTTCACGCCATCCACGTCGGAACTGGCCGCGCATTATTCGGCCCAGTATTTCAAGGGGCAACTGAATTTGCCCGATGCCCAGGCCATGAAGCTTGAAATTGCCCTGCACCACGAATGGCTGGGGCAGCGTGCTCCGCACAGCAATGCGTCGGGTACGTGCATTATCCCGTTCTCGTTTCATCATGCCGATGAACTCATGCACGACATGGGCCTGAACACCCGCCGGACCCGTAATCCCATTGCTGAGTTTATGGCCCCGTTCAACCCAGGTATTTACCAGGGGCTTACAAAGGAATTGCAGGCGCTTCATAAGGCGAAGACGGTAACAAAAACGGCTTCGGCTGTGGCTTCCGGATTGTCGGGCAGAAACAAGTTGTTGGCGTCATTATCGGATGACGGGTAAATGATTTGCTTTTTTGGCAGCGGCCCCACCACTACCCGTTGATGGAGCAATAGGCGCCTTCTCTGCGCGCCTATTTTGTTCTACTGATGGGTTCGCGAACTACAAACTCACACCCCGTTTCCAGGGCATAAAATCGTCCTGACCCAGCAGTTGAGCTTTGGTCTTATAGCTTCCACTCGCCAGGTCGATGCAATAATCGAATAAGGCCCCGGCCGTTTCTACAATGGTTTTTTCGCCGTCGATAATTGCGCCACAATCAAAGTCGATGAGGTCCGGCATGTTGCGGGCCAGCCTGGTATTGGTCGACACTTTCACTACCGGACAAATAGGATTGCCCGTCGGCGTGCCTAAGCCGGTCGTGAAGAGGGTGAGCGTTGCACCGGCGGCTGCCTGACCGGTGGTAGCTAACACGTCGTTGCCGGGTGTACAGACCAGATGCAGGCCCGGTTCCCTGGCAATTTCAGTGTAGTTCAATACGTCGGCAATGGGGGCGCTCCCGCCCTTTTTGGCGGCTCCGGCCGATTTGATGGCATCCGTAATGAGGCCGTCTTTAATGTTTCCGGCCGAGGGGTTCATGTCGAATCCGGCTCCTACGGCCTCGGCTTTGCTCGCATAGTCGCGCATGAGGGTTTCAAACTTTCGGGCTTTGTCCTCATTCACACAGCGGTCAATCAGTTCCTGTTCTACCCCGCAGAGTTCAGGAAATTCGGCTAAATAGGTCGTGCCGCCCAGCGCCACGACCATGTCCGACAAGTGCCCCAGAACGGGGTTGGCCGAAAGGCCCGAAAACCCGTCGGAACCCCCGCATTTCAGACCAATGTTGAGTTTGGAAAGCGGGGCCGGTTGCCGTTCGTGTTTGTTGGCCTCTACCAACGCCATAAACGTCTCCCTGATAGCCGCCGACAACATAGCAAACTCGGTGCCATAGGCTTGCTGCTCAAAAAACAGAATTGGTTTATCAAACCGGGGCGGTCCGCCGTTGCGGTTGCGGCTGTTGATTTCGTTCTTTAAATCCGAAAACTGGGTTTTCTGGCAGCCCAAACTCAACACGGTGATACCCGCTACATTGGCATTATGGGCATACCCCGCAAACAGGGCCGCCAGCACGGCCGACTCCTGATTACTCTCTCCGCACCCCGACTCGTGGGTCAGAAACTTGATACCGTCGAGGTTTTTGAACAGTGGCTGAGGGCCTGACGTCTCGCCCTGGGTGGTGGGATTATAGGCGTTTACGGCGTTAGCCCCGCCCGTTTTGTAAAGGGTAACCAAGTCTTCGGTCTGCTTCAGATACGTATCGGGAAAGGCATAACCGAGGGCTTTGTCGAAGGCATCTTTGAGTTTGAGGATATTCCGGTTTTCGCAAAAAACGAGTGGAATTACTAACCAATAATTAGCCGTACCGACCTGCCCATCGGAGCGCGGAAACCCCATAAACGTTCGGTCAACCCATTTAGATACGTCGGGGGCCTGCCAGTTGGTTCGGGGTTTGCGTTTATCCACCGAATAATCATCCGACTCATGCTTGAGGTTGAAGGTGGTGATTTGTTCGCCCCGTGCAATAGGCTGGGTCGCTTTGCCCACCAATACCCCGTACATCGTGACGGGGTCGCCGATGGCTAAATCGTCCGTAACAAATTTATGCTTGGCAGCTATCGGGCGGGGCAGGGTGTACCGTTCGCCATCATAGTCGATCATTTCGCCCGCTTCGAGAGTACGAAGGGCCACAATCACATTGTCGGATGGGTTGATTTTTAATACGGTTTGGCGCATTTTTGCTATACTTATACCCCTCCTTAGGCGTTCGAAATCAGCACGTAACAACCCTGCCCTTTGCGGGATGTGGGGTATTTACGGTTTTTGCGTGACGGTATTGACCAGCGTACCAATGTGGTCAATCGTGATACGGATTTCGTCGCCGACGGCCAGTGTGAATTCGTTGGGGGGAACGATGCCGGTACCGGTCATCAGGAAAGCGCCGTGAGGAAACGAGGTTTCGCGGAATAAATAGCCGACCAACTCGGTATGGCTTCGTTTCATGCGGTTGATGGAAATTGTACCATCGAAAACGGTTTCGTTGTCTCTCAGAATGGCAATGCTGATCCGGGCGTCCGGGTCGATGGGTTGCGCGGCTACGTACAGACAGGGGCCAATGGCGGCCGCGCCATCATAACTTTTAGCCTGGGGCAGATATAGCGGATTTTCGCCTTCAATATCCCGCGAACTCATGTCGTTGCCGCAGGTGTAGCCAACAATGGTACCGCTCGACGTGGCAAAAAGCGTTAGTTCGGGTTCAGGCACGTTCCAGGCCGAATCGCGCCGGATCAACACGGCATCGCCCGTTCCGACGGTTCGTGCGGCAGTCGCTTTGAAGAACAGTTCGGGCCGGTCAGCGTCGTAGACACGAGCATAGAAATCACCACCCCCCGCGTCCTTCGACTCTTCCATGCGGGCTTCGCGGCTTTTCAGGTACGTCACGCCCGATGCCCACACTTCCTGTTGCTGAATGGGAGCCAATACGCCGGTTTCAAGCGTCTTCTCCAGCGAATCATCAGCAGAAAGGGTCTGGATTTCAGTGGTCAGGGCGTCGAATAAATCGTCCCGATTGATATAAACGTCCCAGTCCATTTGCGGGGAACGGTAGAAATGGCCGTTCGATTCAATGACGATGCCCTGACGGGTGCGATACAGTTTCATTTGAAAATAAAGGGTGAAAGAGTGATGCTTCGATGCCTGTATCAGTTAACATTAACCTTGTCCTATACCCGTAATTGAGTGCAAAGCAACACGGAAAGGCGATACAGTTTTTATGAAGTCTTAGCCAATTCTGGTGAAATAGTATCAACTTTGCCAAACTACAGCGTTTATTCTACAAGTATTTCATGCAGGCTATCTTCCGTAAAGTTAACCCTTCGGCCGACTATTCGTTTGTGGCCCGGACCGACAAGCTGCCTTTTCTGTACGATAAATGGCACTTTCACCCCGAACTGGAGATTAACCACATTGTAAAAAGCCGGGGCACCCGGTTTGTGGGCGATAGCATAGAGGAGTTCGACGAAGACGATTTGACGTTTCTGGGAAGTAACCTGCCGCATGTCTGGAAAAACGACCAGACGTATTTTTTGCCCGGTGCTCCGTTGCGGGCCGAGGCCAGGGTCATTCAATTTCTACCCGACTGCTTCGGACCGGATTTTCTGAACCTGAAAGAAATGGAAAGCATCCGACGGCTTTTCGACAAATCGAAACGGGGATTACGCATTATGGGCCAGACAAAAGAGGAGGTGCTGACCCTGATGACTCAATTAATGGAAAACCCCAGTGGCGTGCAGCGGATTGGCGTATTTCTGCATATCCTGGACCTCATCGCCGAATCGGACGAGGTGGTTTTTTTGAGTAGTGACGGGTTTCTGGACTCGTATCACCGCTTCGATACTGATACCATTAACCGGGTTTATGAGTTTACGCTGTCGCAGTTTCACCGCCGGATTCTGATTGACGAAGCCGCCGCTGTAGCTCACATGTCGGTGGCTAATTTTTGCCGATATTTCAAAAACCGCACCCAAAAAACATACATTCAGTTGCTGACCGAAGTCCGCATCGGCTATGCCTGCCGGATGCTCATCGAAAACAAAAAAAGCATTCAGCAAATCGCTTTCGATTGTGGCTTTCATAACCTGTCGAACTTCAACCGGTCGTTCCGGCTGCTGAAAAACCAGAAACCCACGGCGTATCGGGCGGCTTTTGGCGGGTGAGTTGATTCAGGATGTAGCTGCCCACATTCCTGCAAAATGGATCGCCAGAACTAATCAGTAGATTGTGTGCCGTATAACCAATAAAGAAACGAAACGCATGAAATACCCCATCTCCTTATATTCAGTACTCGCTACGTTGTTGATCGTTTTTATAGCTGTTAATCAGCCTGTTAGTGCACAGAGTAAGTCAACTGTCAAAAATATTTATGGGCAGAATAATCTGATTGCCTGGTGCATTGTACCCTTCGACGTAGCTAAGCGGGGTCCTGAAGAGCGGGCCGAAATGCTCAATAAACTACATATTACCAAGTTGGCGTATGACTGGCGCGACGAACACATTCCCACGTTTGATGCCGAACTGGACGCACTTAAAAAACACAATATCGCCCTACAGGCATTTTGGCTCAACTCAGGCCCCAATCCGGAAAACGATAAAAAATTGACGGCCATTCTGGATGTACTGAAGCGGCATAAGGTGAAAACCCAAATCTGGTGCATGATTAGCAACATAAACGGGCTGGATGCCATGACGCAGGAGGAAAAAATCAAAACCATCGCAAAACCGGTAGGGTACATTGCCGATAAAGCCGCAGAAATCGGGTGTACAGTTGGCTTATATAATCATGGTGGGTGGTTTGGCGACCCCGAAAATCAATTAGCCATTATTGACTACCTGAAAAAACCAGCCATTGGGATTGTCTATAATTTTCACCACGCCGAAGCCGACATCGACCGCTTCCCAAACTTTTTTCCTAAAATCCTTCCGCACTTGCTGGCGTTGAATCTTTCGGGACTAAAAAAAGGCAATCCGGTAACAGTCGTTCCGATTGGTCAGGGCGATGCCGAGTTAAACATGATGCGGATTGTCAAGAAAAGCGCTTACACAGGCCCCGTTGGCATCATCAATGAATACACAGCTCCCGATGCGGAGGTGGGTCTTAGGATGAACATAGACGGATTGAAACGACAGCTTAAGGCATTGGGCGATTCTGCCGCCCTGAAAACCTATAGGTGAACTGGCAAAACGAAGGCTGGTTAACGAAAAAACGTCTTTGCCCCGAACCCGTATGGCCGCTAACCTTCCCACCGAAATGGGTTGGTCCAGTCCTGCCTAATCCGCGTGGTAGTGAGTCACCTCTTCTATAAACATCAATCGCTATGCAATTAAACCAATCCTGAATTCTGACGTTTTTACCTGCCTTCGCCGGACTTGAGGCCAAAATGCGCTAAAATACTTTAGCTCTTCGCTAATTTCCCTGAACTTCGCTACGGTTAGTGCCGCTACTTTTGTGGGCATAGCGGGTTGTATTATTTGGGTAAAAAGTATGTCATTATCTCTCTTCAATTTATCGGGTAAACGGGCGCTGGTCACGGGAGGCACGCAGGGCATCGGCTATGCCATTGCCAAAGGTCTCGGCGAAGCGGGGGCTTCACTCGTGATTAATGGCCGGAATGTGGAAAAGCTCACCCCCTGTATTCAGCAGTTGCAGGAAGCGGGACTTGAAGCGGCACCTGCTTTATTTGACGTTACGGATGCCGAAGGGGTAAAATCCGGAATTGCAGCCATCGAAACTAACATCGGTCCGATTGATATTCTGGTCAACAATGCGGGGATAATCCGACGTGCTCCCGCCGAAGACATAACCGAAGAAGACTGGAATGTGTGCATTCTCACCAATCTGACCGCTCCGTTTATGGTCGCTAAATACGTTGGCCAGCAAATGATTCGTCGCAAAAGGGGTAAAATTATCAATATCTGCTCGCTGATGAGCGAGTTGGGCCGGGAGACCGTTACGGCCTACGCAGCGGCCAAAGGGGGCCTAAAAATGTTGACGCGCAACCTGGCAACGGAATGGGCGCAGCATAACATTCAGGTCAATGGTATTGGACCCGGTTATATGGCGACGCCCATCAATACCGACTATCGGGAAGCCGGAAATCCGCTCAACGACTACATCATCAGCCGAACGCCCGCCGGACGCTGGGGAACACCCGACGACCTGGTAGGAGCAGCCGTATTTTTAGCCTCCGGTGCCTCTGATTTCGTGAACGGCCAGATTATTTACGTCGACGGCGGATTGCTAAGCTCGTTCGGTAAGCCACTCACTAACGCTTAATCAGCTACTCACATGAAGTTATCCATTGCCATTGCCGATACGCACGCGCTGCCGAGTGCCTTCGTCGTGTATCGGGGGTTTCAGACCTGCATTCCCAAAGCCGCCCGATTAGGGTTTAACGGGGTTGAACTGGCCTTAAAACGGGCCGATGAAATCAACACCGGGCAACTCCAAACCCTGCTGGCCGACAACCAAATTGAGGTTTCGTGCATCTCCACCGGGCAGGTGTATGCCGCTGATGGGCTTATGTTTACCGACCCCAACCCGACTAAACGAGCGCAGTTGAGGTTTATTTTCAGGGAATTAATCGACCTGGCAGCCGAGTTTGGTCAGCTTGTCAACATTGGGCGGGTGCGGGGGCGCATTGGCGAACGCCCGCCAGCCGAACCGGTGCGCCGGAGCGATGCCCCGGCCGAGCAGTTGTTCATCGACCTCGCCCAGGAGTTGTGTGAATACGCACAGCCCAAAGGCGTGACGTTGATTCTGGAGCCCGTCAACCGCTATGAGATTGATTTCATCAACAGCGTGGAACAGGGCGTTGAGCTGATGAAAAAAGTGAACCGGCCAAATATGATGCTCATGCCCGACGTGTTTCACATGAACATCGAAGACCGGACCATTGGACCCGAACTGGCAAAGTACATCGACTTCGTCCAGTACATTCACTTCGCCGATTCCAACCGATTGGCACCGGGGCAGGGGCATTTAGATTTTCATAAAATACTCAGTCATCTTTTTCACGCCCATTACGACGGCTGGGTCTCCGTTGAAATTCTGCCCAAACCCGACCCCGATACAGCCGCCCGACAGTCGGCGGAATTTCTGCTGCCGTTGCTGAAAGCGTACAACGAAAAACGGGTGGAAGTTAATGGCGTGGTAGGTGCTTAATCGTTTATGTCGAAGTAATAGGAGAACAACAAACCTAAACCGGCACCCCAAAGTATCCAGGCTGCGCCGTGTAGGGCTACTTCAACCGATTGACTATACAATTGCCTGAACCAGACAAGCGCGATTGCATCTAAAAACGTAGCGGTAAATGTCATAATCACTACTGGTTTTAGCAGTTCATCAAATCGCAGCTTACTTATCAAGGTAGTGATGTACATCGACAAGAGTGTTAACGGAATCGCAAGGACAAAAAACAGAATCAACTTCGGGTTACTTTCCGTGAAAACCGTTGTTCCAAAAAACCGAATAATCAGGGCGCCATTAAACCAGAATACCGCACCCAGGAATACGAGAAGAACTAATTTTGATTTGCTCATCTGCCGGAGATTTAAACGTTTCCGCAAACTTGAGCAGAAGAAACGAGCTATTTTAGACGCTACCGTACAGAGCTGCCTTTTTTCAGTTCGTTGACTTGAAATGCCTTTACCATCGTTTTCAGGTCATTTACATAGTTTACCAGCCACTCATAAGACAATGTCTCTTCAGTTAATTGCAGGTAGAAGTTTTCAAGGCTTAGGTCTAAAACCAGTTGAGCCAAATCTGAATTATCCGTCAACCCGAGCATTTCTGCCCAAATGCTCAGAATTGCGTTGCCAACTTCTTCGCTTGATTTTTCGAAGCAACGCCTGAATTCCAGAACATACCTATGTATTCGTAATTGTCTATTGAAAAATAAGTCCTGTTTTACGTCTAAAAGCAAGTTCAACAAATCGGGAATAACATGTTTGCAGTTCCTTTCCCTGTCGGCTATACTACTTGTTCTTTCAAGATGATAGTTGAGCAAATTTTCGATGAAAACATCAAGGTCAGCAAAATGATGATAAAAAGACGATTTGCTTTTACCTACAGTCCGTGCAATGACTTCAACCTTTAGTCCTTTGGGGCCTTCTTTAGCGAATAAGTCATAGCCTGTTAAAATCCAGGGTTGTTTATTTTCATTTTTCATTGTTCACTGATTATTGTGGGCCGCTCTAAAATTACCACTAACTATGGAAAAGCCTCAGCTCTTTATTGGATGTGACCACGGCGGCTATGCCCTAAAAGTGGCCTTAGTCAGGTACCTGACCGAAAAAGGCTATACGGTGACCGATGTTGGCTGTGATTCGGAAGCCATTGTGCGGTATCCCCTTTATGCCGCCAGTGTAGCTAAAGCGGTGTTGGCAGCTGACAATGCCAAAGGAATTTTGCTTTGCTCAACGGGCATTGGCATGAGCATTATCGCCAATAAATTCAAAGGAATTCGGGCCGCCTTGTGCTACAGCAGCTATCAGGCCCGCATGACATCGGCACACAACAACTCGAATATTCTTTGCCTGGGCGGGCGGTGCGTTGGGGTTTTTGAGGCTCAGGATATGCTCGACAACTGGTTGGAAACGCGCTACGAGGGCGGCAGACACGATATTTCGCTGGGCTTAATCGAGGAGGCTGAACAGGTCAATTTCTCGGATATGCAGTGGTTGCCCCAGGAGAGGGAGTAAATGGTGGTTAGGGTGGCGCGTTGGGTTTGAGAACCGCGCGGGCGGCCCCGCCGACACCACACTAACTACTCGGCAGGACGCTATTTTCCTGCCCATATTAACAGATTCAGCATATGGCTCTCCAATACTTGCTAAAATACTTTAAGTATTGGCTAATTGACTTTATCTATCGACTGTTTTGATAACACATATTTGTATCATGCTTTTGACCAAAATTTTCTCTTCTTAATACCAAAAGCCAGCTAACATGAACCGGTTATTTCCCCTTCTTTTTGCCGTCTGTTTCGTACTGGTTAGCACGACTATCAGTGCTGGGCAGGAACGCAAACCCATGCAGATTCCCGCCGAAACGATTCAGGATAAAATTCGGGGGGGATTGCTGGGGCAGATTATAGGCAATCTTAATGGATTACCGTATGAGTTCAAGTACATCAAAGAGGCCGGGGATTTGAAAAACTACGTCCCGTCGCTGCCCAACGGTGCGTTCACCGATGACGACACCGATTTTGAGTGGGTCTATATCTACACCATGCAGAAGAAACGGACGGTCTTTCTGCCTTACCCGGACATTGATGCGCTGTGGAAAGAACGAATTAACCGGAGCATCTGGAGTTCCAACCGCTACGCCCGGCATTTGATGGATATTGAGATGAAACCGCCCATGACGGGCCTGATGACGCTGAATCCGTGGGCCGATTTCAACGTGTCGGGGCAGTTTTTGTGCGAAACCTTTGGCTTGCTGGCACCGGCCATGCCCCAAACGGCAGCTAAAATCGGGTTGCACTATACCAAAGTAGCCATCGACCACGAACCGGCCCAAACCACGCAGCTTTTTACGTCGATGATTGCCACCGCCTTCGTTGAAACCGACGTCAATAAGATTTTAGATGCGGGCATTGCTGCCATCGACCCCAAAAGCAATACACTTAACATCATCAACGATGTCAAACAATGGCACCGCCAAAACCCCACGAACTGGCAGGAAACCCGCCGACTGCTGAAAGAAAAATACACCCAGGAAAATAGCGGCCGACGAGACCAAAATGGAACGGAACTCAATACGGGGGCCATCCTCATCGCTTTTTTGTATGGAGAAGGTGATTTTGCCGAAACGATTAAATTGTCGTTCAATCTGGGATGGGATGCCGATTGCAATGCCGCTACGCTGGGAACCATTCTGGGCGCAAAGGAAGGGTACCGAAAAATGATGAGTGAAGGCTGGATGATTGTTGACCGCTACAAAAACACCACCCGCGACAACATGCCGATGGACGAAACCATCACCAGTTTTGCCGACCGCCTGATTGACCTGTTTGAATTAGTCAACGAGACGAACGGCGGCAAAAAAACGATTGTAAACCAGACGGTTGTTTATGAGATCCCGACCGAGATCCCGGCACCGGTGGACCAACTACTAACCCACGAAAGCCAGAAACTGGCGCTTCAAAATCAATATGCTAAAGAAATTGCCGACCATCTTCTCACCGGCACGAAAGAGCAAAAAGCACGGGCGGCTTACATGGCGGTTTGTTTAGATTTGGATAAAACGCTAAGCCAAAAGTACCCTGCCCAGTGGAAGCAGGCCTGCTACGATTTGAGCGGCTATTGGCGGGTGATGAACAACATTTTCTTCGGTAATTTCATTAGTCTGGGCAAACTGAAAGATAAGTTCGTTCGGGCTGGCTTCAAAACCCCGTCTAAACAATACGGCGACCAGGAAATCTACGGCAACGTGGTGGTCTGGAAAGACCCGGTCGGGCTATACCCCAACTGATTTCAGATTTGGGATGCCGGATTTATTGCCGGGTCGGCGCATCCGTTCTTCGGCTTTCGCGTTAGCCAAATCCGAAATCTGACATCCCAAATCTGAAGTAATACCTACTTTCTAAACCCTCAATTTTTATGAATGCCAGCTCTAAACTAGCGTTGGTCGGGAGACTGTTGAAAAAATGGACTGTTTTTTCGCTTTGCCTGGCCCTGTGGAGTCCCGTTTTGTCGGGGAAAAGCCCCACGTCAAAATTTTTAGTAACGGGAAAAGTAGTCGATGGGGCCAACGGAGAAGCCCTGCCGGGTGTCAACGTACTGGTGGAGGGAACAACGATTGGTACGGTAACCAATGCGGAAGGTAAGTACGCAATCGATGCCTCAAAAGCAGATGCCGTACTGGTTTTTTCGTATGTGGGTTATACGCTCGAAAAGGTGTCGGTAGCCGGCAAGACCGTTATCGACATCAAACTCAATGCCGATGCCCGCAAATTAGACGAGATTGTTGTGGTTGGTTATGGAACCCAGAAAAAAGGGGATGTAACCGGAGCCATTTCGTCTATTTCACAGAAAGCCCTGAAGGAAGTGCCTGTAACCAATGCCTCTCAGATGCTTCAGGGCAGGGCTGCCGGGGTGTATGTGTTAACGACGGATAATAAACCGGGGGGTAATGTGTCGGTTCAGATTCGGGGACGGCGGTCGTTCAGTGCCGGTAACGATCCCTTGTATGTTATCGACGGCATTCCCATTAGCGGAGGTATCAACGACATTAACCCCAGCGATATTGAATCGATAGATGTCTTAAAAGATGCCTCGGCCACGGCCATTTATGGGTCGCGGGGGGCTAATGGGGTCATTATCGTGACGACCAAACGAGGCAAGCCCGGCAAGCCAACGGTTAGTTATGAGACGTATGTGGGCGTGTCGAAGATTCAGCGCTACGCCGACCTCATGAATGGCCCGCAGTTTGCCGAATACAAGCGGGAATCCCGGCGGGCCGTCATCAATCCGGCTACGGGTAAACCCGCCTACGACGACACAGACCCGCAAGCCGATGCCAAACTGTTTGAAGCTGTTGAGTTAGAATCCATCGCCCAGGGCCGCACCACAGACTGGCAGCGGCTGATGATAAAGACGGGGAGCGTGCAAAATCACGCGCTCAGTGTTCTGGGCGGCACCGACAATACACGCTATAACATCGCCTTAGGCTACTTTAAGGATAAGGGCATTATTCCGGGCCAGGATTTCACCCGGTATACCTCCCGCATCAACATCGACCAAACCATCGGGCAACGCTTCAGGATTGGAACGTCCACACTGGCTTCCTACAGCGAACGCAACGGCGAAGATGTCAATCCCTACGGTCAGTCGGCTGACTTTGGCGCCATTGGCGAAAACCCACTCGGAAAACCTTACGACGACAGCGGCAACCTGATTTTTCTGCCCACCAGCGATGGACTCCGCAGCAACCCCTTATCCGAACTGGTGCCGGGTGCGGTCATTAATAAACGAAAGACGTTTCGCTTACTGAGCAATCTGTACGGCGAAGCCCAGCTTCTGGATGGTCTGCGGTTCCGAATGAATTTTGCCCCCGACCTGCTTCGGAATAAAAAAGGCGATTTCAGGGGGACGTATACCAATGTACGTCGGTTAGGAACGCCATCAGCCACTTCCAATGACGACTTTACACTGGCTTATACCTGGGAAAACATTCTGACCTACAAAAAAGCACTTGGGCAGAAGCACACCCTTGATTTTACCGGTCTGTACAGCTTGCAGGTCCGTCAGTACGAACAGTCGAACGTCAATGTTACGGGCCTTCCCATCGAATCGCTGGAGTATTACAACCTGGGCGCAGCCTCAACGATTACCGGGGTAGGCAGCGCCTATGAGAAGTGGGCAATTCTTTCGTATATGGCCCGCATCAATTACAACTACGACAACCGGTTTTTATTCACCCTGACGGGCCGCGCCGATGGGTCGTCCAAGTTTGCTGAGGGTAAAAAATGGGGCTATTTTCCGTCGGCGGCTGTTGGCTGGAACATCATGAATGAGCCGTTTATGAGCGGCAACAAGCTATTCACGAACCTGAAACTGCGGGCCAGTTACGGCGCAACGGGCAATGAAGGCATCTTACCCTATCAGACCCTGAGCTTACTCTCCCGAACCCAGTATGATTTTGATGGTACGGCTGCATTTGGCTATCGCCCGTCAAGCATTCGCAATTCGGGACTTCGCTGGGAAACCACGATTACCTTCAATGCGGGCATCGACTTTGGCTTAGTCAACAACCGGATAACGGGGGCCGTAGAAGTCTATCAGTCAAAAACAACGGACCTGTTGCTGCCTCAACTCCTGCCCATCACGAGCGGCTATACGTCGATACTGTCTAATGTTGGCTCAAAGCAGAATCGGGGCATCGAGTTTTCGGTGTCGACGCTGAATATCAGCGCTAAACAGGCAGGTGGGTTTGAGTGGAGTACGGACTTAAATCTGTTCGCCAACAAGGAACAAATCCTGGAGCTTTCGCAGGGAAAGGTCGATGATGTGGGCAACCTGCGGTTTATTGGTCAGCCCGCCCTTGTGTATTATGATTTTGCGAAGACCGGTATCTGGCAGTTGGGCGAAGACGAACTGGCCAGGAAAAACGGGTCGATTGTGGGCGGCATAAAAGTCCAGGACGTGAATGGCAACGGCGTTATTGACCCCAACGACCGGCAGATAATCGGCTCCGATGTGCCTTCCCTCACGGGGGGTATGACGAATCGGATGAGTTATAAAGGGTTCGACCTGTCGGTCGTGCTGTTTTCCCGGTTTGGCAGCACCATTCAGAGTCCGTTTCATGGCTCATTTCGCTATCTGTCGGGACGGGTCAACCAGTATACTGTCAACTACTGGACCAAAACCAATCCAACGAACGACTATCCCCAACCGAACGTGAACCAGGAGTCACCAATTTATGGGTCGACGCTATCGTATTTCGACGGCTCATTTACCAAAATCAGAAACATTACCCTCGGTTACAATGTCACAGCGACGTTCGCCCAGAAGCTGAAAATGCAGTCGTTGCGGGTGTATGTAAGCGCCCAGAACCCGTTTGTAATTTCGACCTACGTTTCCAGATACAACGGCATCGACCCAGAATTCCCTACCTCCAGCACACCACCGGTCCGGTCATTTTTAGCGGGTTTAAACGTCAGGTTTTAACAACACTCCTCATGAAAACAGATAAAATACCCTACCTCCTGAGCCTTCTGCTGCTCGTGATGGCCTGTAATAGTCAGCTTGACGAGGATGTTCGCACCCAGCCTACAGACAGCTATCTGAATACGGCAGCCGGTTTTAATGATGCCGTTAATGGTTCTTATGCTTCGCTGAAGACGGTTTTTACGCAAATCGAAGACAACGGCCTCATTTCCATGATGACCACGTTTGGCACCGATACTTATACCAATGGGTTCGACGGGGCTTTTAAGAATTTCAATTTTTACAACAGCGACCTGAACCCGCGCGATAAAATTGTTACGTTTAACTGGAACAACCTCTACACGTCGATTAACACCTGCAATGCGGTCATTAGCCGGGCATCCCAAGTGGCTGGTCTGACCGATGTCGTCAAAAATGGGCGGGTTGCCGAAGTTCGGTTCATCCGTGCTCAGTATTACTTCATGTTGGTTCAGCTTTGGGGGTCGGTTCATTTAACCCTCACGGAAACAACGGACGTACAAACCACAGCGAGCCGGGCACCCGTTAAGGATATTTATGACGCCATCATCGCCGATTTAGAGGTTGCCGCACAAACGCTACCCGCCACCCAGACCCAATATGGGCGCGTGACCAAACCAGCCGCCGAAAATGCACTGGCCAGCGTTTATTTAGCCCGTGCCACCTCCGAAGCCAAACAACCCGGTGATTATGCCAAAGCCGCCGAATTAGCCAAGGGGGTTATCAGTAAGTACAGTTTCAAATTGCTGGACGATTTTGCGAAACTATTCGAGCAGGGAGCCGGCGAAAAAAATACCGAAGTAATCTGGTCGATTCAAAGCAATAAGGATGTCATCTCGAACGGGCCGGGCAATACGATGCACTTGTATTTTGGGATGAAGTACGACGACTTAATCGGGATGCAGCGCGATGTCGCCAACGGCCGCCCCTACTGCCGCTACAAGCCAACGGACTTTACCCTGAACACGCTGTTTGACCGGCAATTGGATAGCCGGTATGATAAAAGTTTTAAGCGAACGTATTACTGCAATAAACCCGGCACCTACACCATCAATGGCAAATCGGTTGCGCTGGCTGCGGGCGATACGGCTTTCTACATAGCAGACCGGGAATGGACAGCCGCCGAAATCAGCCGGGCGAAGTACGTCGTTTACACCCCCAGCAAGCAAACTGAACGGGTTTTCCCCACGTTGGTTAAACACCTTGATCCGCAACGGGTCGGCGTAAATGACCAGCCAGGTTCACGGGATTTCCTGTTCTTTAGGCTGGCAGAAACCTATCTGATTGCCGCCGAGAGCCTGATGATGAGTGGTAATCCGGCTGAAGCGGCCACGTATATCAATACCGTTCGACGTCGGGCTGCTAAAACGGGGGCTACAGCTACCGAAACGGAAACGAACCGAAAGGCGATGGAGATAACCCCTGGGCAACTAAATATCGATTTTATATTAGATGAACGGGCCAGAGAACTTTTAGGGGAAGGTAATCGCTGGATTGACCTGGTACGGACGGGAAAATTGCTGGAACGGGTAAAAAAATACAACCCCGCTGCGGCCGTCAACATTAAAGATTTTCATGTGTTGCGGCCCATCCCTCAGCAACAAATTGACCGAACAACAGGCGAATTCAGGCAAAACCCGGGGTATTAAGGGTTGGTAAATGAATAATGTACAGTGAATAATGAATAATGTGTAAAGGAAAATGAATAATAGATAAATTCCAGTGAGCCTCGTACATTATTCATTATTCATCTGCTTATGAAACCGATTCTGAAAATAGTCAACACCCAGCAGAGCGAAGCCTTCCAGATTATGAAGGTGAATGACCCGTACTTTTTCCCGACCTGGCATTTCCACCCTGAACTGGAGATCATGCTCGTGCAGGAAGGGTCGGGCATTCGGTTCGTGGGCAACAGCATGGAACGGTTTCAGGCGGGCGATTTGGTCCTGTATGGCAGCAATATTCCGCACCTCTACCGCTCGGATAAAGAATATTATGCAAAAGACACCCCGTTGGTATCACGGGCGACGGTCGTTTATTTCAAAGAGAACTTCCTGGGCGACAGCTTCTGGCAACTGCCGCCCATTGCGCCTATCAAAAAGTTGCTGGCCCTCTCGAAGCGGGGCATTAAGTTCAACGGCAAAGCCAAAGCCGAACTACAGCGACAGATTCAGCGCTTAGACGAACAGACGAACAGCATTGGCCGCATCATTGACCTGCTGTCGATTCTTCAGCTAATGGCCGAAACCAAAGACTACGACCTGCTGCTCACCAGCGATTTTACCCGATACGTAAGCGAAGATGAATGCGAACGCATCAACAAAGTCTATCAGTTCATCATCGACAACTACACCGAAAACCCCACGCTCGATGATGTCTCGAAGGTCGCTAACATGAGTTCGACGGCCTTTTGCCGCTATTTTAAATCGCACACCAACAAGACCTACACGCAGTTTTTGAACGACATCAAGATTGATAACGTCTGCCGGTTGCTGCTCGACAATAAACTGACCATTTCGCAAATATGCTTTGAAACGGGCTTCAATAATTTTACCCATTTCAACGACCAGTTCAAAAAGATTACGGGCAGTACACCGAAACAATACCAGACAACGCATTTGAATCGGTAACCAACTCTTCCATGAAACACCTGAAAATTGTCCTGATTCTGCTTGCCTTGTTACCGGGACGTTTTTCCCATGCCCAAACCTATAACGTAGTCGATTTTGGGGCCGTACCCAATGCAAAAACGCTCAATACCCAGGCCATTCAGAAAGCTATCGACAAATGCGCCGAAACGGGGGGGCTGGTCTATTTTCCCAAAGGCACGTTTTTGAGCGGCACCATTTTTCTCCGCAGCAACGTGACGCTGCATCTGTCGCCGATGGCCGTGCTGAAAGGCAGCCCATTGCCCCAGGATTACCCCGATATTTTCAAGACGTTGCCTCCCGGCGAAACCACCGGAACGCCGGCCACCAAAATCCGTAACCCGGATACACAAAGGCGCTGTCAGGTTGGATTTGTGGTGGCGCAGAATGTGCATCATGTGGGCATTGAAGGCACGGGTACGATTGATGGAAACGGCATGGAGTGGACCGGCAGCAAAGAGAACGACGGCCCCAACCGGCCCAATTGTGTCTTGTTTATTTACTGCGAGGATGTGCTGGTGAAAGATTTTACCCTTAAAAACTCCGTCAACTGGGCCACCTATTATTTGAAATGCAACCGGGTAAACATCAACCGGATGAAGATTAACAGTTTGGGCATCATTAATAATGACGGACTCGACATTGAAAGCAGCAACGTCAGCGTATCGGACTGCATCATCGAAAGCGACGACGACGGAATCTGCCTGAAAAGCAGTGATTATGAACCCATTGAAAATATCTCCATTACCAACTGCGTCATCAAATCCAACTGCAACGGCATTAAGTTTGGGACGGCCTCACTGGGCGGGTTCAAGAATGTGAGCATTTCCAACTGCGTCATCAGCAAGGTGCTGGCTACGAGACACTGGCCCTGGAACTGGCATAAAGAAATGAAAGACATCGAGCTGCCCGTGTCGGTGCTGGCGGGTTTGGCCTTAGAACTGGTGGATGGAGGCACGATGGAGAACATCACCATTACCAACATTTCGATGCGGGATGTGCAAACGGCCATCTTTGTGCACCTCGGCAACCGGGCCCGACGCGAAAAACCGACCGACCCCGTTCGTCCGCCGGGTGTGCTTAAAAATGTGATTATCAGCAACGTTAACGCCATCAGTCACAGCAAAATCACCAATTCCATTTCGGGGCAACCCGGCTACCCGGTCGAGAATATTCAACTCAGCAACATTCAAATCAACAGCATGGGCAAAGGCACCGCCGAAGAAGCCAGTATGCCCGTTCCCGAACGGGCAGCGGTCTACCCCGAGCAGCGCATGTTTGGCTACTCTCTGCCCGCGCATGGTTTTTACCTGCGTCATGCCAAAAATATCACCTTCCAAAACGTTGATTTTCAATTGCGAAACCCCGACCGGCGGCCCGCCTACGCCTTCGACGATGTGAAAGATGTTTTTATCAAAACGAAAGACAACCCACCTTTCCAGGTGAAAGACGAGCCGAAACAAACGACGTATTCGCCTGAGAGAAACTAAGGAAATCAGTCAGGCTGCGGCATGGCCATACCATCAGAAACCCGATGAGAAAACTACAGAACCGCAACGGCGGTGGTGCCGGAACGCCGGACCGGGCATTCCGACCGTTCCGATGGTGGATTGCCGTCCTGCTGATGGTGGCCACAGCCTTGAACTACCTCGACCGGCAAAGCCTGCCGATGGTGGTTTCTGAATTACGAAACACCATCCCCATTGATGACATCGCCTTCAGCCGGTTGAACTTCCTGTTTCTGCTGGCCTACGGACTGATGTACATCGGTGGCGGGCAACTCGTGGATTGGCTGGGTCCTAAAGTTAGTTTGATAATCATGGTCACCTGGTGGTCGCTCGCCAACATGATGCACGGGCTGGTGTCGGGTCTGGCCGGTCTTTTTGTGGCCCGGTTTTTATTGGGGTTGGGCGAAGGCGGTGGTTTTCCGGGTTCGGCCAAAGTGGTTTCGGAGTGGTTTCCGCCCAAAGAGCGGTCGTTTGCCTTTGGCTTGTTCAATACCGGGTCGGCCATTGGCGCCATGCTGGCCCCGCCGTTAATCGCGGCCATCGTCCTGTCCTTTTCGTGGCGGTGGGTCTTTGTGTTCACCGGATTAGCCGGTTTTGTCTGGGCAGGTATCTGGTATTTTTTGTACAATCATCCCACAAAAAGCCGTTTCGTTACTGACCCGGAGATGGCGCTGATTTCAGGAGCCGGTACTACCGACACCGAAAAAAAACCGGCTGATTTTGACATCACCTGGCCAAAGCTGTTTGCATACCGGCAACTGTGGGGCTTGTTGGCCGCTAAGTTTTTGATTGATGCGGCCTGGTATTTTGTCATTTTCTGGCTACCCAAATACCTTGCCGATGCGCGGGGGCTGGATATTAAGGCCATTGGCGGGTTTGCCTGGATACCCTATGCCTTTGCGGGCGGAGGCAGTTTTCTGGGCGGCTGGTTGAGCAGCTACCTGATTAAAAAGCGGGTCTCGCTCGATACGTCGCGGAAAATTACACTGGGGATTGCCGCTGCGCTGTTGCCTGCCACGTTGCTCATCACCCAGTCGCCACTGAGTTTGGCCATCGTCTTTTTTAGCATGGCCATGTTTGGTCATCAGGCTTTTTCGACAATTTTACAGACCGCCTGCACCGACCTTTTCCCCAATAAAGTGGTTGGAGCCGTGGCAGGACTTGCCGGGAGCGCCGGGTGTTTTGGGGCCATGCTGTTCAGTCTCCTGGCCGGGCAAATGGTCCATAACTTCGGCTATTCACCCGTGTTTATTCTGGTGGGGCTGATGCACCCCCTGGCTTTTTTGCTGGTCATGCTTATTATCAGGCGTTTTGTTCAGGTTCAGCCACTGGCTCACCCCATAACGCAACCCCAGGTACTTACCAATGAGCCTTAAACGTAAGGTTACGAGATGAATTTCAATCATACATTAGTCGTCGGCGTTGCGCCCACCCGGCGCGGAATTTCTTCGAATCGGAAAGGGGCCTTTACCCCGGAAGCGGCTATGGCGAATAAAAACCAAACACTGGAGGCCATTCAGCACCTCAGCGATGAACAGGTTGAGCTGGTGACCATCGACTGGCTGAACGACGAGGGCATGATGTTCGATTATGCCCATGCCGACCTCATTGCCCAGCATTTTAAAGCGGCCGGGGTCGATGCGCTGTTCGTGCCGCATTGCAATTTTGGCTGCGAAGAAGCCGTGGGCAAACTCGCTAAACTGATGCAGAAACCCATACTGCTGTGGGGCGCAAGAGACGAGGCTATCGGCGAAGATGGCAGCCGCGCGACCGATACCCAATGCGGTTTGTTTGCCAGCAGCCGGCTGATGCTGCGGTATGGCGTGCCTTATACCTACATCGAGAATTGCCGGGTACAGGACCCACCCTTCGGCAAAGGGTGGGTCCTGTTTTTATCGGTCGCTTCGGTGGTAAAAACATTCCAGAATCTACGCATCGGGCAGATAAGCTCGCGCCCGAAATTCTTTACCAGCGTGATGTACAACGAAAGCGAACTCATGGAAACGTTCGGCATCGAAATTGTACCCATCAACATCGGCGTTGTGAAGCAGAAAATGGACGAAATCCGGCAAACCCAGGGCGAAACCATCGAGCGCATTTCCGACGACTGGTGTGGCAAAATTGACTGCTCAGAGCCGGGTAAAGACTGGACCAAAAAAGTGGCCGCCCTCAAACTCACCTACCAGGAACTGGCCAATACTTACCAATGCACCGCCCTGGCGTCGGAATGCTGGACGGTGATGCCGCAGGTACTGGGCGTGATGCCCTGCTTAGCCCTGGCTGAACTGACCGAAGCGGGCCTGCCCGTTAGTTGCGAAACCGACGTAAACGGCATCATTACGTCGATGCTGCTAACGGCAGCCGCTCGTGGCAAAACGCCCTCGTTTTTCGGTGAATTCACCATGCGCCACCCCGACGACGACAACACGGAGTTAATCTGGCATTGCGGGCCGTTTCCGCATTCGCTCAGGAAGGACGATGCCAGGCCCCGAATAGTGCAGGAGCGCCCCAATTGGGAGATTAAAGGGGGCGACATTACCATTGCCCGTTTCGATGGCGACCGGGGCAGCTATAAACTCTTTGCCGGACACGCTGAGGGCGTCGATGGACCTAAAACAACCGGAACATACATCTGGGCGAAAGTAGACAACTGGCCGAAATGGGAGCGTAAGTTCATGGAAGGGCCTTATATTCACCATGTTTCGTGTATTCACGGGCAGTATGCCACTGTGCTGAAAGAAGCCTGCAAGTATATTCCCGGATTGGAATACGACAGTCCTGACAGAAATTAATCCATAAACTTGCCCTTCCGCTCAATTAATGCGTTTCCTGGAAAAACAGGGTTTCACTCTGGTATTGGCTAACAAGTGATTAGGGCAACGGGAATGATGGTGAAGAACGTATCAGGCTGTAAGAGGCTGTCTAAAATTCTAAAATTGCCTGATTGCCCCCGTCGCTGCCTCCGTGGCGCGGTGAGGACACAGCGACGGGGAATCCGCAGGTAATTTTAAGAAATTTAGCCAGCTTCTTATCGTTTCAATATGTTCTTCATGTCGGGTGGTCCCGAAAAACTTTCTGAATACCTCCATCAACGATTGGACCCCTTATGATTGACATCAAGCGATTAGACCATATTCTTATCTGCATTCCGGAAGGCAAAACGGCCGAGGCCCGCGCCTTCTACGGGCAGGTGCTCAAGCTTACCGAAATTCCCGGTACGCATCCCGCCGGGGCCATCTGGTTCGCCATCGCCGATATTCAGTTGCACCTGCGGGAAGAAGCCCCGGGAAACCTCTCCCTGCGCCATCCCGCCTTTGAAGTCGCCGACCTGAATGCGGCTAAGCAGGAACTGGAGCAGAACGGAATTGTTATTTCCTATTCGTCGGATATAGACGGACGGCAGCGGTTTTTCTTTCGCGATCCCTTTGGCAATCGCCTTGAACTGCTCCAGTTTACCCAGGAGCGGTAAGCTCAACATCTGGCGGAAAGATAGCCTCCTTTCCGCGTAGCATTCACAATGCACAAGTTTATGATTGCCCACCGGTTTACGTCAAAACTCCATTAATTTCCGATATTGACAACCCATATACTCTGGTTGGTTTCCTATTGAAAAAATTACTCGTTATCGCCGGTCCTACGGCCGTTGGTAAAACCGCCCTGTGTGTTCAATTAGCGAAAATGCTGCAAACCGATGTTGTCTCGGCAGACTCGCGGCAACTGTATCGTGAACTAAACATCGGCACAGCAAAACCCACCGTTGCCGAAATGGACGGGGTTCGGCACCATTTCATTAATTCACATTCGATTACCGACACCGTGAACGCCGGGCGTTATGAGCGCGAATGCCTGGCGTTGTTAAGCAGCCTGTTTCAGCAAAAAGACGTCGTAATTTTGTCGGGGGGGACAGGCCTGTACATCAACGCGGTCTGTTTCGGTCTCGATGACATCCCCACTGTAGACCCGGCTCTGCGGGAACGCCTGTTTGCCCGCCTGCAACAGGAAGGCCTGGATGTGCTTCGGAATGAGTTGCGGCAGTTGGATCCAATGTACGCACAAACGGCCGATTTGCAGAATCCAGTTCGGGTAACGCGGGCCTTAGAGGTGTGTCTGGCAACCGGACAGCCTTATTCATCGTTTCGTCGGCAGCAGACAGCAGAACGAATTTTTCGGCCGGTGCTGGTTGCCCTCGAACGCCCCCGACAGGAACTCTACGCCCGCATTGACGCCCGGATGGACGCAATGCTGGCGGCTGGCTTAGTCGATGAAGTTCGCTCATTGATTCCTTATCGACACCTACCGGCGTTGCAAACGGTTGGTTATCAGGAGATATTTCCGTTTTTAGACGGCACCTATGACTACGCTGAGATGGTTCGTCTTCTCAAACGCAACTCCCGACGCTACGCCAAGCGGCAACTCACCTGGTTTCGCAACCAGGGAAATTATCAGTGGCTTGGGCCAGAGGAAGAGATTTTAAATAGAATGATGAATGATTTTTTGTAGAATCATTCATCATTCATCATTCATCATTCATCATTCATCATTCTATTGCGCCCGGTAGGCCAGCATACCGCCAATAACGTTGCGGACGTTGTTGAAACCATTTTGTTCCAGAATCTGCTGCGCCATGCCGCTGCGTTTTCCCGACCGGCAATGCACAATCACCTCTTCATCCTGCAACCCGTCGAGTTCATCTAAGCGATACGATAAATCGCCCAGGGGAATCAGCGTAGCGCCAATGTTATCGGCTTCGTATTCGTCGGGTTCACGAACATCGAACAGATTCAGTTTATCCCCTTTGTCGAGTCGTTCTTTCAATTCCTGTACGGTAATATCCATCGTTAGTCGTTCGTGGATAGTCAGTAGTCGTTAGTTAATGACCGCCAGCATCAGCTACCGGCAACTACTAACTATCAGCAAATGACTATCGATTGGTTTTAATGTTGAATAATCAATTTTTGTACGGCTGTTCGCTGGCTGGCAAAAAGCCGGATTAAATATAAACCATCGGGCAGATAACTCAAATCCAGGTGGCGTTGTCCCCGGTTGGGCTCAATCGTCACCAATAACTGGCCAGTGCTGTTCAGTACCTCTAAGCGAGTCAGATTCGGCTCATCCCACTGAATCAGGCCGGACGTTGGATTTGGGAACGCACGCAGGGGGGCGAATGGTTCGGGGGCGGCCGTTACAACCGTATCCGGTTTTCCGCCCATAACGGGCCGAAGCAGAAAGGCTCCCTGTAGGTTCAGCGAGGCCGAGGTAAGGTTTTGCTCCCAGTTGGTGCCGCCATTGTAGAATATGTGCGAACCAAACGGGCTGTTTTTGTCGAAACCCAACCGGAACAACGTGGTATCGCTGCTGCTAATCTGCTGGTAGCCAACAAAAAATGTATCTTTTACCGAAACGCTCTTGTTAAATTTCAACTCAACAAACCCATTGCGCGACGTTGGGTACTGCGTTGGAAACGATTGCTGGTAAATAGGTGAACCTGGCCGACCCGCCAGATTTGCATACACCCGAATCACAAACGTCTGCCCCGTCTGATTGGGGCTAAACGGAACAACGCAGACCCGAACGCCTGCCACCGCATCGGGCTTGTTCAGGATAAACCGCACCGCTACCTGCTCGCGCTGCCTGATTTGCTGGGCATACTCCCAGGTGCCATCGTCGTAAGCGTAATAATCATCGAGGGCGGCAACCGCCGAAAGCGTATCGTTTTGGCGCAGATTAACACCCGGAATCGATGGGTTCTGATCGTCGGTAGTCAGCAAATCGACTTTATAGCGTAATAAAGCACGGGTGGCTGAGCCAAAACCCGTGGCGGGCGATGGCCTGACCTTTTTGCGTTGCGAACTCAGCGAGGCAATCAGCACTGAATTTGTTTGTGGATCATTCTGAACAATGCGCCCCGTCACGTCATCGCGCACCGTAAAGCGAAAGCTTGTGAAATTGAAGTTATTGAAAAGGTTGTTGATATCGGTCATGACCGAGTCGGCGGTTTCGGCGGCTGCATTAACCACGTACTGCGTTAATGGCATGGCCGTATAGCGTTTCAGGAACGGGCTAAGATTCTCCCGCAGGGCTACGTCTTTCACAAATCGGTCATTCCTCGACCGGCCTTTGTTGAGGTAAATATAGTCCAGATTCCAGGTGTCGAATGGTCCTGACTCGCGCCCGTAGGAGCGAAAGCGAAACGCAAAGCCGCTGTGGAGATACACAGGGTTGCGAACAGAAACAAATTCCTGCGGGAAGTTATTGTTGATCGTGCCGCCTTCTTTTTTCCACTCCGTTCGCCAGATACCGGTTCGGTCCAGAAATTGAAGCGTCAGGGAATCGCCCGCGTCGGGCAGTTCCCCAAATCCTTTGATTTGCCAGTAGAAACTCAGGTAAACCGAATCGGCTGCCGATAAGCCTGCCAGGTTGATGGGCTTCGATGCCAGCGTATCGGTATAGCCCTGCGACAACGGATTGATTTGCCCATAGGGCCGCCCATTAGCCTGTAGCCCATCGAACGACGCAACATTGACCGTTGGCTGGTTAATGGCCATCGTGTTGTTGATATACACACCACTGCCAGGCTGCCACCGGACGGGATCGGGATGATCGAGACCGGGGCGACCGGAAGCCGTTGAGAAGTCATCGAAAAACGGCAGACTCAGCGGGGCTTGCCCGAACGCCACCGGCCCCGATAACTGGCACAGAATGGGCAAAAAACCGCGCAGGAATCGCTTGATAAGCACTACATACGGCAAACTAAATCCATCAATTCTCATTTGGCATTGGTGCCGGAAGCAAGTTTCATTGATCCGGCTCGATTGGCCCCACAATCCATAAATCCATTGTTTCACCCACGCGGATGCGTTCGCCCGACCGGGCTTCGGGCCGCTGGCGAACTACTGTTCCAACCTCTTTTTCGGGATCGTCAACAGGAATAATCGTGCCAACTTTCAGGTTCGATCCCTGAATGGTCAGCTTTGCTTCATCCAGCGGCTTGCCAATCACATCGGGAACGTCGAACATAGTGATGCCCAAACCATTCCCGATTTCAAGGTCAATGCTGGCTCCTTTCGGTACGGGCGTTCCGGGCGTAATTTCTTTCCCGTTATAAAGTTGACGAAGTACCGCGTTCTTGGCTACATCGGGCACGTAGGTGGCGTCGCCCCGCAGCAGACCCAAGGATCGCAGGTTTAGTTCGGCGCTGCGAAGCGTCAGGCTAACCAACTGGGGCATCTGCACCATTGGCGCCACCCGCTTAGTGATGGTAACGTATATTTTACGGCCTTCTTTTACTTTTGAGTTGGCTCTTGGATACTGCTGAATAATCGTCAGGGGCTGAGCTTCGGCTACAAATGTGCAATCGCTGACCTCATAACGCAGGTCGCGATCTTCGAGCAGGTTCTCCATTTCATCCAGACTCAGACGGGTTACATCGGGCACGGTAATCGTTTGGCCGTGATTGGTTGTGTAGGGCAGATAAAGAAAGAAAAACGCCAGAAACAGGACAGCCAGCAGGGCCAGAATGATGCCAATATGAACCAGCAAATCAGAAAAAGAGCGGGCGCTGATTTTAGTCATTCAGGGTTGGTAATTAGTGGAGTGGGTGGAGTACGTGAACGATGCAAAGTAAGTAGACTGGTGGAGTGGATGAAACGACTTCACGTTGTTCACCCGGTTGTCAGCCTCACTTAATTCACAAAAGTAACTGAAGCAGCGAGCATTTTTTTGACATACTTTCCAATAATATCAAATTCCAGATTCACCGTGTCCCCAGCTTTCAGATCGCCGAAAGTTGTATGTTGATAGGTGTACGGAATAATCGTTACCCGAAACCGGTTAGATTCTGAGTTAAAAACGGTTAAACTCACTCCATTGATACATATCGACCCTTTTTCGACGGTTATATTGTCGGAAGTCGCACTGTAGTCAAAATCGAACAGCCAACTGCCAGCCATATCCTGCACGTTCGTGCAGATGCCCGTCTGGTCAACGTGCCCCTGCACAATGTGCCCATCAAAGCGCCCATTCGCGGGCATACAGCGTTCGAGGTTGACCCGGTCGCCCGTTTTCAGGAAGCCGAGGTTGGTTTTCTTTAGCGTTTCATCAACCGCCGTCACGGTATAACTATCCTCCGCTACGCTCGTGACCGTCAGGCAAACGCCGTTGTGACTCACGCTCTGGTCGATTTTCAGCTCAGAAGCGAGGGATGAGTTGAGGGTGAAGGTCAGGTTGGTGCCGTCGGTCTCAATACCCGACACGATGCCGGTGGTTTCAATAATACCTGTAAACATAAGCGTCAATAATTGTTAGTCGTTGGTCGATAGGAATCCGTCAGGGCTTGTTCAGGCGTCAAACGACTGATGACTGACCACTATCGACTACTATAAACAGCGAACTGCCAAAGGGGGTTCGGGGAAGGAGCTTTTGCTCAATTCGCACGATTCGGTACAGCGTTTCGTTCAGCCACGCGCCCGGCAGATACACATCGGACTGGGCGTTTTTCGGATTTCGCCAGCCCAACCTCAGTTGCAGCCGCTGCCACTGGCGCATCAGCAAAATCGGGACGGATAAGGCAAAACTCCAGTAGGTCGAAAATCGGATATGCAAGCCAGCTTTGGGCACTAATCGCTCAAAATCGGCCCGAACAAATCGTTGAACAATACCAACGGCAAGGTCGTGCTGCCCTTCAAACGCCCTGAAAGCGTTGTTATTACTCAGTAGAATGCCCCTGGGTTTCAACCGACGCGCGAGGGCGGCCAGTAAAACCAGCAAATCAGCGTCAGCAAAATAGCAAAACACGTCGTTACAAATGATAACATCGTACTGCATTTCTGGCTCAAAATCGGTGATTTTAGTTAACTCAACCAGCGAGACGACAAGGCCACGCTCGTGGCAAAACGCAACGGCATCAGTCGACCCGTCGATGCCCCGCCCGTTGGTGTAGCCCCGCCGACGCAGGAAATCAAGCAGACCGCCCGTTCCGCAGCCAGCATCCAAAAGGGTTATATCGCGCTGATTGCCAAAGTATTGATGCAGACTTGCTTCTACTCGCTCGTGCAGGCTTCGATACCACCAAAGCTGGCCTTCCAGCCGAAACATTTTTTCGTATTCTTCCGACCGACCGATCATTGTTTTGTCAATAGTCGTTGGTCGATAGTCAAAAGGCGTTCTGCGTGTGACATACTAACAACTATCGGCTATCGACTTTTTTTCCACATACGGCGGCAGTCCGCTGTGGGCCATAAATAATTTACCAAGGTATTCGCCCAACACCCCCAGACAAAGCAGTTGCAGGCCTAAACCCGTTACGATGCCCCACAGAACGATGCCCCATCCGGGCACCAGCAGCCACTTCATCAGCCCGGCAATCAGTAAAAATAATCCTGTGAGCAACCCCAACCCTAAAAACAACCCACCGATGGCAGTAAACAAACGAATCGGCCAGAGCGAATAACCGATAAACACGTTCAGAAACAGTCCGATAAGTTTGCCAATGGTGTAGTTGGAACGGCCTTCCGTGCGGGCATTGTGCGGCACTTCGACACTGCCGACATTTCGGGTTACGCGAAAAATCAGCCCGTCGATGTAGGGATACGGCCCGCGATACTGAACAAGCTCATCCACCACCCCGCGCCGAATGAGCTTAAAACTCGACAGATATAAATCACGCGGTTTCCCAATCGAATAGGTTGTTAACCGGTTTATGAACCAGCTTCCTGCGTTGCGAAACCAGTGATGCTGCTTTCGGGCATAGCGGCTATACACAACATCGTAATGCCCGTTTTCGGCAACGTCCAGCAAGGTCTGGATGGCTTCGGGCGGGTTCTGAAAGTCATCGTCGATAATAACAACGTATTGGCCGGTAGCATGAGTAAGTCCGCATAGTACAGCGTTAAACTCGCCGAAATTCCGGCGCAGCGAAATAAATTGAATATTGCCGTAGTACGTCGCTACCTGTTGGCAAACCGTTTCTGAGCGGTCGGCGCTCCCGTCATTCACCAGTACAATCTCGAAGGCGCGTCCGGCCAGGCAGGCCTGTAGCCGCTCCACCAGCAGACCAATGGTTCGCTCGCTGTTATAAACCGGGATGACGACGGACAGATGCATGGGTTGAAAACGCGAACGAGTGAAAAGCTGGCGCATCCGGTTTTACTCGTTCGCGTTTGTAGTCGTTTGTTTTTTAATCTCACCAAATTGATTTATCATATCAACTATGTACACCACCTCTTCATCCGTGAGGGTGGGGTTAAGTGGCAAACTGACGACTTCCCGATGCAACTGCTCTGAAATGGGCAGGCGCAGATGGGCAAATGATGCATAGGCCCGTTGCTGATGGGGAGGAATCGGATAATGCACGTCGGTGCCGATGCCTCGTTGGTGAAGGTAAGCCCGCAGGTCATCGCGCCGGGGGTGTCGAATCACAAACAAATGCCAGACATCTTCTTCAAGCTGCTCAGAGGGTGGCAATACCACATCCGGGTTGCGAATACCGTCGAGATACTGCCGGGCCAGCGCTCGTCTTCGGTTATTTTCCGCATCGAGCCTGGGCAGTTTAGCCGACAGGATAGCCGCCTGCAGTTCATCCAGCCGACTGTTGTGTCCGGGGTAGTCGTTCACATATTTCTGTGTCGAGCCGTAGTTTCGCAAGGCCCGCAACCGGTCGGCCAATGCGTCGTCGCTGGTCGTAATGGCGCCGGCATCGCCCAGAGCGCCCAGGTTTTTGCTGGGGTAAAAACTCCAGCCAGCCGCATCGCCCAGATTACCTGCCCGTCGCAGGCCCGTCTGTTCGCCCCTGTAGGTTGCTCCGTGTGCCTGGGCGGCATCTTCGAGAACAGTCAACTGATAGCGTTGCGCCAGAACACTGATTGGATCCATCTCGCAGCATCGGCCATATAGATGAACGGGCAGAATTACCCTCGTGCGGGCGGTTATGGCCGCTTCTATCCGGGCTGGGTTCAACAGATACGTGTGCGGGTCAGGCTCAACCCACGCAGGCGTCAGCCCAGCCTGTGTAATGCTCAGAACCGTAGCAATGTAGGTATTCGATGGAACGATTACCTCGCTGCCTGGCGGAAAATCCCAGGCTTTTAACACTAATGTCAGGGCTTCGAGGCCGTTCGCTACGCCAATGCAATGGCGCGTGTGACAATAAGCGGCAAACTGGCGTTCAAAAGCGTCTACCTCGCGGCCCAGAATATACCAGCCTGAGTCAATAACGCGCTCAATGGCCGCCTGAATAGCGGGCTGATGCGGTTTATTTACCCGTTGCAGATCCAGAAACGGAATCATTCGGAGCCGACCATTGCCGATTTGCCAAGCCGTCGGCTATTCGGGTATGGTTCATAGATATAATCCTCTTTGTCGTAGGGCTCATTGGAAACAACCAACAGAATGGCGTCCTCGGAAAATTCGGCCATCGTGTGCCAGTCTTCGGGAGCCAGCACAAGGCATTGGCGCGGGCTTCTCAATCGAAATATGGTCTCTTGTTTTCCGTTGCAACTATACACCTGGCAACTTCCACTCAGGCAGATAAGGGCATGCCAGGCGCGGTGGTGCCGATGGCCCGCGCGGGCCGTGATTCCAGCTTCGTAGATGTAGAAAACGCGCTGAATGACACCGGGAATAATGTTTTCAAAGACCGTTAAATTCCCGGTGTCAGAGGTGAATGTTTTTAAGTCGTAGAGTTTAGGCATTGGCATCATGTTTAGTTTGCAGAGTGAGTTAGTTGTAATGGGGCATTAAAGTTATTAAAAACTGAGTAAAAGAAAATTGATTTAACCCGCCGGAATTAGACGCAGTCAATTATTTTTAACCGGCTTGCTAAATAGTTCATTATGAGCATATACTACTCGTGTGTGTAACTAAATAGTGACATGGCCAATGCGCCGGGCTAAGGACAATTGCCTGCCTGATAAAAGTAGATTTGGATTGATTTTAATCATAATGCGTTTCGCCTGCTTATTTTGTCAGCTCTATACTTAATTTATAAAATTGCTGTGCTATGCTAAAAAATAGGTTCTTCCTGACGGGACTTTTTTTTGTTGCCCTCATCGTGTTGTATTACACCTTTTTTGATGGCGGTAACATGACCTCGGCCGATGGCCTGGCCAAGTCGATTTCTCCCGAAACGTATCGGCAGCAGATCGACACGAAGCGTGCGGAAAAAGACCGCTTCTTTCGGACAGACGCCGAGTCGCCGATTGCCGATAAAACGGCGTTTAAGAAGCTTACTTATTTTGCGCCTGACCCGGCCTACCGCGTAACTGCCCGACTTGAACCTTTTGCCGATAAAACTCAGAAACTCGTTGTTCGAATGAGCGATGGCAGCGAAGAAGTGTATGACAAGTATGCCCATGCCGTGTTCAGTCTGAATGGTGAAGCCTGCCGATTGCTGATCGTAAAACTCCAGAACACGTATTCGGTCCTGTTCAGGGACGCTACGTCGGGCAGGGAGACTTACGGTGGTGGGCGTTACCTTGAACTCGATCCGGCCACGCTTACTGATAATCGCACCCTACTCGATTTCAACACCGCCTACAATCCCTATTGTGCTTATAATCCAACCTATGCCTGCCCCATTCCTCCCGCCGAAAATACCCTTTCAATAGCCATAAAAGCCGGAGAGCGGTATCATTGACAGGGGAGAAAAGGAATACATCACAACCTTTCTCCTTTCATCCTCGTATGGCTATGGGCAGAAGATACGTTTATCAGCCCTCGGTTTTAACCGGGGATTCGCTCCGTCACTCACGAAAACCCACAACTAAAGCTGTGGGCTGAAAACTCCTTTCCTGCCTTTTCCCGTTCGCCCCTCTCCGCCCTTTCCTGCTTTCTCCCTACCTTTGCAGGAGTTATCTGCTTTGCCCCTATATGGAAGTTTCGTATAAATGGTTACAAGAATTCATTGAATTGCCCGAGTCGCCCCAGGAAGTTGGTAAACTACTGACTGCGACGGGTCTGGAAGTTGAAGGAATTGAGAAAATTGAGGCCATTCCGGGTGGGCTGGAGGGTGTTGTGATTGGCGAAGTAGTAACCTGTACCAAACACCCGGATGCCGATAAACTGAGCCTGACAACCGTAGATGTTGGTGCCGAACAACCACTGCCTATTGTTTGTGGCGCGCCCAATGTTGCCGTCGGGCAAAAAGTAGTGGTTGCGCTTGTAGGCGCCACACTGCACCCCCAATCAGGATCACCCTTCCAGATTAAGAAAGCCAAAATTCGGGGAGCAGCATCCGAAGGCATGATCTGTGCCGAAGATGAAATCGGCCTGGGCACGTCGCATGATGGTATTCTGGTGCTGAATACAGATTTGCCAAATGGTATGCCCGCTGCCCGTTACTTCAACCTCGAAGCCGACTATCAGATTGCCATTGGCCTGACGCCTAACCGCATCGATGCCGCGTCGCATTTGGGCACCGCCCGCGATTTGAAAGCCGTTCTGAAACGCTCCTTAACGCTGCCCTCGGTCGATGCGTTTGCCATTACTACCACCGACCTGACGCTCGATGTGCGGGTAGATGATCCGGAAGCCTGCCCGCGCTATACCGGCCTTACCATCCGGGGACTGACGGTTGGCGAATCGCCGGACTGGCTGAAAAAACGTTTGTTGAGCATTGGTCTGAATCCCATCAATAACATTGTGGACATAACGAATTTCGTTTGCCACGACCTCGGCCAGCCTCTCCACGCCTTTGATGCCGATAAGATCGTCGGCAAGCAGGTGATTGTTAAAACCCTGCCCGAAGGAACACCTTTTGTTACCCTCGATGGTATGGAGCGAAAGCTAACCGTTACAGACCTCATGATTTGCGACGCTGAAAAGCCCATGTGTATAGCGGGCGTATTTGGTGGGCAGCATTCGGGCGTATCAGCGCAAACAACCAGCATTTTTCTGGAGTCAGCGTATTTTTCGCCGGCATCGGTGCGGAAAACTGCCCAGCATCATGGCCTGAAAACCGATGCATCGTTCCGGTTTGAGCGGGGCACTGACCCAAACATGCCGGTGTTTGCTCTCAAGCGGGCCGCGCTGCTCATTCAGCAGGTAGCCGGGGGGACGATTAGCTCCGGCATAACGGACATTTATCCGGCCCCAATTGAGTTCTTTCGGGTGCCGGTCCGATATCGCAACATCGACCGGCTGATTGGGATTCAGATTGACCGGGCTGAAATCATGCGGATTCTGAACGCGCTGGATATTCAGGCCGATGAACAGACGCCGGAAGGTTTTGTAGCCGTTGTGCCGCCCTACCGCGTAGACGTGACCCGCGAGGCCGATGTAGTTGAAGAAATTCTCCGTATTTATGGCCTGGACAATGTGCCGCTTTCGGTTAACCTTGCCGCCGATTCCCTGTCGACGTTTCCTAAGACCGATCCCGACCAGTGGCAAAACCGGGTGGGTCAACTCATGGCGGCCAACGGTTTTTATGAGATACTAACCCTGTCGCTCACCCGGCCAGCCTATCACGAGGCCATCCGGTCTTCGTTGCCCGGCCCTGATGTAACCTTGCTCAACCCCCTTAGCGACGAACTGTCGGTGATGCGGCAAACGCTGTTATTTTCAGCGCTCGAAACGCTGGTTTACAACCTGAACCGTCGGCAGAAAGACCTGAAAACGTTTGAGTTCGGCAACGTGTATCATAAACATCAGCTTGAAGATGGCAGTACTAAATACGTTGAACAGATGCGGTTAAGTTTAGCCATGACTGGCAATCAGCAGGGCGAAAGCTGGCTGCAAAAAGGTCAGCCGGTGGTGTATCATGACCTGTCGACGGCGGTGCAGCGGGTGCTGAATCTGTTCCGTATTAAACCGTTCGATACGCAGCCCGCCGACGCAACCCTGTTTCAGTATGGGCTGACGTATGTCGTCAACAAAAAAGCAGTGGTAAGTTTAGGGCTTATTCAGCCAAAACTTACGAAATTAGTGGACCTTAAACAGCCCGTCTTCTACGCTGACTTCGATTGGCAGGCGTTGCTGAAGCTATCGGCCACTAAGGCCCGGTACGAAGAAGTGGCTCGGTTCCCCGATGTTCGGCGCGATTTATCGCTGGTACTCGATAGCAGTGTCACATTTGAGCAGATCAGTCGGCTGGCTCGTCAAACCGAACGGAAACTACTACGGGCTATAAATGCGTTTGACGTGTATGAAGGCGAGAACCTGGGTGCTGGCAAGAAAGCGTATTCCGTCAGTTTCACCTTACAGGATTCGACCCAAACATTAACGGATGTACTGATTGATAAAACCATGCAGCGACTCATGACCGCCTTTGAGCAGGAATTGGGCGCGGTGATCAGAAAATAATGACTGAATGAGTAAATGAGTGAATATTTTCTCGCCTATTATTCACTCATTCACTCATTCGCTCAATCACTCATTAAATCCCGTGGTTAGCGAACACCAGATTATTGCGTTAATTAACCAGTTGGAGCGCAAACTCGAACTGCTCGGTGGGCTGTATACCGATGCCAAAGATCAGGTGGGGCAGTTAGAACGGCAGAACGATGCGTTACAGGAAAGCCTGAAAGAACAGCAGAATTTGGTGCGTGACTTGCGGAAAAAACCTGTTATTTCAGAAAAAAATACATCAAAGTCAAAAGATGTTGGTATAATTGTAAAAGACAATCTGTCTGAGACAGATACGAATGCCGAATTAAAACAACAACTCGACGAGTATATCCGGGAATTGGAACGGTGTATAGCTCACTTGAGTAGTTTGTCATAAACCTAAATTGGCTCCGGGGATAACCCAACCTGAGCCGACCGCAGCGATGGAAGAACTGCCAATTCGCCTGACAATTGCCGACCGGACCTACCGGCTAAAAGTAGAGCCGGAACTGGAAGCCATTGTGCGCGAAGCCGCTAAACAGATTCAGGAGGATCTGAAACAATGCCGGGCAATGGGCATCAGCGACACACAGGAAGCCCTGGCGCGGATAGCCTTCGACTGTTTAGTCGACAAGCTCAGGGGAGAACGAAAAATGCAGCGACTACAACAAATGGTATTTGACAAAATCACTCAGTTGGACCAGGTTGTCACGCCGGTCATTACAAGTTGATACAATGAATAATGCACAGTGTACAATGAACGCTGAAACGCGTTTACTTTTACGTACTAACCAGTATACATTTTACATTATTCATTACTAATTCGGCACACGTATCGCAGCAGGTTGATGGTTTATTTGTTCAACCCTAACGATATAGTCCAATGGACATTCCAGTTTGGTTTACTATCCTTGCCGCCCTCGCCGGAGGGGGTATTGGTATATTTATTGGCCGCCAGATGATGGCGGGCGTTCGCGCAAAGCACGAAAAAGAAGCCGAAGAGCAGGCGGCAATGATTTTAAAGAATGCTGAGTTACAGGCCGAAACCATCAAGAAAGACCGAGTGCTGGAGGCAAAAGAGAAGTACCTGAAACTGAAAACGGAATTTGAAGAAACCACGAATCAGAAACGAAATCTACTCCTCCAGAACGAGACTAAACTCAAGCAGCGCGAGCAACAGTTAACGCAACAGGCCGACCAGCAGCGAACCCGCGAGGGCGAACTAAACCAGCAACGCAACGAACTTGGGCAGCAAAAAAATAGCCTCACTCAACAGATTGACGCCCTGACTAAACGCCGGGAAGAGGTAGACCGGCGGCAGCAGGAAGCCGACCGGATGCTGGCCGACCAGGTAGCACAACTCGAAAAAATTGCGGGTTTATCGGCCGACGAAGCCCGCGATCAACTCATCGAAACGCTGAAGGCCGAAGCCGAAACGCGTGCCAGTTCCTACATCAAAAACATCGTTGAAGAAGCCAAACTGACCGCTACAAAAGAAGCCAAAAAGGTCGTGATTGAAACCATTCAGCGGACCGCCACCGAACACGCTATTGAGAACTGCGTGTCGGTTTTCAACATCGAATCCGACGACGTGAAGGGTAAAGTTATTGGTCGGGAAGGGCGCAATATCCGGGCACTCGAAGCTGCCACCGGTGTCGAAATCATTGTTGACGACACGCCCGAAGCCATCATTATTTCGGGATTTGATCCGGTTCGGCGCGAAATTGCCCGGCTGTCGCTTCACCGGCTTGTGCAGGATGGCCGCATTCACCCGGCCCGTATTGAGGAAATTGTGGCCAAAACCCGCAAGAACATTGAGGACGAAATTGTGGAAATCGGCGAGCGGACGGTCATCGACCTCGGCATTCACGGCCTGCATCCCGAACTGATTAAAATGGTAGGCCGGATGCGCTTCCGGTCGAGCTACGGTCAGAACCTGCTTCAGCACTCGCGTGAGGTTGCCAAACTCTGTGCGACAATGGCCGCCGAACTGGGACTGAACGCCAAATTAGCCAAACGCGCCGGGTTGCTCCACGACATCGGTAAAGTGTGGCCCGAAGAAGCCGAACTTCCCCACGCCATTCTGGGCATGGAGTTGGCCAAGAAGTTCAAAGAGAACCCCGAAGTCATCAATGCCATTGGCGCTCACCACGATGAAATCGAGATGACCACCCTGATTTCGCCCATTGTGCAGGTCTGCGATGCCGTGTCGGGTTCGCGGCCCGGCGCCCGGCGCGAGATGATGGAGTCGTACATCCGGCGACTCAAAGAACTCGAAGAGTTAGCCAGTAGTTTTCCCGGCGTTCAGAAGTGCTATGCCATTCAGGCGGGTCGTGAACTCCGCATCATGGTCGATGCCGATCACGTTTCCGACGAGCGGGCGGGTGTGTTGTCGTATGAAATTTCGCAGAAAATTGAGAAAGAAATGCAGTATCCCGGCCAGATTAAGGTAACCGTCATTCGGGAAATGCGGGCTGTGGCTTACGCGAAGTAATTTTTAATGAATAATAGATAATGAAAAATGTACAATGAGTAAGGGGCCAGCTAACCCGTTATCCATTGTACATTTTTCATTATCTATTACTCATTATACATTTAATCTAATATGGATTTTTTAACCACTGCTTTATTGCTCCTCGTGGGTGCAGGTGGGGGCGTTGCCCTCGCCAATACATTACGCAAACGCACGGGACGGTCCGACGCTTCGGTCACCGACGTTCGGCGTGATTCGGTTTTACTTCTGGAGCGCATCGAGAAAGTATTCAAGGTTGTGATGGCCGAAGGGTACTTCTCCGAAATTTATAATTACCAGGACCAGAAAAAAATTCTTTACCTGCTCAACGACCCCAAGAAAGCAATGGTTATTGCCAAATCGAAAGTGCTGGTTGGGTTCGACTTTGCCAAAGTTCGGTTTCGGGTGCCGGAAGAGGGTGACAAAAAATTAATTATTGAAGCATTCCCCGAACCGGAAATCCTTTCGATTGATACCGATTATAAATTCTACGACATCCAGGCGGGTTTCCTGAATCACTTTAGCGGAGCCGATTACACGCAGATTCTGGATGAAGCCAAGCAGGCCATGAACGAGCGGGCCATGCAAAGCGACCTTCCCAAAATTGCCAACAACCAGATTCAATACATGATGTATCAGTTGGCGAGTTCGATGGGTTGGCAGCTTCAATTGCCCGAAGCCGAGCAGCGTCAGTTGGAGGCCCTGAAAGCGAAGGCAGAGGCCGAAAGCAATAGCCGACGTGAGTTACCGGCAGGTGAATAACTTTTTGACTCGTCAGGCGTTTGTTTTTTAACACGATCATCCTGAGTACTCAGGATGATAAATTTCAAACGCTCTGGCCGAATGCGCTTCATCTACTTCGTTTTATTCATCCCATTCCTTACCCAGGCCCAGGTCGATACCGACGGCGGGCGATTCTGTCAGGCGGGTAAAGTTCGCTATTTTGGCCGGTTGGCGGCTAACCCGAAGGCCCGGCTTGCCTACCCCGGCGATGCCACCATTGATGTTACCTATTATGGTCTCGATCTTCGCCTGACGCATACGCCCAACAACCTGCGCGGAGCCGCAACCATTACCCTGAAAAGCACAGCGGCTACCATTAACTCGTTCTTTCTGGACTTAAACTCAACCACGGTGGCAACCGGCGAAGGCTTACGGGTAGATTCTGTGAAAGTAGGTAATCAGAAGCTTACCTTTCAGCACGCGCAAAATCGCCTGACCATCACGCCCCCGCAGCCCTTAACCAACGGACAGGCACTCACGCTCACCGTATTTTACCAGGGCGTACCCATCAGCAATCAGGGAAGTTTTCAATTTGGGCGGCACGAGAATAACACGGAACCATCCATCTGGACGTTGAGTGAACCCTATGGCGCACCCGACTGGTTTCCGTGCCGGGATACCCCCGCCGACAAGGCCGATTCGTCGTCGGTCCGGATCACAGCACCCGCTCGCTTTGTGTCGGTGTCCAACGGCACCTTAGTCAGCACAACCGACAATCCTGACGGCACCCGCACCTACTTTTGGCGCAACAGTTACCCCATTGCTCAATACCTGATTTCGCTGGCTATGTCGAACTATGAACGGTATGACACACCGTTCGCCTATGGCACGCAGACCATGCCCGTCACGCACTACATCTATCCCGAAATCCTGCCGCAGGTACGTACTAACCTGAGCCTGACGCCTACCATGCTGGCCCTGTTTACGAATCGGTTTGGGCCATACCCATTTCTACGCGAGAAATACGGCCACGCGCAGTTCGGGCTGGGAAATGGCGGGATGGAACACCAAACCATCAGTTCAATGGAAGTGAGAGCGCTTACGCCTGCCGTGATTGCCCACGAATTAGCACACCAATGGTTTGGTGATAAAATCACCTGCCGCGACTGGCAGAATATCTGGCTCAACGAAGGCTTTGCTTCCTATGCCGAAGCCGTTTATGCCGAGTCGGTCAATGGCCAGACGGGTTATCAGGCCTATATGAACAGTTTTATGACCGGCGCCCGCGCTGCACAGGGCACGCTGTATGTCGAGGATATCAGTAACATCAATAGTATTTTTAACAGCAATCGAACCTACGCGAAAGGCGCAACAGTACTGCACATGCTGCGGGGCGTTGTGGGTGACAGCACGTTATTCCGTATTTTACGAACCTATGCGGCCAGCCCCGCTTTAGCCTACAAAACGGTAGTGACGGAAGATTTTCAGGCCATAGCCCAGCAGCTTGCTAACCAAAATTTAGATTACTTTTTTAAAGAGTGGGTTTATGGCGCAGGGTATCCAACCTACAAAGCAACCGTTTCGGGTGGTGGAACCGGCACCGTTAGCGTGCGGCTGGAGCAACGAAACACGACGGCCACCAACCCAACGTCGTTTACGATGCCGGTGCAGCTTAAAGTGCAGTCGGCGGCCGGCGACACAACCGTAACCGTTTTCAACGACCGCGCCGATCAGACCTTTACGTTACCCGCGCGGGGCACCGTCACTAACGTCGTCATTGACCCCAACAATCGGATTCTGAAGGCAGTAGACACATCGACCGGCAGCGTGGTCACGGCATTGACTGAACCTAAATTGGGCAGGCTACGGGTTTATCCAAACCCAACCACCGAGACGCTGGCCGTTGATTTTACCATAACATCGGCTGGAGCCGTGACGCTGTCACTCACGAATCTGCTCGGTCAGCGGGTTCGCGGAACGAATGAGCCGAACCTGGCTCCGGGCGAGTATACCCGCACGCTTAACCTGCGCGGCCTGCCGACGGGTCGCTACACCATTACGGTCGAAGCACCGGGCGGACCTCAGAGTCAGGTGGTTTTGGTGCGCTGACGATGGCAGGTAACGCTAATTCATAGCCAGCGGCTAATGAACTCACCGAAAACGTCTTTATATTGATCGCTAACCGGAATCGTCGTTGTGCCCATCTGCACGGAGTTACGCGTAACGGCATTAATCCGATTGAGGGCGATGATAAACGACCGATGCACCCGCATGAACAGGTTGGCGGGTAATTTCTCTTCGAGTGCTTTCAGGCTCGTTAACGATAGCAGCGGCCTGGTCGGATCGCTTTGGCGATACACTTTCACGTAATCTTTCAGGCCTTCCATATACAGAATATCGCTGTACGCAATCCTGACTAACTGGTATTCAACTTTCAGGAATAAATAGTCATCGGCGGCTTCGGCGGGCACGGCTGGCAGGCTGGCAATCGACACAGGTTCAGTGCGTTGCACCAACTCGAAATAATGGCGTGCCTTGCTGGCAGCCCGCAAAAACTCTTCGTAGTTGAATGGCTTAAGCAGGTAATCCAGGGCATCGACCCGAAAGCCATCGAGGGCAAACTGATCAAAAGCGGTTGTAAACACAATTCGCGTTGTATGAGCGCCCCGATTGCTGCGTTCCAGGACGCGGGCCAGCTCCAGGCCGGTCAGGTCGGGCATTTGAATATCCAGGAAAATAACATCCACCGACTGGTGCAGCAAATGCTGGAGGGCTTCTACGGCACTGCTAAACCGCCCGGTCAGCTTCAGAAAGGGCGTTTTTTCGATAAATGCACAAACCAGTCCCAACGCCAGGGGTTCATCGTCGACGGCAATGCAGGTGAGCGTCATGACAGGTTCAGGGTTAGGTGGACGTGGTATTCACCCGCTGGCGTATGCTCATTGATTTGAAGTGCGTACTGACCCGGATAGAGCAGATCAAGCCGCCGACGGGTATTGGTCAGCCCGATGCCGTTGCCCGCTTCGAGCGACGGTGTTTTTTCAACAAATAAGGTATTATGAACGTCCAGCAGCAACGTCGCCTGCTGTTGTTGGATAGCTATGTGAATCCGGCTCGGATGCAACGCGCTAACACCGTGTTTGAAGGCATTCTCCACAAAGGGTAAGAGCAGCATTGGCGCAATGGGTTGATCATGCAGCGGAGTAGGCGACTGCAGACTAACCGTTACTTTATCGGTTAGCCGGAGCTGCATGAGCTGGATGTAATCGCTGACAAAGGACAATTCTTTGCTCAGCAAGGTGGTGCCCGTCTGGGTTTCGTAGAGCACGTAACGCATCATCCGCGAGAGCCGGTGCAGGGCTTCGCGGGCAGTTTCGGCGTCAATTAAGGTCAGTGCGTAGATGTTGTTGAGCGTATTGAAGAAAAAGTGCGGGTTGATCTGAGCCTTTAAAAAAGACAGTTCGGAGGTGGTTTTGGCCTGCTCCAGAGCCGTTCGGAGATTTGCGTCGTCCTGCCATTTCTGCGACAGGGCAATGCTCGTACTGATGGCCAGCACGAGCACAATCGTAAACACCGACGGCTGAATCCAGCCGTACACTTTAGGCTGTCCGCGCCCATCGGGATGAAAAGCCCGGTGCATGAGCGTAGCTAAATCAAACCACAACTCAACGGCTCCCAGTAAAATAAGTATGGTAAGCATAATGCCGAGCAAAGCCAGTACGTACCGGCCCGACTGCCCCTGCAGGAGTAACTGGGGAACCAACCACTGGGAGTTCATATAGAACATGGCGACCATCAGCCCAAAAAAAAGTATTTGTTTAACCCAGAATAAATTGGGGAGCCGAATGTCGGAATTAAAGGACTGGGAGAAAAAAAGCAGGTAGCCCAGCAAAATCCAGCCCAGCCCATGAATGAGCCAGGTAACGTAGCGACGGGAAAACAGGGTAGCAGCCATAATCAGTTGAAACGCTGCAAGTTTACATCAAATCCCAAACCCATCCGCAGCCAATCGCTCGGTACGCCGGATTTGCCGATGGCTGGACTCTTTTAACCGACGAATGGCCCGTTTTCAGAAAGAACCCGGGCTGTAACCCATTCATCGGCTAAAAGGGGGTATCTGCCGACGTTTACCCGCCCCCGGTCTATTGCGGTTGCGGGATTCATCAAGTGGTTGTTGCTTTGAGTTGTCAATTCGTGAAAATTCTACCAGCCATGCGTACCTCCTTCCTGTTTTTGCTACTGATTTTTGGACTCTGGAGCGGTCTGATGCCGGCAACATTCGCTCAGTTTGGCCCTCCGGGTGGCGGACCCGGCGGTTTCGGTCGCCCTCAGGAGGGGCGGCAGAAAAAAGAATTTACGGGTGTGGCCGAGGATGTGCCGAAAGGGAATGGCAAGATAACGGGCCTGCTGGTCGATTCAACCTCGGGTAAGCCCGTCGAATTTGCGACCATCGCCCTAATGGACGTAAAAACCAACAAGCCCATCGACGGTACGACGTCGGACGTGAAGGGTAATTTTTCACTGACCAAATTAGGACCGGGCGAGTACCGGCTTCAATACTCATTTATTGGCTACAAAACCCGCGACTCCCAGCCCTTCACGGTGGCGAAGGGCACCGACCTGAAGATGGGTTCGGTGAAACTTCCCGCCGATATCCGCACGCTAAGTGAAGTAGTGGTGACGGGGCAGGCTGCTCTGATCGAAGAAAAAGTAGACCGGCTCGTTTTCAACGCCGATAAAGACATCACATCCAAAGGGGGCGATGCGTCAGATGTTCTGAAGCGCGTACCGATGCTGTCAGTTGATCTGGACGGGAACGTCAGTTTGCGCGGAAGCAGCAACATCCGGGTGCTGATCAATAACAAACCCTCCACCATCGTTGCCGCCAACGTAGCCGATGCGCTTAAACAACTACCCGCCGACATGATTAAATCGGTGGAGGTAATCACCAGCCCATCCGCTAAATACGACGCCGAAGGAGCCGCCGGAATTATCAACATTATCACTAAAAAGAACACCCTGCACGGCCTGACGCTGAACGTCGACGCGGGTGCCGGTATTCGCGGTTCCAACTTAGGCTTGAACGGTTCCTTCCGGCAGGGCAAATTAGGCATCACACTTGGCGGTTTTGGCCGGGCCATGTACAATGGGGCTTCGTCGACCTTAGACCAGACTACGCGGGTCGGTACGCAGTTACTACGAACCAGTCAACAGGGAACAGCTTTCGATAAACCCGTTTTCGGACAGTATACGATGGGTTTCGATTACGACCTCGCTAAAGATCAATCCTTGTCGGCGAACGTCCGGTTCGGTACGCGCAATTTTATTCAGGAGCAGAATCAATTGACCAGTTCGTTCATCGGTGATTCGTTGCTTCGACTGACCAACCGCGACGTTGACCGCAGGGATTTATCGAACTCGGTGGACATGAATCTGGATTACATCCGCACGTTTAAGCCCCAGCAGGAGTGGAGTATTTCGACCCAGTACAGCCGCACGGGGTTGACCAATAATTTTTACGCTGACCTGCTCGGTCAGGCGGGTGAGTTAACTGCCCGACAACGAAATCTGAATAACAACACGAATCAGGAACTTACTTTCCAAACGGATTACCAGACGCCCATCAAAAAGAATCAGTTGCTGGAGTTTGGCGGGAAAGCCATTATGCGCCAGGTAGACAGCCGCTATCAGTATCAGATTGGTGGCAGTACCGGCGAGTTACTCTTCGATCCGACCAATCCATCCGGATCGCTCAATTACAGCCAGAATATCGGGGCGGGCTACATTTCGTACACCTACGTAACGCCCAGCAAATTCACCTTTAAGGTTGGCACGCGCTACGAACATACGGGCATAACGGCTAAGTCGGACGAAAGTAGAGACTTGAATATTCCCAGCTACAGCAATCTGGTACCGAGTATTAACGTATCGAAGAGTTTGAAAGGCGGCAGCACTATAAAAGCGGCCTACAACCGGCGGATTCAGCGGCCCGGCCTGCAACAGTTGAACCCGAACGTCAACGCGGCTAACCCGCAGATGATTATGGTGGGGAATCCAACGCTTAAGCCCGAACTGACCGACAATGTTGAGTTAAGCCTCAGTTCGACCATCAAAAAAACCTACCTGAACGCATCGCTGTTCGGGCGGTTAACCAACAACGCCATCACGCAAATCCGTGTTCCGTCAGACACACTCGCAGGTGGCATCATCACAACCTTTCAGAATATTGGTGTGCAGCGTACCGTTGGGGCCAACGTTTTCTTCAACACCAACCTGACCCCGAAATGGAGTATCAATGGTGGTCTGGATGGGTATTATGTGTACATGCAGGGAACAACGCCTGGCTTAGATGGCAAGTCGATGACGATCAGCAACTCAGGTGTCAGCATCGGCGGCCGGCTGATGAGTCAGTTGCAACTGACGAAAGGCTGGAGCGCCCAGGTATTCAGTTTCTTCCGGGGGCCTAATCCGCAGTTGCAGGGCACGATGGGCAGTTTCTACATGTACTCGCTGGGGCTTCGGAAAGACATTGCCAACAAGCGGGGCAGCCTTGGGCTGGCGGCTGAAAACTTCCTCGGCCGGGGGGTAACGATGCGTAGTAACCTGAACTCTCCGCTGCTGTCGCAGGTGAGCGTTAATAACCTCTACAATTCAAACGTGAAGGTCACGTTCTCGTATCGCATCGGTAAAATGACGTTTGAAGAACCCCGCCGGAAAGCCCGCTCCGTCAGCAACGACGACGTTAAAGGGGGCGACGGTGATGGTGGCGGTCAGCAACAGGCGGCACCAGCGGGTGGACGGCCAAAATAAGATCAATCAATTCCATTACTTAACTGATTACTCAGAATGACCTCAAGAAGACATTTTCTCCGGGATGCCGGTGCATTAACGCTTGGCGGGCTGATGCTCCCCCAGTTTAGCCAGGCCAATGGCCTGTTCTCAGCCGCGAATTCATATCCCATTGGTATTCAGTTGTTCACGCTCTTTAAGTCGATGAACGAAGACCCAAAAGGAACCCTGGAAAAAGTAGCGGCTGTTGGCTATAAAGAGGTAGAGTCAGCCTTTAGTATGCGGGGTGGCTACTACGGCTATACAGCTAAGGAATTCAAAGCACTCGTGTCGGGGCTGGGTATGACCTGGCGGGCACACCATGCCGGGGGCGCTCCATTCCGACCACGCCCTATGCCCGCTGTGGCAGGCGGACAGGCACCAGCAGGCGGTACGCCCCCGGCTGGTGGGCAACGCCCGGCAATGGATTTTTCCAAAATGCCGCCCATGCTGAACCTGCGCGATAACTACCAGCAATTAGTCGATGAGGCCGTTGAGGGTGGGCTTTCATACCTGGTTTGTGCCAGTACACCGGTGGCTACGCTGGATGAGATTCAGAAATCCATCGAGGTGTTTCAGAAGACAGGTGAAGCGGCAAAAAAAGCCGGAATTGGTTTTGCCTACCACAACCACTCGACTGAATTTGATCCGGTGGAAGGCGGCAAAACCCCTTACGAACTGATTCTGTCGCAAACCGATAAGGAGCTGGTAAAGATGGAGTTGGATCTGGCCTGGGCATACAAAGCGGGCAAAGACCCCGTCGCGCTATTTAACGAACAGCCCGGCCGCTTCCCGCTCTGGCACATCAAAGACATGAAAGACGATCACAAAACTATTACCGAAGTTGGTAACGGCAGCGTGGATTTCAAAAAAGCCTTTGCCGCAGCTAAAACAGCGGGTTTGAGATACTTCTTCGTGGAGCAGGACATGGCCCCAAACGGCATTGAGAGCATTACAACGAGTTATCAGAACCTGAAAAAAATTCTGGCTTAATCACGTCTCCCAACAGGCATTTCAATCACTCAAAATGGCTGTTGGGACCCCTATGTTTATGAACCTATCTACTTGCTCATTGGCTATGTGGCCCAAATCGTTGCCTCGTCCGTTCCCGCTTGTTGTGAACGTAATACTCTTGTTGGGACTGGCTTCTTTTGTTGTACAGGACAATCCGGCTAAACCGGACGAAACCCGATTTACACCAGTAGTGGTTGCCGAAGACCTCGACGAACCGATGGCGTTTGAGGTGTTGAACGATGGCACCGCGTTTATCATCGAGCGCAAAGGGGCGCTGAAGAAATATGACCCCGTCACAAAAACGGTTGACCTGATTGCCACGATTCCAGTCAACACCAAATACACCTCGGCGGAGGGGCGCGTATCTGAGGCCGAAGAGGGGCTAATCGGGCTGTCGCTTGACCCTCAGTTCGGCCAGAATCACTGGATCTATCTCTATTACGCCCATCCGACAGAGAAAAAACACATCCTGACCCGCTGGGAATTCCGCGACAACAAACTGGTCGAGACCTCGCAGAAAGTGGTGCTTGAGGTGCCCACCCAGCGTGAAGTGTGCTGCCATACGGGGGGCGGTATGACCTGGGACCGGGCGGGCAACCTGTATCTGACCGTAGGCAACAACACGGGCAATCAGCAGGCGGCCCAAACCGACGAGCGGCCCGGCCGCAGCAGTTGGGACGATCAGGGCCATGCGGGTAACACGAACGATTTGCGGGGTAAAATTCTACGCATTCACCCTGAAGCCAATGGCACGTACAGCATTCCCGAAGGCAATTTGTTTCCGAAAGGAACCGACAACGGTAGCGACCGCCGAACCCGCCCGGAAATTTACTCAATGGGGCACCGGAATCCCTGGCGTATTTCGATTGACAGCCAGACCGGTTTTGTGTATTGGGGTGAAATAGGCCCCGATGCGACGAACGATTCGGACATCGGCCCGCGCGGTTACGACGAACTGAATCAGGCCCGCAAACCGGGTAATTTCGGCTGGCCCTGGTTTGTGGGAAACAACTTTGCCTTTCCCGTTTATGACTACGAAACCAAAAAGCCACTCGACAAAAAAGACCCCAAGAACCCGGCCAATAACTCACCGAATAATACGGGTTTGACGGCCTTGCCGCCTACGGCTCCTTCCTTCATTTATTATCCCTACGCTGTTTCGGAAGAGTTTCCGCTCGTTGGAACGGGATCGCGGTCGGCTACGGGCGGGCCTGTTTATCGCCAGGCTGACTTTAAAAAGGCCAAACGCCCCTGGCCCGCTTACTACGAAGGTAAGTGGTTAGTTACCGACTTCTCGCGGGGCTGGATTATGGCCATTACGATGGACGCCGACGGAAATTATACCTCCATGGAGCGATTCCTGTCCGGCTACCATCCCGTTGAACCCATCGACATGAAGTTTGGGCCCGATGGCGATCTGTACGTCCTCGAGTATGGCAGTAACTGGTTCCGGAAGAGCGATAATGCGAAACTCGTTCGCATTGAGTACAATGGCGGTAACCGAAAACCGATTGTGAACGCAGCCGCCAGCAAACAGGGGGGCGCCATCCCCCTGCAACTAAACCTGTTGGCCGATGGCAGTAAAGATAACGACGGTGATAAGTTAGCTTATCAGTGGAAGGTGACCTCACCGGGTGCTGCTCCGCGCCTATTTACGACCGCTAATCCATCCGTTACGTTCGATAAAGCGGGTGTCTACGTGGCCACACTGACCGTTACCGATCCACAGGGTGCGGCTAACAGCCAATCGGTACGAATCATTGCGGGCAACGCCCCGCCGGTTGTCAACGTGAATCTGAGCAGCAACCGAACGTTTTTTTTTCCGGATCAGCCCATTCAGTATGCCGTTCAGGTAGAGGATAAGGAAGACGGAAGTTTGGCCCAGGGGAAGATCAACCCGGCACGGGTCGCCATGAGTATCGACTATACGTCGGAGGGATTCGATTATGCCGAGGTCATGCAGGGGCAACGTAGTGTCGATGCCTCAACACAATATGCTGTAGCGCAGACATTAATCAACCAAAGTGACTGTAAAGTATGTCACCAGATCAGCACAAAATCGGTGGGGCCGGCCTTCACCGCCATCGCAGTTAAATACAAAGGCGACGCAGGTGCCCACGACCGGCTGATTGCTAAAATCAGGCAGGGGGGCGTGGGCGTCTGGGGTGATGTGGCCATGCCAGGCCACCCAGCCATGTCCGTTGCCGACGCGGGTAGCCTTGTCCAGTATATTCTCCATATCGATGAGAAAACGCTCAGCAGCCTGCCCCTGCACGGAACGTATGCGGTTAACCTACCCGATGGCGATAATGGCAAAGGGTCGGTACTGATTCGGGCCGCTTATACCGATCGTGGTCATCCGGTAATGGGCGGTAAACCGGTTCCTGCCCAAACGGCTGAGCAACTGCTAATCCTGCGTAGCCCTCAGGTAGAGGCTTCGTTGGCACCGATTATACACCGGGCCGACATTAAGGCAAAAGGTATGGGAAAGGGCGAGAACGTGATTCCCTATTCCAACGCTCACATCGGGTTTCAGCAGATAGACCTGACGGGTATTAAACAACTCGAAATCACCGCGGCCGCGCAACGACGGGAGGGCAGCGCCGGTGGCACAATTGAAGTTCGGCTTGACTCACCCACTGGCCCACTTATTGGCGAAACAGTGGTTGAACTGGCCCCCGAAGTGGATATGGCTAAACTGATGGCGCAGATGGAAGCTGGCCCGAAACCAGCGCCCGGTGCAGCCGGTACCTCCCCGGCGGGCGGAACAGGTGCAAAACCCGCTGGTCCTCCCGCTGCCCGCAACCCATTCGCGCGCCCACCGGTACATATGAACCTGAAAGCAACTGAAGGTGTTCACAATGTATACCTGGTCTTTAAGAACGATCAGGCAAAAGCCATTCAGCCACTTATGTCGTTGTCGAGTATCAAGTTTCTGAATAAAATCAATCAATAGGAGTACCCATTAAATCAATTTTTTCATCCAATCAAATTTCAAACACGCATGAAATCATTCGTATTCACCGTTGCCACGTTACTTACCATCTCGGCATCTTACGCACAAACCTGGACGGCAGACAAAGCCCACGCTAAAGTCGGCTTTACCGTTACTCACCTGATGCTGACCGAAGTAGATGGTATCTTCAAGAACTACGACGCTAAAATCACAGCCACCAAGCCGGACCTGTCTGATGCCGTTGTCGAATTGACAGCCGATATCAACAGCGTCAGTACGGAGAATGACCGGCGCGATACGCACCTGAAAAGCCCCGACTTTTTCGACGCGGCCAAATACCCGACACTGACCTTTAAAAGCACGTCGTTTAAGAAAGTGGAAGGCAAGAAGTATAAACTGACAGGCGACCTGACGATGCACGGCGTGACCAAACCCGTTACGCTGGATGCCGTGCTGACGGGGCCGGTTACCATGGAGAACCCCCGTGGGAAGCAGGAAAAAGCAGGCCTGAAGCTGAGCGGCACACTGAAACGCTCTGATTTTGGGGTAGGTTCTTCGTCAACTGCCGTTGTTGGTGACGAGGTTGAACTAAAGGCAACCGGCGAGTTCGCAAAACAGAACGACGCAACAGCCGAGAAAAGTAAATAAAACAGGGTTACGGCTTCTTAAACGAGCTATCTCTCAAAGTACGGGGTTCTTTAACTAAGGGATAGTACCCTTTTTGGTTAGAGAACCTCTTTCTTTTACGGCAGTTTACCACCCCCAACCAACATACATTGGCATCTGTGCTAATCTGTTTATATTCACCGGGTAAACAAACGAATCATCCGCCTTTTCACAACCGAGCTAATCTCAATAACCATGAACAAACTATATGCTTTGCTGGCCGTCGGCTTTACTGGCCTTGTATTGCTGGCGACAACCACCCGTTCAATTCATAATCAGTATGGATTTGTAAGGGGCACACCCGCCATTAAGTCCATTAACGCCCTCACGTTTGGACCGGATGGCGTCCTGTTTATCGGCGACGGACGAAGCGCAGCCGTTTTTGCCATCGACACCAAAGATGCGGGCCTGGTTTCCACCCCCAATCCCGTCGACATTAAAAACATCGACCAGAAAATTGCGGCCCTTCTGGGAACCGATGCCGCCAACATCACGATTCAGGATATTGCCGTTAATCCAGCCTCGAAGAAAGTCTATTGTGCCGTCCAGCACAGCGATGGCACGCCGGTTTTGCTCCGGATAGAGGGCGACCAACTAACGGCTGTATCGTTGAAAGATATTCCGTTTTCGACCCTGGCACTGACGAATGTTCCTGCCGAAGATGCCAAAAATCAGCGGGGCGAATCGTTACGAATTGCGGCCATCTCCGATATGGGCTATGCCGATGGGAAGGTATTGGTCAGCGGGCTGTCGAATCAGGAATTCGGATCGACGTTTCGCAGCATTCCCTTTCCGTTTACGAATACGCAGGACCAGGCGTCGCTCGAAATTTACCATGCGGCACACGGCAAGTATGAGACGATGGCGCCCATTAAAACCTTTACAACGACCGAAATCAAAGGCAGAAAATACATGGTAGCCAGCTACACCTGCACGCCATTGGTCCTGTTTCCGCTCGATCAATTAAAGGCGGGCAGCCACGTAAAAGGACGGACCGTTGCCGAAATGGGGAGCGGTAATTCTCCGCTGGACATCATTACGTTGACGAAGGGCGGTGAATCGTTTTTAATCATGGCCAACTCAAGCCGTCCGGTGTTTAAAGTCCGGCAAAAAAATTTAGAAGCCTACCAGGGTTCGCTGACTACACCCGTAGAAGAAAATTTCGCTACCGCTGGTCTGGATTTTGTTTCCCTGCCGCTGACCAACGTGATCCAGTTAGACAAACTCGATGCGTCACGGATGATTTTACTACAGCGTCGCTCCAACGGCAACCTTGACCTTTGGACATCCAGTGATCGGTATTTGTAAAAACGTCCGACAACGTTTGATCAGGCTATGCGCCAGGTATAGTCTGATTTTTTTTGTTTCCTGGCGGTTGGCTGCGTGCCACCAGCCGGAAGACAAGGGCGTTACCATTCGCTGGAACGGCCAGCGGGCAACCGGACTTTCCATTCCCAGGCTGCCCATTTCCGGTGATTCGTTAGGCCAACTTCTGGCCGTGCGTCTGTCTGGGAACGAGACCGCCATTTTAGGCAACTACCAGCAGATTGGCGACGAGATTATTTTTGAACCGATTGTGCCGTTTACGCGTGGACTGCGTTATAGTATATGGCTCAGGGCCAAACGATTACAGGAACTTACCATTCCTGCTTTAGCTGCTGACAACCACCCGGCCCTACTGGCCATTTATCCTTCCCAGGATTCGTTGCCGGATAACCTGCTGAAAATCTATCTGCATTTTTCCCGGTCCATGCGGGAAGGCCAATCGAAGAAGTACGTTGCTCTCATCAAAAACAGGACCGACACCCTGCCGGGCGTATTTCTCGACCTTCAGCCAGAACTGTGGAATGCAGACCGAACTATGCTTACGCTTTGGCTCGACCCCGGACGGATTAAACGCGACCTGCGCCCGAATAAACAGTTGGGGGCGCCCCTGAAAGCCGGGGTTCAGTATCAGTTGGTTATTTCTGCCACCTGGCCCGATGAGCAGGGTGCCTCACTGGGAACAGCAATAACAAAATCGTTTGTGGCTGTCGAACGCGATAGCCTGTCGCCTGTGCCCGCACGGTGGTCGATATACGAGCCGAAATTGGGTAGCCAGCAACCACTCGATGTAGCTTTCGGCGAGGCCCTCGATTATAGTTTACTGACCGAAACCCTGCACATTCTTGATGAAGACGGGAGCGCAGTTTTGGGTAAATGGCAATTAATTGATGAAGAAAAACGAGGCTGGTTCAAACCCGATGCGGTTTGGCGGTCCGGACAATACCGGTTGCAGGTTGAGGGGCGGCTGGAAGATCTGGCGGGCAATAACCTGAATCGCCCTTTCGACCGCGACGTGACGGATAAGAACAGCACGTTAACAGCTAAACCCGTCACCAGCCGCTTTTTCAGGGTGAAATAGTCAATCTGAGTACGGAGCATCGTGTTCGATGGAGTGATTCTGAGTGTTGGTATGCCATATCTCTAAGATATGGCATACCAACACTCAGAATCACTCCATCGAACACGCTTTACTTACAACTCAATCCTGAACAGGTGCATGGGCAGCACATACGGGTCCAGTTCAACGTAGTTCCGGTCGCCCTGCCACGTATAATACGCATCTGTAAGCAGGTCATGTACTTGGTAAGCCTGGTCATGCCCGATACCCAACTGCCAGATGGGCACCTGCACCATACCGGCCCGTCGGTTGTAGGCATCGGTGTTCACGATAATCAATAATCGGTTCGTACCGGAGGTTTTCAGGTAGGCCATGATGGCATCGTCGGTCACGGCGCAGAAGGTGAGGTTATTGGTCGTTTGCAGAGCAACATTTTCACGGCGGATTCGGTTTACGAGCGTAATCAGGTAGGTGAGTTTATTGGTTTTCTCCCAATCCCAAAGCCGGATTTCATACTTCTCCGAATTCAGATACTCTTCTTTGTTAGGGAAGGGAACATGCTCCATCAGCTCGAATGATGGGCCATAAATGCCATAGTTACTCGACAGTGTGGCGGCCATGAAGTAGCGAATCAGAAACTGCGGTTCGTGGCCTCCCTGCAAACTATACGGGTTAATGTCGTGGGTTGTTGGCCAGAAGTTGGGGCGGAAGTAATACTTCATCTCGCTCTGGGTCAACTCGGTCATGTATTGCTCCAGTTCGGCCTTGCCATTGCGCCAGGTGTAGTAGGTGTACGAATGCGCGAAGCCCCGCTTGGCTAATTCCTGCATCACCTTCGGCTTGGTGAAGGCTTCGGCCAGAAACAATATATCCGGAAACTCTTTTTTGACCTCAGCAATGACCCATTCCCAAAACCCAAACGGTTTGGTATGCGGATTATCGACCCGAATAATCCGGACGCCCCACGAGGCCCACACCAGCAGCACCCGCTTCAGTTCGTCCCACAGGTTCTGCCAGTCGTCGGTCTCGAAATAAACCGGGTAAATATCCTGGTATTTCTTGGGTGGATTTTCGGCGTATTGAATTGTGCCATCAGGCCGTTTTTTGAACCATTCGGGATGATCTTTGGCCCAGGGATGGTCGGGGGAGCATTGAATGGCGAGGTCCATGGCTACCTCCATGCCGTAGTTAGCAGCAATGGCAATGAGGTGTTTGAAATCATCGACCGTGCCGAGTTCGGGGTGAATGCTGTCATGTCCACCCAGCTCTGAACCAATACCATAGGGAACGCCCGGCTCGCCCGGCTGGCAACTAACCGAGTTGTTTTTACCCTTCCGGTGTGCCGTGCCAATGGGGTGAATCGGGGGCAGATAGAGCACATCAAAACCCATATCCGCTATACGCGGCAGTAAGGCTTCTACGTCCCGGAATGTACCATGTCTGCCTTCCTCCCGCGCAGCCGAACGGGGAAACAGGCAATACCAGGTGCTGAACCCGGCACGGGCACGGTCTACGTCTACGCCTAACTCCCGTTGATACCGGGCTGGGTACTGCCGTTCGGGGTATCGGTTGGCATAAAAGGTGAACTGGTCGCTTTCCGCAACCGAAACGGCTTCGTCGTACCGGCTTTCGTCACGGAAGAGCACGGCCATTTCGTGCAGTGCCTTCACATCAGCCAGCTCTGCAACCGGCCCGGCGATTTTTTTGCCTTTTCCCGAACGTTGGCCCGGTCCCTTTGGGGTGCCTTCTCCTTTTTCTCCTCCGGCCCTTACTAACATGCCATCCACATAGTGTGCCCCGGCCAGCAGTTCGCTCGTAATGCGCTGACCGTCGGCCACTTTCAACTGAACTTCGTGCTGCCACGAACTGAGGTGGTCGACCCAGGCCTCAAACGTGTAGGTATACGTTCCCTGTTTCTCAACAATGAACGAAGCCCCCCAGCGGTCGTTGCCCAGAGGAGCCATCGCGGTTTCTGTCCAGGTGGCCTCATCGCTATGTTTGTAGAGCAGGCGGGCAGACAGGTAATCGTGACCATCGGCGAAGATGTCGGCCTCAACCGCTATCACGTCGCCCGGAATCGCTTTTATCGGGAATTGACCGCTATCGAGTTCGGGCGTTACGCGCTCGATAACCACGCGGGTTTGTCCCGGCCTGGATTGGCCGGAAAACGTACTGGGAAAGTTCATTCAGCTTACGGTTTGGTTGGTTAATCCTGAATAGTGGGGCAATGTTACAAAAAAGAATGGCACGCGGTCAGGCTGGCGCACCCGTGATACAGATTAAGCGGATTTTTGCCCATAAAACTGTGTCACTGGTGCGCCAGCCTGACCGCGTGCCATCCGCGATTTAGTTAGCTCCGTCGGCCTTCGCCCCGTCGATAGCCAACTGCCCAATGCGGGTTCCCCATTTTGTCCCCTGCTCCGTATCGAACGGGTAGTTTACACCGCTGTAAAGGCGCGACATGGCCGCTTCTGTAGCCTGGTCAGTCAGGCGGGCAGCCTCATCCGGAAATAAATAGGCCAGTACTGTGGCGGCTGCTGCCGAAAAGGCTGCGTGATCGGATACGTATGCGGGTGAGTTCGGGATGGCTGTAGCCGTTTTAATGCTGGGGTCGAGTTGCGACGGGCGGGGCACAAAATACGTGTACATGGTTGACCAGGCTGCCGTGCCACCATCCTGCATGGCCCGGTTCACGAGTGCATAGGTGCGGGCCGACCGAAGTTCGTTCTGGCGCGCCTGCCGAATGAGGTCTTCGGCAATACTATTCCAATGGCCGGGCAGGGCATAGGTGCCGGTGCCATCGTTCCAGTAATCGGCAAGGCGCCACTGCTCACGGGTACGATTGCTGGCCAGGTCGCGCACCTCGCTCAATGCGCTCTGAAACGCCGGTGAAGTTGTCATGGGCGGGGGGGCGGGTGCCGCCCGAAAAATTGCCGTCGAGTCGAACCAGGTTTTTACCTTCCCTGCCAGTGGCAAAAGGGGCGACCGGGCCGGCATTTCAATGCTTTTCCATTTCTGGTCGTAAGGAGCTTTGGCCAGCGCGGTTTGCCAGGTGTTGGTTTGATCGAGAGCCAGGGCAAACCGGTCAGTTTTTGCCCGGTCAAGTAATTTCGCCGTCACTGCCGACCCCAGATCTTCGCCTGCTTTCAGGTCACTGGCTACGTTGGCGCCCGCCCACAACCGGCTTTGTTTATGCTCGGCAGCTCTCGTCTTGAGCCAGCCCGCTTCGGTCGGAAATAAATAGGCCAGTACCTGACACGACGCTTCGGCAACGGCTGCGTCCTCCGACGGATATGATGGAACATCGAGTATCGGCACCCGCGTTATAACACCCTGCCGTTCCAGCGCCGGACGATTGTACTGGTATTTGGCTCGCCAGGCAACCACAAGCGCGTCGTACTGGACCACACTCAGCAACGCGTAGACCCTGGCTGCGTACAACGGCCCGGCCAACGGATTGATGGCATCGGAGCCGGTAGCTGTTGTATAATCGGGCGATATATTGTATTTGGCTACCAATTGCCGGGCAATTTGCTGCCAGCGCCGAACACCCCCATCGGCCCAATAATTAACGGCGGTGTTTTGTTCGGGAGTTATGGACAATACCCCATTTTTAATAGCCGTCAACTCCTGCTGGTAAGCATCAGATGTACTGGCCAACGGGGCTGGCACGCTAACATCAGCCGCCGATTTGAGAACAATGGTTCGCCAGTTGCCGCCCTCCGCATCGACCGTAGCCGGTTCAGAAAAAGGCAGAACGCCTTCGTCGATGGCAGGCTCTTTGCAACTCGCCAGCCAGAGGAACAGGCCACTGACAATAATGGATAAGACAATCGTTTTCATCGTTTTGGTGGTTTGTATACCGGGCTTCCGCCCACGCTACTACCGGTTTGTGGTCCAGTACCCAATAACTAAGCCCCCATTGATTTGCGTGCTTTGGCCGATGTTCCGCCCATCGAGGGTGGCGCTGTAGCCCGCTGTCAGGCCAAGTTTGGTTATCAACTTCACATAAGCTGTTGCGCCCACGCGCGTGAAGCCAACCGCATTCGTCGGAAATGGGATGCCGGGACCAATGTTGGTGCCTTCGGTATAGGGCGTTTGTCGCTGCCCCCATACATCTATATTAAACCGCTTCGAGACAATGCCCGCACGGATAATGAGTTCGGTAACGTCGGGCACATTGACCTTTGAGCCAGTGTACGGATTAAGCTGGCTGGGATCATAGAAGTTGACTAAGCGGTCGAGCGCAACCTGCCCCCGGCGGATGTAGCCATACTGACCCGTAATGAAAAACGACCCCGCCTTAAAATGAAGCATCGTTCGCCCGTCTACATTACGCGACCCACGACCAATGGCAACTAATGCGTCGTTGACATAATTTTCTATTGGCATGGAATACCCGACGGCAAATAGCCACGAGAGCCGGGTGTTGCCAAATTTGTAGTCGAAAGCTTCCCAACGTAATGCAGCCGACACATCCTGAAAGCCCTGCTGTTTAGGTGAAAAGCCCGCATTCGATTCGGTGCGGACGTAGGGAGCCGCCACAATCAGGTCGAGGTCGTAGCCTAAGCCATACGTACCAACGACCGTCAGGGCCTGCGTCGTTACGGTGCCGAGGTTCGGATTTTTCGTTTTAGTGGTATTGATGTAGTACGTATCGTAGGTCTCCTGCGAACCAATAATGGTCAGATTGGCCTTTCGCTGACCCCGCATAAACCCGTCAACTAATCCCTGAGCGTGAGTTTGCAGCGAGAGATTAAGAAGAAAACTAAGGCTGACAATAAAGACGGTTAATCGCATAAATCCATTTTAGGGTTGGACAAAGGTAGGCGTTCAGGCACAGCATCCGGCATTACCCCGTGTTTTCCTCGCGGGTGGTCAACAAAAAGCCAGGCTTATGACCCGGCTATTCACTGCTTTCGTACAGTATGGTCTTCGCGTTTGTAAACGAGTTTGCCTGCTTTTTAGGTATGCTGTTTATAGCACTACAACTTTCCATACGCTTGCGTATCAGGGTGGAACGACCGCCACGAATGCCAGAACTCCTGATGGGCTTTTGGAATGGGCACCAGCCGCCGACCAGCCATCGGCCCCGAAATGCAATTTCCCCGCCACGTCCAGAGAGATTTGGTTTCCAAATCGGTAAGTTGCCGGTTGGTGTATTGAAAGGTAAGCGTTTGCACACCTACCCGTCGACTCCACGCGCCAAAGGAAACACTATCGGAGGCCATCGTCAGCAAGACCGGCTCACCACCCAGCACGTCATTCAGGATACGTTTCGTTTGCAGTTGGTTCCAGTCGTAGGCTTTGGTGAATCCCGCCTGCTCGATACCGATAACCCACGATTTGGGTTTCCATGATGCCGAATCTCGCCGGGTGAGTTTACCCTTCGACAGACCGCGTTCGTAGTTTTTCATCCCCGCAAATTCCTCAGCAAAGGTTGAATCAGCCTGTAGCACCCGCGTGTTTGGGTGTTCGGCAGCCCACTCGCGCAGGGTCATCTGCCGGGCCGCTAATTCGTTCAGTGTCTGCCCGCGCAACGGCCCAACCACAGCCTCACCCGTAGCCTGCCGCCACCAGCTACCGGTGCGTTTATCCTCGAACATGGCATTGAAATGGTCCATACCCACCAACCGGAATTCATCGGCCTGCCCCCGCACCAACGGACTGAACACGCGCCCCGTGCGGCAAACGGTGCAATACGTCACCATCACGGGCTGACCACCCACCGTGTCGCGCACCTGATGGTGATACCCAATCAGTTGAATCGGGTAAGCCGTAGCCTGCCCCGCCGACTCAAAACCCAGTACGAGTTTATGAAGCGGAATCTTGTTCTGGCTCATCGGCACCACACGCTTGTCGGTCGGTTGCCGAAACATCTGGTCGGCCATCATCTCCCGATTAACCATATACAGCACCCCGCCGTACACCAGCACCAGTCCGCCCCCCAAATAACGATGCCACGCCCGGCGGGGTCTGGTGATGAGCATGAACGCCGGATACGCCAACAGCAGCAATCCAACCGCCCGCAGCCAGCCAATGTTCTGATGTAGCCAATACCCCAACTCGACCCGGCCTGTACTTGCTGAACCAGCATTGGCACCATCAAGCCCGAGTTGACTGCCGGGAAACGGCATGATGAAATAAACGCGGGCGACTTCAAGTAAAATCAACAGTAAAATGCTGATTAGAAACCAGATAAATGGTTTTTTCATGAATAAATAAGGTTAGAGTCGTATTCCAACGGTCAGCACCGCACTTCGCCCGTCGGAGGGCCAGATGCCGGGTCCTGGATAAAATGTTGGGCGTTTGGTAAAGTATTGTGTGTTCAGCAGATTATTGACGCTGCCGCGTAGTATAAGCCCCGATTTGATACGCCAGGTGCCGTTCAAATCCCACAGGCTATAGGCCGACACGGGACCAACAGCACCATTGGCTGATGGTGCGGGCGTATTTAGGGCGTCGGAGAATGTCTCGCTGACGTAGCTATATTGGAGTGTCAGGCTGGCGGTTCGGTAGCGGGCTGTCAGTCCATTGCGGCTCGTCAGGCGGGGGACCGATTCGACCCGGTTGCCGGTAACGGTTCGGTTGTCGGTACCCGTCGAAACACGCCCATTGATGTAGCGGGCGTCGATGAAGGCCGTAGAGGTGAATCCGCTGAGCATGAACTGTTTTGTTCGCCACAGTTGCCCTTCGATGAGGGCTTCCATACCCCTGTTGCGGCTATCGCCGATGTTGGTTCGGAACACGTAGCCCGACCCGTCGGGGTTGGTCAGCAGTAAGGAGCCTAACCGATTGCGATACAGTAGGTCGAAGGCCGTTATGTTCAGGTGCAGACCCGACCAATGGGCGTCGATACCCACGTCGGCGTTATACCCATACGCATCTTTCAGATTTTTGTCAATGCGTTCATACACTGTGGTTGGGATAATATCCTTGAAAATCACCGGACGATATGCCTGCGACCAGCCGCCGTACACCTTGATTCCCTCGTTGATTCGGTACTGCCCGTTGATGCCCAGCAGGGCAAATTTGTGGTCGATGTCGGTTGGCAGATTGAAAGGGTCGTAGTAGTCGATGACGCCCCGAAATTCGGTTTTTCCATTTTCGACCCGAATCCCCGGCGAAATCGTCAGCCGGTCTGTCAGCGAAAACTGATTTTCGACAAAGACCGCGATGTTCTTCGAGCGGAAGTGCATGTCCCGCCGAAAGGGGCTAATCAGCGACAAGTCAAAGTCTGTGCCGGTGGTTCCCCCGCCCAACTGCCGCCGGTGCAGGTCGGTGCTGGTTAGCTGAACGCCAGCGGCTACTGTAGCCCCGATGCTACCGAGTTTATAACGGTGCAGTAGCCGAAATTCAGTCGTATAGCTATGGAAATTGTCAATATCGACCTGCCGGGGTGCATACTGCCGGGTGACCCGGCTAATCGTATCGAGGACGGTAGCCAATCGGTCGAACAGGACGCTGTTTCGGGCACCGAGCACTGCCGATGTCGTCCACAGGAAGCGCGTCCGGTTGGATAGTTGCCAGTCAAATTTCAGGGATGGAAGGTAAATGTCGGGGTTGAAATAGTTGCGGCTCCGCGTCGATTGGCGTGGGTCCTGGGCAAACATCGCATCGGTCAACTGACCCGGCACCTGATATTGATAGGTCGAGCGGCCCAATTCAGCACTGATACCCAGTCGTTTGGTCGCCTGGAAGTGGAGCGTACCAAATTGGGCCTCGGCGTCTGAACGGCTGTTTTTCCGGTATCCGTCCGAATGCCGACGGTAATAATAGGCATAATAGGTCCACTTACCCACGCGCCCGCCAATGGCGTTGTAACTGCTCAGCAACCCATACGAACCCACCGAATTGATGGTCTCAAACCCAAACCGGCGGGACGTATCGGCCCCTTTGGTCACGTAGTTGAGCATACCCCCGAACTGGGCACCGTATTGCAGGGCAGCCGTTCCGCGCACCAGTTCGACCCGGTCGATGCTTTCCATCGGGGGCGAGTAATGACTGGCCGGATAACCGTATATATCTGAGTTTATGATGACCCCGTTCTGCCGAATGTTGTTCTCCCAGGACCGATGCGCGTCCAGTCCACGCGTCGCGATATTAATCTGATTTCCGGTGCCGTCCATGTCATACACGAACACACCGGGAATGCGGGCGAACACCTGACGGGGTGTCTTCTCGGCCACGTTTACATCCATTTCCGACAGCCGAATCACTTCGCTGCGTTTACCGCCCATCAGATAGGTACCGTGTACAATGGGCAGCGATTCAACGACCGTTGGCCGGATGCCCGTCACCGTTACCGGGTTCAACGTGCGCGACCGCAGCGTGTCCGGCTGTTTTGGTTGCGCTGTGGCTGCCGTAACCATCACGAATAGGGTCAGTATGGTATTTGTCGTGGTCATCGAGTTATACCTAACAACTATTTCTGGTTATCAGATAGTTCTGATACAGAAGTTGGAAAATACGTATCCTCGTGCGTATACCCAATTTCGGCCACACGGGAAGCCCGATAGCGGTAAATAGCCGGGTCGGTCGGGGCCTCGGTCGCTAAGCCATCGACGTAGCGGTTGAACAGGCAGAACGCAGCCGAAATCAGGACCGTGTCATGAATATCGCGGTCGGTGGCTCCCTCGGCGCGGGCGGCTTCGACCTGTTCAGTCGTAACGTATTTACCACCCTGCTGCACACTTCCCGCAATGGTGAGCAAGGCTTTCATTTTGGGTGAAATATTGGCCCGTTGGTAATCGCCTTTTACCGATTGAATCAGGCTCCAGTCCGGTCCGCCGTTGCGGTCGCCGAGGTGATGGCTGGCAATGGCGCCGTGTACCGTCTGGCAGAAATAACAGTCGTTCAGCGACGACACGTAGGTGGCAATCAGTTCGCGCTCGCCTTTGCTGAGGGTTTGGTCGGGCAGGTCGGCGTTTTGCACCAGCAGCCGGTTAGCCAGCTCATTGAGCGGGCGGGCCGTTTCGGGACTGAACGCCATTGGCCCGCGAATGCCGGGCAGTCCGGCGGGTAGTTCGATATGTGGCATAATTCTTGTTATTTTGCGGTGGAAAAATAGTCGCCCGGCCGCAAAGCAGCCGGGGACTATGCACTCTGTAACCTATGATAAATTTGTGACGAGGCTGGCCAAACGGTCAGCCCTTGTTATTTTTTCCAGTTTAACTGATTGACCCGCCGACCGATGGCGTAGCCCATCCGCAAGCCTTCCTGGCAATCCATGCGGTAATGAACCCCCAGCGGAATGCGCGAGTAGGCGTTCTCCTCGGCCATTTCGTAGAAATTGTTGAACGACCGGGGCTTGCCAATGAACTCGGTGCGGCCTTCGTGGCAGCGGTCGGTCATGGCATAATTGATCCCATAAATATCGGTCAATACTTCAGCAGCTACCGCCCCAAAACTCGAATGGCCTGAAGGATATGCTGGAAAGGGTGGGGTAACACCATTCAGAGCCGCAATCGGATTGTTGAGCTTTGGTCGCCACTTGGGATCAATGGTTCGCTGAATATAGGAGATGGGCCGCTCGACATTGTATACGTATTTAGAATTCCAGCAGGCTACCCCTATGTCGCTCAGGCCAATCCCCACTTTAGCGTAGGTATAGGCCGCTTTTTGAAGCGATACGTTCTCTTTTTTGATGATCTGCTGCGCGATAGCCAACCAGCGACCAGCCGGCTCAAAGGTGAGTTTATAAATGTCGTCGCTCCAGAATTCGGCAATCCACTGCTGTTCGTAGGAAATAGGCGTTGTTACATTATAAATTTCCAGACCCTGCACGAAGAGAGGTGTCATCACCGACGTTCCGTACGCCAGCGGAGGCTTCGCTAATTTTTCGCTCTCGGTGGCCACAAAGGTTCTGACCTTTCCCCAGTAAGGAAGCAAAGCCTTGCCAAAGTCGGGGGCGGTTGGCTGCCATTTGCCCACGCCCGTTGGTGGTACGTAGTCGCCAGGCTGGTTACGCAGGTGCGCTTCATGACCGGCAACATCGGTTTTCGAGTAAGCAAACACAGCCTCGGCCATCTCCCGGCCAAACGCCTTCGAACGGGTCAGTTCGTCGGCTTCACCGGTGCTAACCGTGAGTTTCTTATACAACTCCTCAATTTTGGCTTTGTCAGCCTCGACAACGTGCGGGAAGAAGTTTTTCATCATTACGTAGTACGTTTCGTTAACGGCTACGTCCCAGCGGTATGATTTTCCCGCCTGTGGTTTTGGCACGGTTAGCCCGGCAAAGCGAGAAGCGACAGACTGATACTCCGTTGACGCCGGTATAACGGTTTCATAACCCGCCAGGCTAATGTAGCCCAGCGACCGGGCCGCAACGGGCGGTCGATAGCCGGGGGCATAGCGTTCAACATCTAAAAATAAATCCATCCACTGAACCGCTACAGCCGCGTCGGTTTTGTCCACCGAATTGGATGGAGCTACGTCGGGGTCTTTATTCGTCTGGCAGGCTGCCACCACCCAGATGCAAGTGATAATGAATGCTTTACGCAACAGGGTTCCAGCAATCCATTGGCTGGTGAAATGAGTGCTTGTTTTCATGACTAAACATGGTGAGAGTGATTACTTTTTTTCCATCTTTCTATGTATACGGGTTAGTCACGTATTGATTAAGCTTTGTTAGTTCGGGAGTTGATACCCGATGGTTCCCATTCGTTCGCCCATCGCTTCGTAAGTTGCCGGGTCAGTTGGGGTGAGCGAGGCCAGCCCATCGACATAGCGGTTATACATGCAGAAAGAAGCGGTAATCAGCACCGTATCGTGAATGTCGCCATCGGTAGCTCCTTCATTGCGGGCTACTGCTACCAATTCATCCGAAACAGTACGAGCATCAGCCCGAACATGATCGGCAATGGTCAGCAGCGTTTTTAATTTCGCTGAAATAGGCGCGGTATTAGGGTCGGCCAGGACTTTATCGACTATATCGCGCTCATCGGCGTAGAGATAGCGGGCCGCTGCTGCGTGGCTGTTCATGCAGAAATCCGTCGCGTTGCGGCTCGACACAAAAGCCGCAATCAGTTCGCGCTCGGCATCGCTGAGCGTGCTATCGGGCGAACAGGCCCGGAGCAGGGCCTGCGCCAACTCATACAGAGACTGACCCGTATCTGGGCGGTACATGACGAGACTCCGAATACCGGGAACGCCGTCGGGAAGAGGTATGTGAGGCATAATCAATGAGTGAATTGTTGAATGAGCGAATAGCTTACCGGCGAAACCAAATAGCTGCGAACGCGATGACGAAGGCGGCTGAGAACAGGGTGAGGGCGTTGCCGTAGCCGCCCATGACCGTCACCAGCGAACCGACGAACAGCACCGCTGTGGCCGTAAACAACCGGCCAATGTTGAAGCAGAAACCCGTAGCTGTGCCGCGAATGGGAGCCGGAAACAAAGCCGGTACATAACTCGACAGCGACCCCTGACTAATGCCGAAAAACAGCGAGAGCAAGGCCAGTTCACCATAAATAATGGGCGTGAACGTCCGGTTCGTCAGGAACAGCAAACCACAGGCCAGTATACAACCGGCAAAGGTGACCAGCAACGTTCGGCGCGGACCCAGTCGGGCGACTAAAAAACCCGATACGATACCGCCCAGAATACCGCCCACACCCAGCAGCAACATGGTGATGCCACGTTCGGTCTGGCCGGTTTGTCCTGATGGCAACAGCGATTGTACCCAGGTCGGTATCCACGAGAAAATGCCCCAAAGGCCAATCAGCACTGACCCGAAAATAACGGCTCCGCTAATCACATTGCCTTTGTTTTCAACGCTGAATAAGTTGGGTTTGGCAGTTTGTGTATCCCTGCGTTCGCGTTGCCAGGTGGCTGATTCGGGCAGGAATAGCCAAACCAGAATAGCGATGACGACTGGCACCGCACCGATGCCAAACGCCGACCGCCAGTCCCCGAAACCACTCGCCAGACCGCCTGTTGCCACAATGCCAACCGGAAACATCGTTGCCAGCACACCCAGCGCCACAGGCCGCGACGACATGGGCCAAACCTCTGACAGATAGACCGTTGCTACCAATAAAATGCCACCAACGCCCGCTCCGGTTAACGCCCGCAGGAGCAACAGGACGTATTCATTGGGTACAAAAGCCGTTGCCAGCATTGACCCGCCACAGAGACCCGTTGCTAATGCCAACGCCCTGACTCGCCCCACCCGGTCGGTCACTGGCCCAAACAGCAGCCCGCCAATCATCCAGCCGTACAGAAAAGCAGCACTAATCCAGGCCCCAACATTGCTTACTTGAGCCGCCGTAGTGGTGCTGCCGAGCAGTTGCGGCACGGCCATCGGCAAGTAGGTAGCCATAAGCGTGCTGGCCGTTCCGCCAAAAACATACGCCAAAGCGCACAGCATAAATCCCAGCCAGGGTAAGGCCGTCTGTCGCTCCTGATTCACTAAAAGTTGGCTTGTTTCCATTGTGATTCGTTTAGAAACTATCTAAAAATACCCCCAACCCCCTGAAGGGGACTTTGCTCACTCGCGGATTAAGCCCCCTTCAGGAGGTTGGGGGTGTTTTCAGGCTGATCAGATTATAATTTTTTAGCCTTCTGAGCTAAACCGTTTAGGTCTGAAGGTTCTCACCGTAATATACTCTGGTCGAAGGTAAGCGACACGTAATACAGCGCACCCACCGCCGACGAGCCGTAGGCCTGCACCACATAGTTATTGAAGAGATTACTGCCGCCCACTTTCAGCACTGTTTTCAGAACGGGCATCCGGTAACTCATCTGGGCATCGACGAGCGAATAGGCGGGAATGCGACCGGGCCGGTTTTCGTTGAAGGTGCTATACCAGTCGAAAGACTCCTGCCAGTGCCAGGCGACGCTGAACCCCAGCCGGTTCGTAAGCCGGTCGTTACTCAGCACCACATTGGTTTTGAAGTGGGGCGTGTTGAACGCCGGAATGTTGTTAGGATTGGCATCCAGGATGTTGAACTGCGCCCAGGTTGCGTTGGCTTCGATGCGGTAGTTCCGGTTGAGCAGGGCTGTCAATCCCGCGCTGGCTCCGTCGGTCGAAACGCGGTCAGCAGCGTTGGTGTAGAGTTGAAACGCCTGCCGGTTGGCCGCTGTCAGAATGTCGGCAGCAGCCGCTGGGTTCACGCTGCCATCGGGCAGTAACACCGGACTGTTGGGCCGGATAACCACCTGATTAACAATGAAATTACGGTACTGGCCGTGGTAATAACTCACGTCGAACAGCAGCCGGGGCGTCAGCAGACTTTTATAGCCTAACTCAAAGACCTGCGACTGCTCGGCCCGGCTGCGCGGCACGTCTGACTTTACCAACTTGTCTTTGTTGGCTGCTACGGCCTGCGGAAAGGCCGTTCCCGAACCCACCGCCTGCCCGAAAGCCGAACCAAACGCGCCCACCGAAGCCGCCGTGAACGAGTTTTCGTAGGCATTCAGTCCTGCCGTATTCGCCGGAGCCGAGCCGAGGATAATGATAGGGCCAACATTCAACTTGATAAACTGGTCGGGCACGGTCGGGTTGCGGAAACCCGTTTGGTAGCTGGCCCGGAAGTGATGGGCATCGGAAGGCGAAAAAACGGCTGCGGCACGGGGCGTAAAGTTGCCCGCGAAGTTCTGGTTCTTGTCGTAGCGGCCCGACAGTGTAACCTTTAGCTTATCCTGCAACAGGGTTTTGGATGCCTGCACAAACACGCCTGCTTCCGACACGCGGATTTTATTGACCTTATCGTCGAACAGGGTGCCTTCCGAGTTCATGTCGAAATAGCGCACGTTGCCGCCAGCCTGAACGCTTGCTACTTTTAGTGCCGACGTGAAATCGTATACCCCTTCAACGTGATATAACTTGCTCTTACTCAGTACACCAGCTCCCTGCAAACCGGCAATGTCGATGTATTTTTGTTTCTCGCGGTCGAAGTCAGCCGAGCCGGGCGTTAGTCGTCCCTGGTCAGCGAAGGCACGGGCCGCCGTGTGGTCGCTGGGCGAAATGCCGGATGCCTGCCCGCCGAAAGCCGCGCCGTAACGGGCAAACCAGGTGGCATCGGCCTTGTCGGGCGTAACGATGTTGCCAGCCAAATCCCGCACCCACGTCCGGTTGATGAGTTGCCCCAGCGACCGGGTGTTGTAGGAGTTCTGCGAATTTTCGGCGGTGGAGTAGGCCCGCACGAAGAAGTTTTTGCCGCGTAGTTCGAGCCGGTGCTGCGTTAACTGAAAATCGTTGAGCATAAACCGGCTGCTGCCCGTATAGTTGACCGTTCCCTGCCCAAAGTTCAGGGCATAAATCAGTTCGGTATTCGGCCTGATTCGGTAGTGAACGGCCCCGCCGAGTTTCAAACTATAGACGTTGTAGTTAGTCAGGTCGGTTTCGGTATAGCCCGTGCGCGACACCCGCCCGATGCCCGGCAGCGACTGCGCCACTTCGTCGCCGTAGATGTTGAGCGCGTTCCGGCCGGGGTTGGTTTGCCCGCGTCCTTCGGGGTTTGTGTTCGGGTCAATGTCCGTATAATCAGCGGCATACCAGTCGCGTCCGGCCAGATACGACGCATTCACTTTAAATGCGAACCGATTGCCAAATGCCTTCGCATACCGCACTGCCGACTCAGTAAAAAGTTTGGGTGTATCGCCGGTGGGGTCGTTTATGTGGTTGATACCCACTTTTTGCTGCACACTCAGCCCCTGATGGGCAAACGGGCTTTTCGTGCGGATGTAAAGCAGTCCGTTGAACGCCACGGGGCCGTATAATGCCGAAGCCGCGCCCGGAATCAACTCCGCCGATTCGAGGTCAAGGTCCGACGTGCCGTTCTGGTTCGCTACCGACCAACCCAACCCCGGCGATTGGTTGTCCATACCATCGACCAATTGCAGGAACCGCGTATTGCCCGTCGAGTTAAAGCCCCGCGTGTTAATCTGGCGGTAGGTCAATCCGCTCGTCACCATATCCACGCCTTTCACGTTGTTGAGAGCCTCGAAGTAGTTGGGAGCCGCCGACCGCTGCACGGCGCGGGCGTCGAGTTTTTCGATGCTCACCGACGACCGTAACAGGCTTTCCTCCACCCGCGACGCTGCCACAACTACCGTCTTCAACTGGTTATCGGCCCCAACCAGTGCAACGTCAATCGGCTTAGTATCAGCCGGAACCGCGACGGTTTGGGTTTCCTGTCCCACCATCGAAACAATTAATTTTAGGCTCTTTGTTTGGCTGGCTATCAGCGTGAAGCGTCCCTCGGCATCGGTTACGGTGCCGGTCTGCTGGCCTTTAATCTGCACTGTCGAACCGGCCAGTGGTTGCCCAGACGCAGCATCGCGCACCACGCCCGTAATCTGACGTGACTGCGCCAGCGCAGCAGCACAAGTCAGTAGTGTTACCGCCAGAGCGATAACGAGTTGTATATATTTCATGTGTGTTTTATCTGAATGGATGAGATAAAAGAATTCCGGCCCGACGAAAACAGGATTTTCGACAGGGAATCGTTTAGGCCAATTTTGAAGAGCGTTGACTGAAGGAAAGGACTTTGACAAAGTTTCGAACTTTGTCAAAGCCCTTTCCTTCAGTCAACGCTCTTCAGCCACCGGATAGCCCCCCGGCGGGCGAACGTAGCCCCGTCCGGTAATGCGTTCGCCGAGCATCTGATAAAATGCCGGGTCGGTTGGGGCTACGGTTGCCAGTCCATCTACGTACTTGTTGTAGAGGCAGAACAGGGCGGCAATCAGGACCGTGTCGTGAATCTCGCGGTCGGTAGCACCGGCTTCGCGGGCGCGGGCAACGGCTTCGGGCGTTACGGCTAAGCCACTTTGCTGCGTGAGGGCGGCAATCTGGAGCAACGCCTTCATTTTCTCGCTCACCGGGGCCGTTTCGATGTCGTGCTTCACTGCGCGGGTTGTTTCATCCTCGCCCAGCAGCAGGTCGGCGGCTTTGGTATGGGCCGCGTCACAGAAGTTCGTGCAGTTACGTGACGACACCAGCGCGGCAATCAGTTCGCGCTCACCCGGAGATAGGCTTGACTCGCCCCGCAGCAAAAGCTGGGTGAGTTCACGAATTGGCTTTGCGGTATCTAAGCGATATTCGAGCAGGCCCGTAATGCCGGGTAGCTGCTCAGGAAGTGGCAGATGTGGCATACGTTAGGCTATTGAAGCTGTTTCGTAATCTGGTAGAAATCAGCGACGGAAAATCCCTCGGCAACTTTACCATCCCGAATCGTAAACCGCGCAAACCCCGGCACTGAAAACGGCTTACCCGTTGGTGCCGACGCCAGAAACGCGCTGCTGTGCGTCCCCATAAAATTCGCTTTCAGGAATACCGCATCGCCCTCACTAACGACCTCCGTAATTTCAATGCGAAATCCGGCAAACGTATTGTCCAGTTTGCCCATCATGGCGGTCAGGCCGTCGATGCCCTGCACCGTTACGCCCAGCGAGTTCCGAAAACTCACATCGGGCGTAATCACAGTTTTTAGAAATGCGACATCGCGGGCATTCAGCAGCGCGTTAAAGAAAGCTACCGCCGTTTTTCCATTCGCCGACGAAACCGACAGGGCATTATTTTTCTTGATAAGGCCCTCATTTTTCTGGGCAACACCCGTATTCAGGGCGGTATATTGGGCCGAGGCAAAGCGCGGCCCGGCCAGCAGCAAAACTGCCACCAGCAAGGTGATTTTCAGGAAGTTCATAAGATAATGATGAATGATGAATTATAAATGATGAATGATTCTACTTAGGCGCAGGGCAAGTCGTATGTCCAACGGCAATTCATCATTCATCATTTATAATTCATCATTAAATTAGAGTCCCGACCCGTCGGCTTTGCCCCGCGTGATGGCGTAGGCACCGATGTTTTTGCCACATTGAAGACCCGATTCGCAATCCGACCGGAAGTGAATCATGCCGTAAATCCGCGATTCCGACGCTTCTTTAGCCTGTGCGTCAAATTCAGCCGCCCGGTCTGGAAACACGTAGGAGAGTACCGCAGCCGCTGCACCTGAGAAGGTCGAATGCCCCGACGTGTAGGACGGGAAATTCGGCAGACCTACCGACGTTTTCACGCCAAACTGTTGCGGGCGGGGGGTGTAGTAGTAATACTTGGTTTCCCAGCAGCATACACCCGCATCCATCAGGGTTGTATTCACTAAGGCCAGCGTCCGGGCCATGCGAACTTCGCTGTACTTGCTCTCGTGGGCGGCATTGGCGGCCGTGCGGCTCCAGTGGCCGGGGGGCGTGTAACTGCCCGCCCCATCGGCCCAGTAGTTGGCAATCCGCGCCTGCTCACGGGTCTGGCTTTTGTTAATAGCTTTCAGCTCGTCCAGCTCTTTGGTAAACTCGGCACTACCTGCCAATGGTGCCGGACCCGGCCGAAGTTTCACTAAGGTAGCCCGGTCAAAGTTCCAGAGTACCACTGCTCCGTAGTTCGGCAGCATCGGTGGGCGAAGCGGACTTTCCTGACTAACCCACACCTCGCTTATCCCACGACCTTTGGCGGCTTCGATAAAGCCAGCCGTAAGGGTCTGGTTGTTAGCCGCGCTCATCCCATCCGTTTTGGCGCGTCCCATCACTTTAGCCGCCACCTGATTACCTAAATCGGCACCGGCAGTTAAGTCGCTCGTGACGTTCATACCCGCCCACAGACGGCTGTTGCGGTGTTCAGCTAATTTGGCATCTAAGAAAGGACCTTCGCCGGGAAACATGGCTTTCAGTACGGTATACGATGCAGCCGCAACCACGGCATCCTCCGACGGATAGGACGGCAGGGCCGACGTGGGCAACGCGACCCGAACCGTGGCATCGACTTTCGCCGGGGCCGACCGCTTGAACTTGTATTTGAAATTCCAGGCCGATACCAGCGCGTCGTACTGCGCCACGCTCAGATAAGCCAGCGCACGGGCCGTATAGGGCGGGTTGGCAAATGGAAACCTCGGGTCGGCCAGCGGATTGGCGGCATCCGGCACCGGATACTTGCCATCAGCGTTCGACGCGGGCGGCACGTTATAGCGGGCGGCTAATTCGCGGGCAATCTCGTTCCAGCGATACACCGCTCCTGCTCCCCAATAGACGACGGCTTCCTGCTGCTCCTGCGTTAAACTCGCTGACTTCGATTTCAGTTCGGCCAGTTCGGCCTGGTATTCAGCCGACGAGGTAGATGTCGGTGAGGCCAGGGTCACGTCGGTCGGCGCGGTTAGCACGTAGGTTTTCCAGGTACCCGCTTTGTCGTCGACGCTGGCGGGCGTATAGCCTACGCGCTGCGGTTCCGAAATACTTTTATCGCAGGAGAGCAATGCCCCTGACAAGCCGGCAACTACGCCACCGATGATAAGGAAATGACTATATTTTTTCATGATGTTACGGCTTGGTTTTAAAATTAATCTGATACAGCAGCCCTACCATGTAACTGGTACTCTGCCCTACGTTCAGCCCATCGACTACGTAGCCGACGCGGGCATTAACGCCGATGTTGCGGGGCTGTACTTTGCCATACCAACCCACCGACGTAGCCTGCATGTTGTTGGTCAGGTAAGGCATATCGTTCCGGCGAATGTTGTCGCCATCTAAACAAGCGATGCGCTCAGCCCACACTTCGGTTTGCCAGCCTTTGCGGAGAACGCCCAGGCGGAGGGCTGCATCGTAGGTGTTGGGTACCTGAACCTGATTCGTATTGTAGACGCGGTCGTTGGCCTGATAGGAATCCTGGTCAATCCTGCTATTACTCCGCCAGCCGTAGCTGCCATGCGCCGTCAGGTAGAGGCCTGATTTGGGTTCCCGGTAGTTGGCCAGCAACCGCCCGGTGAAGGTACGGCACTGCATACCAATCGACATCGGCATAAAACTGGGCACGTAATCACCCACCGGAATCGACCCACCCACGATGGCATTCAGTGAGAAACCACCTGCCTGCACCGCTTTTACTTTCAGCCAGGCGGAGAGGTCCTGCACACCTTTCTGTCCCATTAGATTGCCCGCGCTGGTGCTGGTCCAGACATAAGGAATGCTCAGGATGATGTTGACCCGTTTGCTGATACCAAAAGCAGGCATGACCATCACGCTCTGTGTCGTGTGTGTGCCGATGTTAAAATTTTCGCGCTTGAGGGTGTTTTCCCAGTATTGATTCCAGGAACTGTGCCCATACATGACGGCGGTGCATAATTGATTTTTACCCATATAAATCGCATCGTGGGGCATCTGGGCGTGAGCCGCAACGGAGGCCAGCAACGAAGCAATGGTCAGACTTTTTAGACGTAGTTTCATCGAAGTAATAATGTACAGTTACATTTAGTTGAGTTGCCGGGCAATTCCTGCATAGGGTTGAAACCCGATGAAAAAATCGCCCGGCAACTATTTAGCACTTAGAACCAACGCGATACGTTGACGGAAATCAAATAATCGGCAAACGCAGCGTCGCCTTGTTTCACGCCCAGGGGATCTAACCGGTCGGAGTAGCTTTTGATCCGGTTGCGATAAACAGCTACCGGCACCGTTGCCGCTACCGATGTTTTGTGGCGCATGTAGGACAGCCCCGGTTCTACCGAAACAATGTACCCTGGCCGACGGAAGCCCGCGCTGCCACCAAAGGCATCGATGGCTGGTACGCCTTCGACCCGGCCACCCAGCATAACGGCCAAACCCGGAATCGCTTTGATCGACTGGCTTAGGCCAATGCGGGCAGCAAACTGGTCGGCAACCGAGAATTTGCCCGTTACCAAATCAATGGTCGTGGCTGATGGATTCCGCACCGTGCTGTTGGTTTCGCGTGGGTTGAACAGATAAAACCCATTCGCATAAGCCGTGAGGGAGCTGTTTAGCTGAGCATATCCCTGAAGTTCAACACTGGCGCCAACACCGCCATCGCCAAGTTGAATCGACTGATCGACCGGCTGATTGATGGTGTAATCTACCCCTTCTTTGGTCAGTTTATGAAAATCGTCGGTCACGCTGTAATTTCCCGTTGGCAATTTTACCCCTAACCCTACCGACAGGTTAGCTTTCGGGAGTTTAACCGGGTTTATGAGCCAGTAACTGCCCGAAATACGCAAATCGCCAATTCCCTGCGAACCGGTGTGAAACCGTTGTTGCTGCGGATTTTGTGTGGCAGAATTACCATAATGTTCGTAGAGCGACGAGCGGTCGTTATCCTGAATCGGCAGGTTGACTGAGAACGAAAGCCGCTGATTGACCATGTAGGTAATCCCCAAATCGATAGCGTGCGAAACGTTGATAACCTGGGTGCCCTGTTCGACGCGCTGTTTCTGCTCTGCATCGCCCACGAAGTGTTTATAGGAACGAAAGAAGCGGTACCCCGCCGATACCTGCCAGTGGCCGGTGCGCTGTTTGAAATAATCGGCTGAACCGGCCGGTGCCGAGCAGCTCATGTGGCGAACGGCCACGCAACCCTGCGCCGACGCAGACGCCTGAGAAATCAATATATAGGCAACTGCCAGAACGATAGTATAAATCGTTTTCATAGATAAAATGTCTTGGAAAGATGAATACAGAACAGCCACGCTACCGGGCGAAAGCAACACAATGGTTTGCTATTGTCAGATAGCAACCCTCATGCTTACTCGCTGGACACTGTAAGTAACAGATCCGAATAACGCTGGCAAAAAACATTTGGGTTAAACCTGTCGAAACACAGGTCATGATCATCTGTCGTGTACAGATACACCGGAGAGATTTGCGAACTATCCCTGACTCGCCTGAAGTAATGAAGAACCGTTTGGTCGGGCAGGCTACCAACTGCCTGTCGACACGAAAACGATAGCTTATACTCCATCGACCGAAATCAACGGTGGCAACAGCGTCAGGAAAAATACGTGAATACCCAGAGCGCATCGCAAAGACTGCGACAGATGATGTGCCTTAGGCTTCGGGCGGTGGCGAATGAACAGGGAGGGCGCGCGTTTCAACGACAAACGATACGTCGGGAATGCGAACAGCCTCGCGCCAGTTGGGAGAGAGAAAATTGAAAATAGCTCGCGGAGTAGGCGAGTATTCTTTTAAGAGAAATTTCAGGAATTGATTGGCTTTCTGTTGTGAATCCGTTGCACCGGCAATGTGATTGTTCAGAAACGACAGCAGGTCACTCTGCCAGAATGAGCGGCTTTCCGATTGCAGTCCGGCAATATGGAGTGTATCACCCCGGACTTCCATGCTGACCACACTAAAGTACTGCCCCCGGTAACTAAACCCGTCGGACGTTGTCCGGGTGATGGCCGTCACATCGGGCTTCTCGTTCAGCGGAATCTGAAACTCAACAATGCTATCCACCGACCGGTAAACCAGCAGCCGTTCCGTCAGGTCATGCTCAGCCTGCCACCACGTACCCACGAACACCAGCACATAGGCCAGCGTGTGATACAGGAGCAAGGCAAAGAGCCCGATGGAAACTGCTTTCTTCATTACTGCAATAGGTAAACTTTTCTCAAAAATAATACTAATTTTCCAAACAACGTTTTTCCTGAGTAATTATACACAAATTTCAGGCCAATTCTATAAATCAGCAGCGGCCCGAAGGCCGTCTAACAGCGGATATATTCAGGGTGTATATAACCAGACGCCAATCTCCGACAGGTCGAAGTTAGCCGCCCAGGTAGCCTGCAGCAGATGGAGATACCGGTGGTCCTGCTGCGGATTTCGGATCAGGTTCTGGTACAGATAGCCTACTTCAATTTTACCGAACTTGCCCGTATTGTAGCCCAGCCCGCCATATAGCCAGTTTTCGCCATAAAACGCATTTTTAGAACTTATGGGGCTATTTCTGGCTCCGGTCAGGCACAGGAAAAATTCGTTGGAAGCCGATGCGTAGAAGCCTTTTGTTTTCAGTTTCGGGTCGTAGAGGGGCAGATTGACCCCTATCTGATACCGGAATAGGGTGGCATACGACCACTGATTCGTCTTCATATTCAGCGGATAACGTTCTTCATATCGCAACCGGTGCGACAGTTTCGTTCGGCCCAGCATGGGAACGTCGTGGGTGGCAACGGCCTGCGCCCATAGCCGGTTCTCGTTGACGTGCAACCCAAACAAATTGTGCTTTACGTAGGCATACCCCGCGCCAACCTGAACGTTTGGCGTGATTTTATAGCTTAAACTTGGCTGTACGTAATACTGAAGGGCGGTTGCCGGATACTCCTTATCCCGAACCGTCTGTTTAAAGGCATCAACTGTTGCCGACACATACAGGTTATACTGAAGCTTTTTGCTTAAGTTACCCGACTGCGATATGGCTGGCAGAAATCCGTAAAATACCCAATCCTGACTAAAGCTAAGGGCACTATTCAGCAACAAAACAATCAATAGAAAAAAGCGCATCGGTTAGAAGAGGCAGGTGTATCCATCATTCGTAAGCAGCCTTACCAAATAGTGTGCCAATTCAGATTGTCCTGATGTGTAATGACCCCGGTAGCCGCCACTGCGGTAGCCAATGAAACCCGCCCCGGCCTGATAATGCAATCAAAATCCGTAACTTTGTGTTACCGATACTGCATGATTTACGACAACCATAACCGCCCCATTACCTACCTCCGGCTGGCCGTAACGGACCGCTGCAACCTGCGGTGCTTTTACTGCATGCCCGAAGAAGGCATCAAATACCTGCCAAAGCATCAGGTGCTGACCTACGAGGAAATGGAACGGCTGGTTCGGGTGCTGGCCCGGCTGGGTGTGCAAAAAGTGCGTATCACCGGCGGGGAGCCCTTTGTGCGGGCGGGGCTGATGGATTTCCTGCATCGGCTGGCTCAGGTTGACGGACTTACCGATATTTCCTTAACTACGAACGGCGTGCTAACAGCCCCACATGTGACCGATTTGACCGCGCTGGGTGTGCGGTCAGTGAATTTAAGTTTGGATACCCTCGACCGCGAACGATTTCACAAAATTACCCGCCGGGATGAATTGCCCGCCGTGCTGAATACCCTCGACGCCCTGCTGTCGGTAGGTATTCAGACGAAAATCAATGCGGTGGTGATGGATGGGCAGAATATCCAGGATTTGATTCCATTGGCGGATATGACCCGCACGATGCCCGTTGATGTGCGGTTTATTGAAGAAATGCCCTTCAATGGGGAGGGAAGTCACTATCCAATCCTTTACTGGACCCATCAGCGCATTATTGACGAAATCCGGACGCATTTTCCAACACTACAAAAACTGCCTGACCCGCCGTTTTCGACCTCGGCTAATTACCAGATTCCGGGTCATCTGGGAACCATCGGTGTGATTGCTGCTTTTAGCCGGACATTCTGCGGTACCTGTAACCGCATTCGCCTGACTGCCCAGGGCACACTCAAAACCTGCCTGTATGATGAGGGCGTGCTGGACGTTCGGTCGTTGCTTAGGTCCGGCGCGTCGGACGAGGAACTGACGGGGGCCTTCCTGCACGCCTTTGCTCACCGCCCGCTGAACGGGTTCGAGGCTGAACAGCATCGGGCTGTGCGGGCTGGTGGGCTGGTTACCGAGTCGATGTCGACGATAGGGGGATAAATTATGAATAATGTAGAATGGGTTCTGTAGCCGTTATTCATTATTCATTTGTTTACAGCCGCACTGCAACGGGTACTTCGGCTAAAAATTCGTTCGTAAACAACTTATCGACATCCATACGCTGAATTAATTCGCCGTCGGGGTCGGTCAGGAGATGGTTTCGGATCATCCAGTTGACGAACGACACCCAAACCGTCCGGTGCATGAATCCCCAATGGCCTTCGCCATCTAAATAATAGCCGGAAACCATCTGCTGACTTTGCTCCACAAAATTCCGGTTGGTAAGCGATGGGTGATTGGCCGTTTTCATTAACAACCGGGCAGCTTCGTCGGGATTCTTCACCGCAAAACGGAAACCCGCTGACGTTGCATCCAGAAACCGGCGAAGCACATCGGCATTGTCAGATGCCCAGTCGCGGTGGGCCGTCAGCACAGGATTGTAGCCGTAGGGAATTTCGTAATCGTCGAACAGGAACTGGTTGAGGTTAACGCCTTCAATGTCGGCTTTCACCCCTTCCCAGGTTAGCCAGCACCAGGCGGCATCGACTTCGCGGGTTAACAGCGACCGCCAGATACCCGACCAGGGCGATTTATGCGAAACAAACTGGCCACGTCCGTCGTCATTCTGGATGAGTTGCCGGATTATATCGTCCTCATAACGAGCACCATACGACGCATACACTTTGCCATCCAGCGCCTGTGGCCGGTCAATACCGCTTTCCTGCAGGGTAACAATGGCGCTGATGTCGCGGGCCAGCAGGGTGGCTACGGCGATCAATGGAATTCCATTGCTCTGGTAGCTGATAACGCTTTCGGAGGGTGTAATGGCTAAGTGAGCATCGTTATGGGCTACCCGGCGGGATGGGGCTGTCTGGTAGTTTTCTTCATCGGGGCTGATAAACTTAACGGACAAGCCAACCTGTTCATAAGCGCCTTTGGCCTGAGCGACATAAAACCCCGTGTGGTTCGTATTTGGTGTACGGTCGAGTGCTAAACGGATTTGCGTATTCATGTGGCGCAGTAATGTTACGGCTAAGTTAACTGTACAGCCAATGGAAAGTTTTTTGCAAATGTGGGAATGTATTCTTCCAGAGGCCCATGAGAAATTTGTTTATGGATAAACAACCACAGGAGTTCTAATCGAAGCTTTGCACCATGTTCCGATACATCGTTTTTGCTTTCCACTGACCACCGGCAATAATACGCCGAACGGTGTAGAGGGGCATCTGATCGTCGCGTTTGTCGGCCAGTGTGAACGCGGCCGCGTACCCTCGTTTTTGAATTTCGGGCAGAACCTGCCTGTTCCACAGGCCAAACGGATAGGCAAAATAGTTTACTGGTTTGCCAATGATGGCTTCTAATTTGGCCTTCGGTTCCTCAACCTGGATTTTCCAATCCTCGCCCTGGTATTTTTTCACGTTGTGATGGTCCCAGGTATGGGCGCCGATGGTGTGGCCCCGATCCGACAGGTCTTTAATCTGCGTCTTATCCATGTAGGGTTGTTTCCCCCGCCGACCGATGGCCACGGTCATAATGAAGAACGCACCTTTAAAGCCGTGCTTTTCCAGAATCGGTACCGCCGTTTCGTACTGGTCGAGGTCGCCATCGTCGAAGGTGAGCATAACGGGTTTTTTTGGCAGAGCTGCGCCGGTAGTCAGATAGGCATACAGTTGATCGGGCAGGATGGTGTGGTAGCCACTGTCGGCCAGCAACTGCATCTGTTCCTGAAAAGCCGCCACCGGAATAATATAATCCTTTGCACTTTTGGAATCGCTGGCCCGCCAGTCCCGAATTTGGTGGTAACACAAAACCGGCACCTGCGGTCGGGCCAGAATCGTGGCCGCATCGGCGATTTTTCCAGCCGGAATTGACGCCGGATCAGGGGCTGTCGTCGCCGTTTCTTTCGGGCGGTCAACCGGCTTATCCGTTGATTCGGCTGTTTTGGTTTCGGTCGTTGCCGATTCGGTGGCGGCTGAACTTTTCGACTGGCAGCCCGTCAGGCCGTTGGTTAGTAGTACAGACAAGCAAAGGGCTGCTGCAAACGATAGTGTTTTCTGGGTACACATAATGAATGAATATACCCCAAACTTAGGGAAAAGTAATACGAATCGTAGCGCAACCGATTGTTTATTTCTTCTGCCATAAAGCCCGCAGGTGTACGGATGCGTTCCGCCGTCCTCGTTTCTGCATCCCTGAACGCACGACCTTACGCTCAAAAGTAATCTGTCAATCAGTTAACTAAATCGGCTCTCGTCTATATTTGTCTATTCCTATGCGCCTGAAAGACAAACTTCCGCTTAGTTACCTCCTTTTCACGACGCGCGGCCGTATTCACCGCTCAACGTACTGGCTGGTTTCGGCCTTTATCTGGAGCATGTTCTATGTGCTTCATACACTCTTACACGATTTTGTGAGCGAGGGGGCAACCTATGCTTTATACCCGCTGTTGCTTGGGTCGCTGGCCGCAACGGCCACCAAACGACTGCACGACACCAATCGCTCCGGCTACTGGCTGCTGATGGTGCTGATTCCGGTGCTGGGCGCGCTTTGGCTACTTTATCGATTAGGTTTTCGAAAGGGCGACAAACACAAAAACACCTTCGGAACGGTGCCCAACGAGGCCGCCGATTATTTCAAAAACGATACGGGCCAAACCAACCCCAGCCTTCGTCCCCAGGAGCGAATCATCAACGACGTAACGCAACTGAATCCAGTCATTGTGGCCGATGTATTCCGGCCCGCGTCGGTAGCTGATTTGCAGGAGCGGTTGCGTACCACCGCCGGGCCGGTGTCGGTGGGCGGGGGGCGGTTCAGCATGGGTGGGCAAACGGCCAGTCCGGGCAGCCTGCATGTCGATATGCGCGGGCTGAATCAGGTTCTTCATTTCTCGAAAGAAGCTCGGGTTATCACCGTGCAAACCGGCATTCGGTGGTGCGATATTCAGCGGATTATCGACCCGCACAACCTAAGTATCAAGATCATGCAGACCTACGCAAATTTCACCGTTGGCGGGGCGCTGAGCGTGAACTGCCACGGGCGTTACATGGGGCATGGGCCGCTGATTCTGTCGGTGCGGGCCATTGAGGTTGTGCTGGCCGATGGGTCGCTCGTTCGGGCCAGCCCGACCGAGAACCCGGACGTATTTTTCGGGGCCATCGGTGGGTATAACGGCCTGGGAATCATTGTTTCGGCGGAACTCGACCTCGACCAAAACGTAGCCGTTCGACGGGAATACCACAAACTCACCCGGCCTGAGTATGGCACCTATTTTGTCGGTGCCATCCGCGATAATCCCGAAGCGATTTTTCATAACGGCGATATGTATCCGCCCGCATTCACAAACATGCGGGCTGTTACGTGGGTCAAAACCACCGAAAAGCCCACCGTGAAAACCCGGCTGATGCCGCTCCGGGAGTCGTATCCGCTGGAACGGTATTTTATGTGGGCGTTCACGGAGAGCCTCTCCGGCAAGTGGCGACGCGAGCACATCGTAGACCCGCTTATTTACCTGAGCAAACCCATTCACTGGCGCAACTACGAAGCTGGTTATGACGTGGCCGAACTCGAACCCCGTTCCCGTATCAAGCGTACCTATGTGCTGCAGGAATATTTCGTTCCCGTTCGGCACTTCGATGAATTTTCGGTGAAGATGAGCGAGATTTTTACTCGCTACCAGGTCAATGTTATCAACGTATCGGTGCGGCATGCTCTGCCCGATTCAGGGTCGTATCTGGCCTGGGCACGCGAAGAAGTTTTTGCGTTTGTCGTTTATTACAAACAGCGCACCAATGGCGTCGATAAAGAGGAAGTGGCCACCTGGACCCGCGAACTAATCGACGCGGTGCTGTTGGTGGGCGGGGCATATTATTTGCCCTATCAGGCTCACGCCACGCTGGAGCAGTTTCACCGGGCGTATCCAAACGCAAATAAACTATTTACCCTGAAGAAAAAATTAGACCCGAATTTCCGGTTCCACAACGTATTTTGGGATACGTATTACCAATAAAATTATGACACAGAGATACACAGAGAAGACACGGAGATACGCAGAGAGGTTTATGAAGTCATCTCTGCGTATCTCCGTGTCTTCTCTGTGTATCTCTGTGTCCCAGCCCTTTAAACCAACAAACTCATGACAACGTCTGAATTTCATGCCGTTTTCGACCACACAAAACCGCGCGATGCGTTCTACCGGTTTCTACAGGTCGTTTTTCATCTGTATCCCGAAGATAAGTTTCATCACCTGATTGGGGAAGTGACCAAAACCGAAACGTCGGATGAGCGCATTTATAAAACGATTCAGCATCGTTTGCCCAAAATCAAACCGTTTCTGTCGGAACTGACGTATGCCTTGCCCGCGCTGAAAACCCAGAAAAAGGAAATGACCCGGCAAATGCTGGAACTGCTGCCGACGGGGGCGCAGGTGAATGGCTACGTCGAAATCGGTTCGCCGGGGCGCTACATCAGCGATCTGCGTAAACACCTGCCCATCAGCGGCCCCATTTACTTAATCAACGACGTAGCCCCAACCAATAGCCCCGCCGACATTATGGAGCGGGGGCAGTTGAGCAAAATCGGCACCTTCGTTGAATCGCATGATTTCGAGCCAATTCGTGCGAACGCCATTCCCGACGAGAGCGTCGATTTGGTAACCTGCCTGATTGGTCTGCACCATACCCGACCCGAAAAGCTGCCCGGCTTTCTGGCGTCTATCCGCCGGATTCTGCGACCCGGCGGCTGGTTCATTCTCCGCGACCACGACGTGAAAACCGACGACATGGCCAGGTTTGTCTCGCTCGTACACACGGTCTTCAACCTCGGTTTGAACATTACCTGGGAAGTCGACAAAAGTGATTACAAGGATTTCAAGCCGATTGAGAAGTGGAGTCGGCTTATTGGCGAGGCCGGGTTTACGGACGCAGGCAGGCGGCTTCTTCAGGCCAACGACCCTTCGGACAATACGATGGTGCTGTTTACGAAAAACTGATCACAACTCACCGGGTTAAAACCTGGCGCAAATTCAATTGTCCATGCGCCGGGTTAAAACCCGGTGAATCAAAAAAACGGCGTGAAAAATCTGCTTTATCTACTTAGTTTGTTACTTTTTGTATCCTGTTCGGAGAAGAAAACAGCCACGCAGGAAAAGGCGGCTAATCAGCCCGAAGTGGCATCCAGCGTGAATCCTGAGCCACCAATTGGTAGTTCATCTAAAAAAACGATTTCTAAAAATAGCCCCGTTGCGAATGCCGGTAAATGGCTCTATGAAAAGACAACAGATAAGGAAGGGCGTACTGTTCAGAAGGCGTCGATCACCTCCCCGAATCTGCTTCAGTTTGGCTTTCCCTATGCCGGTGGCTCAACGGCCACACTAACCATTCGGAAACGGGATAGTGGTACAAATGTGTACCTGCACGTGTCGAAAGGGCAGTTTAACCGGAGTTTTCAGGGAGGTAACGCCCGCATTGGTTTTGATGGGAAACCCGCCAGTACGTATGCGTTTTCGGCAGCCGAAAATGGGAGTGCGAACATTATCTTTTTCGATGAGGCACAGGCCCTTATCGACCGGATGAACGCATCCCGAAACATGATCATCGACGTTGAGTTCTACGCCCAGGGCAGGCGACAGATTGAGTTCCGAACGGCTGACTTGACATGGAATTAGTAGAAATTACGAATTATTATGCTACGACTCCCGATTCTGACCATCATGATGGTGCTTTTAGCCAGCTTTCTGTTTTTTCGCAACAAGCGAAACCCCTTAACCATACCGGCTGGAAAAGGCTGCGTGGTGCCGAAAGACTGGCTCGTCAGCAACCCGCATCCGGTTACGCCCGCCGAGCACATCCGCCCCGCCGACCAGACGTTTCTGACCTATCCTGAATGGTTTCTGGTGCATAGCCCCGCCGAACTGGCCGACTACGCCCACGCGAAAACCACCACTACGTTTCCATATATGAGCCACGTCAACCAACTCTGGCAGAGTTACGGCATTGTGTATGACCAGATTAAAGGTAGTTTTCCATTCAATACCGGCTATCACATCATGATTTGGGTGATTGGCGTGAGCACCACCGTCGAATACGCGCTAAAAGCCCTCTACGAAACGGTTGTCGGGCGACTCACCAACCCCGCCAACGGGGCAATCGTGACCGAAGAAGACCAGTTTAACGCCCGGTTTACAAAAGAGTACGTGGAGTTCATTCGCGTGTTGCCCTGGTATGAATTCGACTTTACCTCCCGGATTCCCAAACTGCTCACTGGCACATCGTTTTTTGGGCCGCACTTCATTCGCAAATGCGAACGCAAGTACATGTTGCTGACGGAGTTATTAGTGAAAGCGGGCTATGGCTACCTCATCAAACTCGGCACCAAAGCCTCCTACGACGAAGCGCTTTTAGTCACTGCCGTTGTGGTCGACCAACTTCCTCCTGCCCTAACTCCGGTGCCCAACACCAAAATTGAGGGTGTTCGGCCCGATGGGTCGGCAGTACTCCTGTTGCCGCGCTACGAAGCGTTTCACCCGGCGGTGTCGGCGCTGGTGAAGCAGGGCGTGACGTTCCGCGAAATTGCGGGCAACAACTCGGCCATTCTGCTGACGGTGCTGGCCCCCGAAACCTGGCAACCCACCTCCCCCGATTTTCGATTCGTGTTCACTCAGCCCATCGTGACCAAACCTGGCCTGAAGCGGGTCGCGCTGGTAACGCCTGTGGGCTGGTTAGACAAAACAATCCGATTCGTCAACGAGCAGAACGTGACGATTGAGCATGTCTATGATTATTGAGTGTAGTTTGGCAAAGGCGAAATCATTCTGCCGTATTTTTGACTATGATTTACCTCGATAACAACGCTACGACCCGTCTCGACCCGCGCGTGCTGGATGCCATGATGCCGTTCCTGACGGACACCTATGCGAATGCGGCCAGTACGCACCCGTTCGGCGTATCGGCGCATGAAGCCGTGAAGCAGGCACGGCAGCAGGTAGCTGATTTGTTGGGTTGCGAAACCCACGAACTGGTGTTCACCTCGGGCGCAACCGAAGCTATTAATCTGGCCATCAAGGGCGTTGCTGAGAATTATCAAAGTAAAGGACGCCATATTATTACAGTCCAAACTGAACACAAAGCCGTGCTGGACGTGTGCGGGTATCTGGAAACACGCGGTTTTGAGGTCACCTATTTACCCGTTCAGCCCGATGGTTTACTTGATTTAGAGTTGGTAAAAACAGCTATCCGTCCCAACACTATTCTGGTTTCGGTGATGCTGGTGAACAACGAGACGGGCGTCATTCAACCGATTCAGGAAATTGCTCAATTCGCTCACGAAGCCGGTGCGTTGTTCATGACCGATGCCACGCAGGCCGTCGGCAAATTACCTATCGACGTTGATACGCTTGATCGGTCCGCCGGTGCGGCTTCGGTAGATTTACTGGCTTTTTCAGCGCACAAATTTTACGGCCCGAAAGGTATTGGCGGCCTGTTTGTGCGGCAACGCCGACCGAGAAAAGTAAAATTAGAAGCCCTCCTGCATGGCGGAGGTCACGAACGCGGCTTACGCAGCGGAACGCTCAACGTACCCGGCATTGTGGGCATGGGCAAAGCGGCAGAACTGGCGCGGCTGGCGATGGCTGATGCGAGGGAGACGCAAGGGCGGTCCGACGGGTTGGTTGCGTCTCTACGGGATCGTCTCGAAACGGGCTTGCTGACCATTCCGGGCACCCGCGTAAATGGCAGTCGGGAACACCGACTGTACAACGTGACGAATATCTATTTTGAAAACTGCGACTCCGACGCGCTGATTATGGGTTTAGAGGACATGGCCGTTTCCAACGGTTCAGCCTGCACAGCCGCCAGCATTGACCCCTCACACGTCCTGCTGGCAATGGGTCTCAGCGAAACCGAAGCTTTCTCCTGCCTGCGCTTCAGCTTAGGCCGGTTCACGACTGAAGCCGACATTGTGGCTGCTATTGATGGGGTGAAGAACGTTGTGGAGGAGTTGCGGGCGTTGGTATAGCCTTTGTCCCGTAGGGGCGCAACAGCGTAGCGTCGGTAGAAAAAACAATACCACGATTCATTTGTCCCGTAGGGACAACACCGTTAAACTCCCGTAACTAACTACCTATGCCCAATACCTACACCCAAATTCACCTCCAACTCGTCTTTGCGGTTAAACACCGAACCGCCGTAATTGCACCAACCTGGAAATATGACTTGTATAATTACATAACGGGCATCATCCACAACCATACTCACAAATTACTCGCCATCAATGGCATGCCGGACCATGTACATCTTCTAATCGGTATGCGCCCCACGCAATCGCTTTCTGATCTGATGCAACAACTCAAACAGGATTCGTCAAAATGGGTTAACGACAACCGACTAACGGGTAGCCGCTTCGCCTGGCAGGAAGGTTATGGGGCATTTTCATACGGTAAAAGCCAATTGCCCGCCGTAATTAAATACATTGAAAATCAAGAGGAACATCACCGAACGAGAACGTTCTTAGAGGAATACCGCCGGTTTTTAGATGCGTTCGGCATTGAATATGACGAACGGTATTTGTTCAAGCCGCTGGAATAAAGTCTCGTCCCTACGGGACGAGTGCGCGGGGAAGATGACGTTACTGTCCTACCGACGCCTTTGGCTGTTTTGTCCCTACGGGACGAGTGCGCGGGGAAGATGACGTTACTGTCCTACCGACGCCTTTGGCTGTTTTGTCCCTACGGGACGTACTAATCATGGTTTAAGTGTATTGCCATTGAACTGCCGTCCCATAGGGACACAACAGCCGACGATGTCGATAGGAACAATCATCCCCAACACAATAAGTATCGCCAGTTAGCAAACTTTAAACGCTTTCGCATCGAGCGGGGCAATGTCGAGCGGGGAAAAGATTGGGTTTAATTTTTCCCGCTTGACATTGGTTCAGGGGTATGTGGCTCCGGCGGTTTATTGAACTGAATCAGACAGGCACGATTTTATCTCTCTCTTTTATCCTTTAAACTTCTCTCTCAAATGCCAACGAAAACTCTCCATTTTCGGGTAATGCATTTTGCCAAATGGCAAACGAAGTAATTTGCCGTGAAACTGCTTCAAATTATAGGGGCTTGTTACGTTGTCGGCCAGGGAGGGCGAGACTACTACACGTAATTGTTCATTTACGCCAATCATACCCTGGTCAAAGGCAGTGTGTAGATTTGGGCAAAGAGCGATACCATTCGTCACTCTATCATCGCCCGCTATGCTGATAGGCACGATGTGACAGGCTTCTACCAGTGAGGAGCCATCAACGGTAATCACTTTCATGCCCGAAATGGCGCAGGTGAAATCATATACTTTTGGGATTAACTTTTTGAATAGACTACCGCGTACAAAGCGCATTTCTTCATCAGATGATTGTAGTGGTAGTGTATAGGTCATTTCTTTTTCGTTCAGCAGATACGTTTCCAGGTCGTTTAAATAACTACGTCCCGCATTTTTTAGCGACAAACGGGCATAGTCGTTACTTATCAAACTAAACAAATCGTCGGCAAAATAACCATAGTCCAGTCGTTCACTGAGGGTTTGCACACTACTAATATGCGCGTCGATACTACAGCCCACTTTAGGTTTGAGAAACCAGAACCCATCACTTTGTAAGTAGAAGAACGGCTGAGTGAAATCGTCTTTATGCGCTGTTTTTACCAAAAGTGAAAAATTTTCTTTGAACGTAGCAACCAATTCGGGCGTGACTGTAATCGTATTCTTAACAGGTAGTCGCTTATCAATTAATTCAAGGAGGGTAATTAACAAAACAGGTTTGTGGGGCGCTTTACCATATTGAGTGCCGCCCTGTTTGATTTTGGTAAATTTTCGTGCGTAAACGACCAGTAAAGTTTGGTCAAAATTGGCAAGCATAAAGTAGAGGATTGATGAGGTAAAGATAAATCAGCTTTGCCCATATAGTCTATTTATTGCTAACTTATTTCCGCCTTGCCAGAAGGCTTCATTACTACACAATATAACCCCCTCAAGTGAGTAAGCAACCCGCCCCAACGCTCTTTGTGTCTGCAAAATGGACATGCTACGTTCGCCAATGACATCCGCCGATATCAGCACGCTCTTCCAGCGGTTCTCAACGGTTAACGTGGGCGTTATCGGTGATTTTGCCCTCGATTTGTACATTACCCTGCAAACCCAAACGGGCGAGCACTCGCTGGAAACGGGCCTGGAGGTTTTCTGGGGAAGTCAGCCGAAGGCGTCGCTTGGTGCGGCAGGTAATGTAGTCCAGAATTTGGTGGCGCTGGGCGTTTCGAGGATTGAGGTGGTTGGTTGCGTGGGGAATGACCTGTTCGGGCGCGAGATGCACCACCTGTTTGCTGAACTGGGCGTCAACACGACCAACCTCCAGACAGTTGCCGAAAACTGGGATACCTGCCTGTATACCAAACCCAATCAAGCCGGACAGGAAACGAACCGGATTGATTTTGGCACCGGCAACGATCTGCCTGACGTGCTTTTCGCGAAGCTGATTGCTGGTTTGGAGCAAACACTGGCAAACCTCGATGTGCTCATTATCAATCAGCAGTTCGCCAATCCGCTGCTGACGAAAAGCCGGGTCGCCGTGCTGAATGACCTGATTGCCCGCTTCCCCACCGTTCGGTTTGTGGCCGATATGCGCGACGTCGGAATGCTGATTCGGGGGGCTACGCTGAAAGTAAATACAGACGAACTGGCCCGTTTCTGTAACCTTGAGCCACCCAATCAGCCCGACCTGGACTGGTGCATTCAGCACGGGAGTACGTTTCGGCAACGGAGTGGCGGGCCACTCCTGATTACGCGCGGTCAGGCCGGAATGCTCTATCTGGATGACCACGACATGCAACTGGTCGATGGCCTGCCGTTACGCGGAGAACTCGACACGGTGGGCGCAGGTGATACCGTTGTGGCAACCTGGGCAGCTTGTTTGGGAGCCGTAGCCACGCCCGCACAGGCTATAGAACTGGCGAATCTGGCGGCTGCCGTGACCGTCCAGAAACTCAACCAGACCGGCACGGCCACACTGCCCGAAATCCTTACCCTTCACACGACTTACTTTTCTCATGACTAACGAGGTTCTTCAGCGGTGCCGTCAGGAACTGCACACGCACCTGACGACGGAGTTGCTGCCCTTCTGGACGGCTCGAACGGTTGACCGCATTAATGGCGGGTTCATCACGCATTTTGACCAGTACGGGCACGATTCGGGCGAGGACGAGAAATCGCTTATTGCCCAAACCCGGTCCATTTACACCTATTCGTCGGCGCACAGGGCGGGCTACGCCGGAGTCGCGTTCGACACGGGCGAGCTGGCCGACATGGCCCGTCATGGGGTGGATTATTTACTAAGCCGGATGTGGGACGACGAACATGGCGGTTTCTACTGGATGACCAACCGCAACGGCGAGGTGCTGAACGACCAAAAAATCGTGTATGGCCAAAGTTTTGCCATCTATTGCCTGAGCGAATACACCTTAGCAACCGGCGATTCGCGCGGGGTCGAGTACGCCCAAAAAGTGTTCGACCTGTTGCAGAAGTACGCGTCGGATACGGGCTATGGCGGCTATTTCGAGGTGTTTCACCGCGACTGGACGCTGGCAGGGCCGGGCGCGGCTGGGGGCGACCGCAAAACGCTCGATGCCCACATGCACCTGATGGAAGCCTTCACAAGTTTATACGAATGCACAGGCCAGCCCATTCATCGCCGGAAGTTGCTCGAAGTTATTGAGTTGCTGATTACGAAAATCATGCACCCGACGTATGGCACCGGCATTCCGCAGTTCTGGGCCGACTGGCGGGTGGCTCCTCAAATTAAGTTCAATGTTATCTGGGGGTGGGACCGTTTCACCGAAGATGGTGTGAAACGCGACGCCGAAGACAACACCAGCTATGGGCATAACGCCGAGTTTGCGTGGCTGCTGCTGCACGCGCTCGACGTGCTGGCGATTCCCGATGATGCCTACCGGGATCAGCTACAGAAATCATTTGCTCACGCCGTTGACTATGGCGTGGATTGGGAGTTTGGCGGGGTCTTCGTCGAAGGCTCGCACGGTGGTGAGGTCTATGATCGGGAGAAAGAATTCTGGCAGCAGGCCGAGGTGCTGATTGGCTTTTTGGATGCGTACCGGATTTTGGGCGATGCCAAATACTGGCGGGCCTATGAAACGGTTCATCGCTTTGTGATGGATAAGATGGTAAATCATTCGGTAGGGGAGTGGTGGCCGCTGATGACCCGGCAGGGCATTCCCATCTGGACACACATGAGCCACTCCTGGAAAATCAATTACCATACCGTTCGGGCAATGGTGCAGTCGATTCGCCGATTAGATAAGTTGCTGATTTCAGCCTGATTAATGGGCGAAAGCGTTCTGTAAATTCAAAATAACTGTATTTTATGCTTTTTTCATGTGTGCATAAAAAGTACAAAATAATACTTGTTTATTCTAATAACGTTCTCTACCTTAACCGTTGAATCAATTTTCTCACGGTCATGAAAACGTCACTTTTAGTAACCACTCTGTTATTGGGTATCGTTATTCGTGGTTTGGCTCAGGCCGACAACGAGGCTATTAAGCGGGTGTTGCGTAGCGAAACGGAAGGCTTTTTCAAGCGCGATAAAGCCGAGTGGTCAAATGCCTGGGCGCATACGCCCTACATCAACTTTGCCGCTAATCTCTATGGCGGAGACTTCAGGCTGATTAAAGGATGGAACGAACTGGAAAAGGCATTTGCCAGCCAGTTCAAAAGCTCGAAAGTATCGGATAAAGTAACGGTGCAAAACGCCAACTACACGATTCACCAGAACGGGAACATGGCCTTTGTGACCTACGACCAAACGCTCTTGGATAGTCACGGAAAGACAACCTCGAAAGAAACGCGGGTGGTTGAGAAACTGAATGGTCAGTGGAAGATAATCAACGTTATTGCGCTCACAAACCTGAAAAATTTCGGGTTAGCCCAGAAGACTCCGTAGGCAAGCACCCTCACCGGGCCGCCGGTGCGGTGAGGGAAATTACCCCCCAAACTGCTTCACTAACCCTTCCAGCGTGTGCAGCGGCTGAACGCCCGACTGCCGCCAGACTATCTTGCCGTCTTTAAACAAAATCATCGTCGGAATGCTCCGAATCTGGTATTGGTTGGCGGCTGCCTGTGCTTTGTCTACGTCGATCTTAACCACCCGAATTTTGTCGCCAGCGCGTTCGGTGAGTTGCTTCAGAATGGGGGCCTGCTGTTTGCAGGGGCCGCACCAATCGGCGTAGAAATCGACCAGTACAGGCTTGTCTCCGTGAATCAGGTCTTTGAAGGATTGCTTGTTCATGAGTATTAATTTTGAATGAGTGACTGATAGAATGAGTGAATAGCTAACGTAAATCTTATTCACTCATTCTATCAGTCACTTATTCACCTATTGCTCCTCGTTAACCGGCTCACCCATAATGGTGTGGCCCATTTTGTCGCGCTTGGTCCGCAGGTAGTTTTCGTTATACGGATTGGCCTGAATTTCAACCGGCACCGTGTCAATGATTTCTAAGCCATAGCCCATCAACCCCGCCCGCTTTTTGGGGTTATTGGAGATAAGCCGGAGTTTTCGAATACCCAGGTCGCGCAGAATCTGTGCGCCAACGCCATAGTCGCGGGCATCCATGGGCAACCCCAGTTCGAGATTGGCCTCCACCGTGTCGCGCCCCATTTCCTGAAGCTTGTAGGCTTTTAGTTTGTTGAGCAGACCAATGCCCCGGCCTTCCTGAAACATGTATACGATGACGCCCTTGCCCTCAGCCTCGACCATCTTCATGGCGGCATGAAGCTGTCCGCCACAATCGCAGCGGCACGAGCCAAAAATGTCGCCCGTGATGCACGACGAGTGGACGCGCACCAGCACGGGTTCATTCGGTTCCCAGGTTCCTTTCACCAGGGCTAAGTGCATATCGCCCGTGTTGCGTTGTTTATAGGCAATCAGGTCGAAATGACCCCATGCAGTAGGCATATCGACGCCAATCTCACGATGAATCAGCGTTTCGGTGCGGAGCCGGTACTCGATCAAATCCTGAATGCTGATGAGTTTCATGCCAAAGCGGTCGGCCAGCACGCGCAGTTGAGGGAGTCGGGCCATAGTACCATCTTCGTTGAGCACTTCAATCAGCACGCCCACCGGAGCCAGGCCCGCCAGCCGTGCCAGATCAACAGCCGCTTCGGTATGCCCCGCCCGGCGAATAACTCCGCCCTCAACGGCCCGCAGCGGAAAAATATGGCCGGGGCGGCCCAGGTCATCAGGCGTAGTGCTGCGGTCAACTAAAGCCTGAATGGTTTTCGACCGGTCGGAGGCCGATATACCCGTTGTGCAGCCATTGCCCAGCAAATCGACCGACACCGTGAAGGGCGTCGTATGAACCGATGTGTTGCTGCTGACCATCATGTCTAAACCCAATTCGTCGCAGCGTTCCTGAGTGAGTGGCGCACACATAAGCCCGCGTGCTTCGCGAACCATAAAATTGACCATTTCGGGCGTGATCATTTCCGCAGCGCAGATCATATCGCCCTCATTCTCACGGTCTTCATCATCCACCACCAGCACAATTTTGCCCGCCTTGATGTCGGCAATGGCGTCGTCGATACGGTCCAGCCGAATCGGGTTTGATTCGATTTTCCGGGTGGTTTCAGAGTTGGTATTATTATTGCTCATTGTTTTGCTGATGCGTGACGGTGGAGTTATCTTTGAAGAGTCGGCTGACCGGTTTGTATCGCCAATACCCCAGGGCTTTGTTTAGTTTGACCTGAAAACTGATTTTACGGAAGATACGTTTCGCCGGACGCGAAAATGTCGATGAACAGCGTTTCTCAACCATAGAAACGATTCCGATTATACGAACAACAAAAATTTACCCTCTGTGCGAATTTTACGATTGAGGCTGACTGACGTTGGGGTGAAAACCAGTGGGCTGGTTCGTTGGAAACCCGTTGCCTTACTTATCCTGTTTTTTTTCATTGGACATTGGTCGGCCCGGGCGCAGAGTGCCTGTAATAATCCCGTAGCGAAAGGCGGTTTCACCTTATCGAAAACAACGGTTTGTGTCAATACGCCTGTTAATGTTGTCACCGTAGCTGCAAATGTGGTTAACGAACAGTATAATTTTTCGTATGACGGGATGAGTTCAATTGATAAGGTTGTTCTTAAGCCCGATAAAAGTTTCAGCTACAGCAAACCGGGTACATACACCGTTATACAGGCCGGCAGTGGAACGGGAACGGGAACAATTGCCTGCCAGACAGTCACCGTTCTGCCGCTCGATCCAATAAAGTTTGTTGTTACAACCTGCTCTAACCGGAGGGCACTTGTTGTCGTCGATGCCACTACGTTAGGCCAGTATGACACCTATGAGGTGAATTGGGGCGATAGGGTTGTCGAACGAAAAACACGGGCCGAAATGCTGGGTCAGGTAGCGCATACGTATGGAAATGCCACCAACTCAACCTACACAGTCACAGTGCAGGGTATTTATAACGCGCCTGCCAATTGCAACTCCCCCATAACCTCATCGTCGCCCGTCACGGTTACATCAGCCAGCCTGCAGCCGACCATTACGGCCCTGACAACCACCAGCACGAGTTCCATTGAACTCAAGTACCAGACGGCCCCGACAGCCTCGGTGCAGCTTTATCAAAAAATAAACGGAGCGTATGTCGCAACAGGGCAGAAAGGCACCGGGCCAGGCACATTCACCGTTCAAACGGATGCCAACCAGGTGCAGTGTTTTCAGATTTTGTCGCAGGATGGCTGCAACAGCCTGAAATCCGACGAAGTGTGCAGTTTGGTGTTAGATGTCAAAGCCGAGAACAAGAAGAATAACTTAAGCTGGCAGCCTTATGCAGGTACCATTTCGGCAGCCTCGCCGTTTCGCTATTATCGGATTTTACGAAATGGCGCTCCAACGGGTGGTACACAGACCAATCGAAACACCGGTACCTATCCTGATGTTTCTGCTATTGCGTGTGGCACCCAGTACTGCTACTCTATCGAAGCGACCATTAGCGGAACTGCCCAGACTGTAGTAACATCGGCCCCGGTCTGCGTCATGGGCATCAACGGCGACGTACCCGCCGGATCCGCGAATATTCTTGTTACCATCGAAAACAACCGCCCCCGTATTGTGGCCACCCAGCCCAACGTTGGAACAAGCTTTACATTAATCGTTAGCCGGGCCAGCGGACCGTCTGGTTTTCAGCAGATTGCCACGGTTGACGGTAAGAGTCAATTCATCGATGAAACGGCTGACCCGTCGGCGGGGTCCTATTGTTATCAGGTAGCCTATCTGAACAACTGTGGTCTCACATCAGTCCCGTCGGAGCCGGTTTGTACGGTGTTTTTGGGGTCGCAGTCAAGTACAGGCATCGACTGGACGGCCGAGTCGCCCTTTGTGCCGGGTTCGGTTAACAACTACATTGTTGAGGTCATTGACTCGGTGAATGGCACAAAGCGCGAAATTCCGGTTAGCGCCAACACACACTACGAACCTGACCCCAACGACCCCAACCTGCAATCGCAGAAATACCGGATTATTGCCATTGGCACTGACGGTAACCTCAGCTTTTCCAATTTTTTTACGTTCCGGCGCGAAGCCCGAATTTTAGTGCCCGATGCGTTCACGCCCAACGGCGACGGTATCAATGATGAACTGCTGGCCAGAGGCATTTATGTTGACCAGTTCACCATGCACGTCTATAATCGGTGGGGCGAAGTGGTGTATAGCACGACCGATAAAACCAAAGGCTGGGATGGCCTGGTGAATGGGCAGGAGGCCGCTACCGGCCAGTACCTGTATCGAATCGAGGTTATTGATTTGACCGGCCTGAAAACTGTTCGCACGGGCGCTGTGTTATTGATACGATGAAGAAGTTGATAGGCATTAGTCGATAGTCAATAGTGACTTCGCTGAATGCTATCGACTACTGACTATCGACTAAAAGGCTATGAACATGATGGATATGTTCGGGAAAATGAAAGAAGTTCAATCCCGAATGAAAGATGCCCAGGAGACCCTCAGCAACGTTACAGAAACGGGTGAGTCGGGGGCGGGTTTGGTAAAGGTGACCGTTAATGGTCTGAAAAACGTCCTCAAAATTGAGATTGACCCCGATCTGATCAAGTCGGGCGCGACCCCGGCCGACGACCGCGAGATGTTGCAGGACCTGATTGTGGCGGCCACCAACAAAGCCATGGCCAACGTTGACACCAAAGCCCGCGAACACCTCCGCCAGGCCACCGAAGGCCTGCTGCCCAACATTCCCGGCCTGAACTTAGATGGGCTAATGTAATGAAGTACGCTGTACGAATTACGCTGTACAATTTATTACTGACGAGTGAAAAATCGTACATCGTAATTCGTACAGCGTAAATTTGTTCTGTGACTACCCTTGCCATTGTTATTCTCAATTACAACGGGCAACCGTTTTTAGCTAAATTTCTGCCAGCGGTACTGGCCCATGCCGACGGGCATCCGGTGTACGTAGCCGATAGCGCATCCACCGATTCGTCGGTGTCCTTCGTCCGCTTAACCTTCCCCGCCGTTCGCCTTATCGAACTTCCGCGCAACGAAGGCTATGCCGGTGGCTATAACACGGCCCTCGACCGCATCCGAACGCAGTATGGCGGGGCAACGTATTATGTGCTGCTGAATTCTGATATTGACGTAACACCGGGCTGGATTTCGCCCGTACTGGCTTTATTGGAAGCGAACCCGCGCATGGCGGCCTGCCAGCCTAAAATTCTGTCGTATAGTCACCCCGACTTGTTTGAACACGCGGGCGCAGCCGGTGGCTTTGTTGACTGGTTGGGGTATGTTTTCTGCCGGGGGCGAATCTTTGCTGCGTTTGAAGCCGACCAGGGTCAATATGACGATAACCGCCGGGTGTTTTGGGCAACGGGCGCGTGCCTGTTTGTGCGGGCCGACGTATTTCATGAAACGGGTGGTTTCGATGAATCGTTTTTTGCCCATATGGAGGAGATTGACTGGTGCTGGCGCGTTCAGCAGCTCGGCTACGAAGTCTGGGCCTGCGGAGCGTCGGCGGTGTATCACGTGGGGGGCGGCACGCTGCACAAATCGAATCCGCACAAAACCTACCTCAACTACCGCAACAGCCTGTATATGCTCTACAAAAACTGGCCAGCCGACGGGTGGTTATGGCCCAAGTTGCTGTGGCGTCTGGTGCTGGACGGCCTATCGTCGCTTCTGTTTCTGAAGGTAGGGCAATGGCGCGACGTTTGGGCTATTCTGCGCGCGCATTTCGCCTTTTATGGTCATTTGCCACACCTCCAGAAACAGCGCAATATATTGAAACAGCAGCGGAAGGTCGAGGTCGGTTTATATCCCAAGAGTATCGTCTGGCACTATTTTGTTGAAGGCAAAAAGACGTTTACGGGAATGATGACGGAGCCGCCCGTGCGGTGATGAATGATTCTACAAAAAATCATTCATCACTTCTACCGAATTAGGTCGCCGATACGTTTAGGCCGATTGGTTTGGGCAATCACATAAGGTACACATACATCCACGGGGCAACCGCACACGGTGGGTATCAGAATCACCGCCATATCCGTATAGCAGCCCGAACTGTTAATAACCCGCACGGTATAGGATTGAACGACTGCCGGATTAGCCAGGGTACTAACAATCACTCCATTTGACGGAATTGCCTGCGGTGCGCCAGAGAGGGAAGCGGCTGGGTTAAACGTTGAACCCAATGAGTACTGGTAGGTATGACCCAGGTTAAAATTGGTTAACACAAGCCGGCCATTGCTTTGCGGACTGTTACCCTGACAAGTAGCCGCAATGGCTACAGCCTGAAAGACGGGCAGGGTGTCCTCTTCAACAATGAAAGGACAGCAGGAGAAGTTGGCGCATAGCCCGCCAGCGTTATCTACGCCTAAACTGTATGTGCCAGGCGCTGTCACGACCAGTACATTAGTCGTCTGCCCCGCAATGAGCACGTTATCCTTGTACCAGCTATAGACAGTGCGGCCTACCGGTGCGGTAAGGGTATATTCATCACCGACGCACAGTTTGACGGGTATGGAGGTGCAAACCTTAACGGTGTCGCCGGGTATAGTCGCTGTGTTATAGAGGATACCCGTAGAATCCACCCTAACCTGAAACGTCAGGGTCAGGCTCTGACCAGGGGCAATGACTGGTATATCCCATAAGCTGAGTGGCTGGCCAACTGTAAACGATGTACCTGCTGGCACTGCGGCTGAGCCGGGTACATAGGTTAAACCGGCACTGACCGAGTCACGTACAGTCGTAGATGCTGACGTTGAGCCAGCGTTGGTCACTACCACGGCATACGTCAGTAAATCGCCGACCCTGGCTATTGAGCGATCAACAAAACTCTGCACGGACAGTAAGGAATTGACGAGCGGCAGGAAGCCCACATCCGGGGTGGTGTTCTCACCCGAAGTCAGCGTTAGCGGCCCGGTAAGGCTGGGAGCCGTGGCCGAGTAGCCGGTTGGGGTGGTGTAACTCACCGAGTAGGGTAGGGCGGAGGTTAACCCAGAGAAACTATACAGACCCGATGCATTGGTAGTTGTGCTGGTGATGGGCGCGTTGGCGCCATCGAGCAGGGTGACCGTTACACCCGGTATAGGCGTATCGCCCCCGTTCCGCAGACCGTCATTGTTGTTGTCAGAAAAGACCAGGCCGCCTAAACTCACGGTACAGGAAGCCGGAGCGGTGTAGGTCACGCTGAAGATTTTGCACCCATAACCTGCTGTAACCGTATGAGTACCTGTGCCTGAAATCAGGCCCGTCAGGCTGTAAGGCACCGACGTATTGCCAGCGCTAACGGAAACCGTCGCCGTGGATGTGCCATCGGTAAGGGTGGCTATGCCGACAGCAGCATTGGTCAGGCTAAAGGTACCTGAGATGCTAAACAGGTTAGTTGCCGGACTACAGGCTCCGGCCGTAACAACACCCAGTGATAGGGTTGTTGCTGACACTACATTATTATGCAAGCTAATAGCTCCCCCGCGGGAAAGAGCTCTGCCTTCGAGTGATGCCCCTTCCAACAGGCTGATAGCGCCATTAGCCAGTATAGTACCTTTGAAAACGGAATTAGTCTCTAAAATGACTGCCCCGTTAACCTGGAAATAGACATTGCTGCAGGAGGCTCCATTAATCAGACTGATGGTTGATAAGGCGGCTGTCGATAAAGGGCCGCCTATCTTGATAATAAACAAGGCATTCGGGTTGTTCTGTCCATCCAGCGTTAAGTTTCCAGTTAATGTTGAAGCCGCTCCGGTGCAGTAAACGTTCGGAGTGAGAACCTGGTTGTTTCCCAGGGTGGTTCCTATAACAGAACCACAGGTAACTCCCGTCAATGAACCATAGGCAACGTCCACATCGGTGGCGGCCTGGGCTGAGGTAGCATTGGCCACATGAGTTTCTCCAATGACTGTTCCCGGAGGAAATCCAGTGAGTGCACCGACATGAGTGCCAATATTGCCCGATATGACTGTAGCCCCATCATTGCTAAAAGCACCGGCGGCAGTGAAAACAGCAAAACTGGCTGTAGTTCCTAAGTTAGGCGCCTGGCCGAAACCTACAGTTGGAGAAGCTAATTGACTACTGGCCAGCAGAATAAATAGAGCTATGTTTTTCATTATTTCTAAAAAATTAGTAAAAGAAGAGTTATTGATTAGGTTGAGATGGTAACTTATAGTGTAGTGTGCAAAATCTACGCCAAAGAATGATGATTACCCTACTTTGGCGTAAATTTTAGCGATTCAGAGGACGTATAATTGGAGGAACCAGGCGTGTTCAACCCGACAGGTTAGACGCTTAAAAAAGAGAAGATGGTCGGCTGTGAGTGGCCGGGCCGCCCTTGGGCCAGGGAAGCGGTATGTGGACTAAAACTAAAATAGCCTGACCGAAATGCCTGTATAACGGGTTGTGTGTGTGGTAATCGACGAGACTGTAAGGGTATTTGCCGGGTTGCTGGCTCAACAGACGAGCTGGGTTCTGTTCAGAGAAAACACCACTCTTGACAGCAGAGCAGTGGCCCGATTAGCCACGTCCCGGACCGGGTAGGCTATTTGGGTGGAGGGTTGGATTTCTTTCGTGCCTATTTTTATGTTAGTCGGCTGCGAGCGCCCGACCGATTCGCCCACTGGATCACTATAATCATGCCAACATTGACCGGCTGGGGTAAAGCAAGGCCAAATTTGTTCACCCGTACCGTAGTAACTTAAAGTTGATTTATTCCTGGAGAGCGGGGAAATTCTATAACAGAACCTCCGGGCGGCTGGTCCCTACCGCAACTTTCGACACGTTAACTATCAAAGATAACTTTATCTTATAGTGGTTACATTATGTATAGTTTCACAGTTCCCAAATTGTGGGGTGAGCATGTCGGCGCGTATGCTTGTTCATTTCCATCCAGAACGCCAGAATCAGATAAAGAATAACGGGAGAGCCAAGCGTTAGAAATGAGGTATAAATAAAATACAATCGAATGCTGCTGGCCGAAATATTCATCTTTTCGCCCAGCAATGCACAGACCCCAAATGCTTGCTTTTCTACAAAATATCGAATCTTATCCATGCTTTATAGTGCGAAGTGTATCGGTCATGTTCGCGCAACTGGCAACTCGTACTAACGAATCTTTTGGTAGATTGTTTGCCATTTGCAAAGATAACCGATATAAACTTAGTCAAAATCCTTTAAAAGTGACTTCAAACTGATTGAAGTCAGAACATTTTTGTTTTCTTTGCGTTGTAACGGCGTTAACGACACATCCGTATTGTTTTTCGCTGTTTTTTTAACAAAGCCCGTTGATGCTCAAGTAACTATGCCGTTGCTTTTACCCTGGTCGAGGTCTCGCGATCTTTGTTAGTAACTGACCCTCTTTATGTTTAATTGTTTAATTTTTTACGTTTTATGCAAACAGGTGTAGTAAAATTTTTTAACGAAAGTAAAGGTTACGGATTTATCGTTGAGGACGATACCAACCGGGACATCTTCGTCCACATTACCGGCCTGAATGGACTAACGATTCGCGAGAAAGACCGGGTGCAGTTTGACGTGGTTGACGGCAAAAAAGGATTAAACGCCGTGAAAGTGAAAAAAATCGACCAGGATTAGTACGCCTACAGCGTCTGTTCAGACCAGGCAAACCCCGCCCGGACGCCAGGTGGGGTTTTTGAGTTTTGGCCGCTCTACTGACCCGTCCAGCCTTTCACGTCATCCAGAGCGGGTAGTTTGGTCTCCATTTTTAATTTCTTACGAACGCCCCCCAAATCATTGAAAAGCTTATTGGGGTTGGCCGTCCGCAATTGCTCAACGGTCAGAAACCCCAGCTTCTGCACTGCCGGAACCCACTCGGCGGGCACACCGGCGGCCACGAAATCACTTTCGTCTGACTGCTCCAGTTTCTTTTCGGGCCGCATCTGCGGAAAAAACAGCACATCCTGAATCGAAGGCTGGTTGGTCATAATCATCGTTAGGCGGTCGATGCCCAGACCAACGCCTGCCGTGGGCGGCATGCCGTATTCGAGCGCCCGCAGAAAATCCTCGTCCAGGGCCATTGCTTCCTCATCGCCCCGTTCGGCTAAACGCAACTGTTCCTCAAACCGCTCGCGCTGGTCGAGGGGGTCGTTTAATTCAGAATAGGCGTTAGCAATTTCTTTCCCGTTGCAGATAGCCTCGAACCGCTCCACCAGACCCGGTTTGCTGCGGTGCTTCTTCGTCAGGGGCGACATCTCGACGGGATAATCGGTGATGAACGTCGGCTGAATCAGGTTAGGTTCGCAGGCATCACCGAACAATTCGTCAATCAATTTCGACTTGCCCATCGTGCTGTCCACGCGGATGCCCCGGCTTTGGGCCACCTGCCGAAGTGCCGTTTCGTCCATCGCCGACACATCGACGCCGGTATATTCCTGAATGGCTTCGAACATGGTGAGCCGCTTCCAGGGGCGTTTGAAATCAATTACATTCTGGCCAACGGTCACCTGGGTAGTTCCGGCCACGTCTAACGCAACCTTTTCGACCATCTCCTCGATGGTGTCCATCATCCAGAGGTAATCTTTATAGGCCACGTAAAATTCGACCTGCGTAAATTCGGGATTGTGGGTGCGGTCCATACCCTCGTTTCGGAAGTCTTTGGCAAACTCGAACACGCCATCGTAGCCACCCACAATCAGCCGTTTCAGGTATAACTCGTTGGCAATCCGCATATAGAGCGTCATGTCGAGCGAGTTGTGGTGCGTGCGGAAAGGCCGGGCAGCCGCCCCCCCATGAATGGGCTGCAAAATAGGAGTTTCAACCTCCAGATACCCTTTCTGGCTTAAAAACTGCCGGATCGAGTTAACTAATTTCGTGCGCTTCACGAACACATCGCGCACCTGCGGGTTCACAATCAGGTCGACATACCGTTGGCGGTAGCGTTGTTCGGGGTCGGTGAAGGCATCATAGATTTCGGTTTCGCCTTGCTCGTTTACCACCTCTTTCACAACCGGCAACGGGCGCAGTGCCTTATTCAGAATCGTGAATTCTTTCACGTAGACGGACAGTTCGCCGGTTTTGGTGGAGAACACGTGGCCGCGTACCCCAAGGATGTCGCCAATATCCAGCAATTTTTTGAAGACCGTGTTGTACAGCGTTTTATCCTCACCGGGGCAAATATCATCGCGCCGGAAGTAGAGCTGCAGCCGTCCCGTAGAATCCTGTATTTCCGCAAAGGATGCACTGCCACTAATGCGAATAATCATCAGCCGTCCGGCGAGTTGAACATTGCCCCAGCGTTCGTCGCCGGAGAGGTCCATTTCGGGTTCAAGGCTGGTGTCTTTTGTCTGAAAAGCCGCCCGAATGTCGGCGATGGTTGTGGTTACATCAAACAGGGCAGCGGGGTAGGGGTCGATCCCCATCTGCATTAATTCGGCACGCTTTAGACGGCGGTTTATCTCTTGTTCACTCAGCACCATGTCAGTTAGCTAATCGGTCGGTTGACCGGTATTTAAGGCCGCAAAAATAACGAAAAGGATTGGCCTTTACCCCATCAGGGCACATACGTTTCCAGCACGGTCATGTCGCCATCGGGCACGAGCGTAACCGTATTTATCGAGGCTGGAATCAGCACGCACTGCCCCATTTTCAGGGGTAGGTTGTAGCCGCCTTCCGTTTCAATGGTGAGCGCACCGGCCACACAAATCAGAATCACAAAGGAGTCGATATGAGTGTAGTCGTGCTGGACTTCCTGGCTGAAATTCAGCACGTTTGTCACAAAATAGTCGCTCGTAACGGCGTTGACGCTCTCATTCTGTTTGCGCTCGAACTGTGTTTTATACTGGTCATAGTGCTGGTAGTCAATGGCATCGACGGCCAGGTCGGTGTGGAGTTCGCGTTTCTGACCAGTGGTAGCATCGACCCGGTCGAAGTCGTAAATGCGATAGGTCGTATCAGAGGTTTGCTGAATTTCGGCCAGCAGCAGCCCTTTGCCGATGTAGTGAACGCGTCCGGCGGGCAGAAAAAAGACATCGCCGGGCTGGGCCGACTCGATGTTGAGCAGGTCCTGAATCGTGTTGTTAGCGACAGCACTGACATACTCGTCTTTTGTCACTTCCCGATTGAAACCCGAATTGAGTTTCGCGCCCTCGTCGGCCTGCATAATGTACCACATCTCGGTTTTTCCAAAACCACTGCCCCGTTGTTTGGCCAGTTCGTCGTTGGGGTGAACCTGAATGGAGAGGTCGTCGTTGGCGTCGATGAATTTGACCAGCAGTGGGAATCGGTTGCCGTATTGGGCATACACATGCTCACCTACTAACTTATCTTTATACTGTTCAACCAATTCATGCAGTGTTTTTCCCTGCAAACTACCTTCCCGCACCACCGACACGTTTCCGTCTACATCCGAAACTTCCCAGGTTTCGCCACAATTGGGCAGGGGCGCGAAGTCTTTCTCCAGAATGGTTTTGATTTTCTGTCCACCCCAAATCTTATCTTTAAAAATGGTCTCAAATGTTAGCGGATACAGCATGATGAGTATATAATGGCTAATGAGTAGTTATTGAAAACTGACCGGCAAAATACAGCATTTGTTGCTTGGACAGGTAAGGATATTTTAAAAATAGAACGCTGATTTTTATGATTACTATGACTTGCGCTGATAAAAATCATAACGCTCATACTAACCCAGGCTCCCCGTTTTTATACGAATAACAAAATAAATTAATAAAATTCTACCAATTTATTTGCTATTTAAACGATTAAGCTTACTTTTGGGCATCCAGGTTGAAGGTAAGTTCTAAAGAAGCCATACCCATGTATTATAGCCGTTTTCAGGTTTTATGGGCAAGCAAAAAGTATCAATAAAAGATATAGCCCAGCAGGCAGGTGTTTCTACGGCTTTGGTGTCGTATGTGCTCAATGGGAAGGAAAAAGAGAGCCGGGTAGGGCAGGAGATTGCCATTAAAATCAGGAAGATAGCCAGCGAACTGAATTATCAGCCAAGCTATTTGGCTAAGAGCTTACGGAGTGGTAAAACCCATACGATAGGCTTACTAATCGCCGATATTGCCAATCCCTTTTTCGCGAATATCGCCCGGATTGTTGAAGACGAAGCCAAGAAACACGGATATACGGTCATTATTGGGAGTTCGGATGAGACCGCCGATAAATCACAGGATTTAATTGACGTATTCCTGAACCGGCAGGTCGATGGATTAATCATTGTATCGGCCGAAAATTCGGAAGAACAGATTCACTACCTGAAAGAGAAAAATACCGCGTTTGTTCTATTAGACAGGCATTTCCCGGAAATAGAAACCGATTTTGTGTCGCTGAATAACTACCTGGCTTCCTATGAAGCTGGTTCGCATCTGGTAGCGAATGGCTATGAACAGATTGGTCTGATTGCGTATAAATCCGGGCTTTTTCATATGCAGGAGCGGATACGGGGCTACAGAAACGCACTTCAGGCGCATGGCATCGGGTTTCGGCCCGAGTGGTTATGCGAAGTTGGGTTTGAGTCAATTGAGCAGGAAGTTAAGGAAGGAATCGATGCGATGCTGGCGTCGGATGCGCCGGTCGATGCACTGATTTTTGCCACGTATCGGATTGCCATCAGCGGTCTGAAATACATTAATCAGTTAGAGCTTAACGTGCCCAATGACCTCGCCATTGTCAGTTTTGGTCAGGCCGAAGCGTTCGACCTCTACTACTGCCCGATAACCTACTTAGAACAACCCATGGATGATTTGGGGAAAACAGCCGTTAAAGTGCTTGTTAATAAACTAAAAAACCCGCAGGAAGCTCCTGAACAAGTGCTGATGGAAGCCAAACTAATTGCCCGGAATTCTTCGGGGCGAAAAATCAGGATACCTGAATAAACCATTTTTTATGCGGTTGCTTAATCGTTTAAACGAGACTAACTTCCTTCCTCTATTTTAACCTAATCCTATGCAACGAAGAAGTTTTCTAAAGTCTGCAACGCTCTGCTCAACGGCGGTTATGACGGGGTTCCCGCTTCTGGATGCATTGGCCGCTCCCCCCAAACTGAAGATTACCAAAATCCGGTATTACGCGGCACCCGGCTATACCAAACCGCTCTTCAATCAGGCGCGGGGCATTGTTGAAATCGAAACCGATGGCGGCATTATTGGCATTGGCGAAGGTGGCTCGAAAGACATGATTGAGCAGTTGGCCCAGATGATGATTGGCGAAAATCCGTTCCGCGTCGAGCACATCTGGCAGAATCTGTACCGGGGTATGTTTTACCCGCCGGGCCGCGAAAAACTCCACGCGCAGGGCGCACTGGATATGGCCCTGTGGGACATTAAAGGCAAAGCCCTGGGCGTACCCGTCTATGAATTGCTGGGCGGAGCCACCCGCGACTACATCGAATGTTATGCCACGGGTTTTCGCGCGTCGAAGGCCAAAACGGAAGAAGAACGCGCCAGAGACTGCATCGAAGCCGGGTTGCGGGCCTACCGCATCGGGCCAACGGGCGGCAACGGGGCCGACCCGTTCGACTTCTATGACAATGCCAAAAAAACCATCGACTTCTGCAAACGCATCGACGCGGCTGTGGGCGGGGGCGGCAAATGGGCTGTTGACCTGCACACGCGCTTCGATACCACCGAAGGCATCAAAATCTGCAAAGCACTGGAAAGTCTGGAGCCGTATTTCGTCGAAGATATTGTCCGCTCCGAAAACCCGGACGTCTACAAAACTGTGCGGCAGATGACCAGCGTGCCCATTGCCGTTGGCGAACAATTTGGCGACCGCTGGGACAGCAATACTTTCATTGAGCAGCACCTGATTGATTACACCCGGTTTACGATTCCGAACACGGGCGGCATCTCCGAATTTAAAAAACTGGCGTCCATGTGCGAAACGCACTATGTGGGCATGATTCCGCATTTCACGGGGCCGCTGTCGACTGCAACACTGGTACATGTATTAGGCTCCAGCAGCCCCACGCGCTGCCTGATGGAATTAGGCGGGGGTGAACCCGAACGGCCACCTTACTTCAACGAGGATTTTGTCAATTTCAAAAATGGCAAACTCTACCTGAACCCTGAGCCGGGTTTGGGCGTGAAGTTCGACCCGAAGAAGGCCACCTTCATCATGGAGGTTAAAGAAAATACCAAGTTCCCGCACCCGATTCTGAAAGCGCCCGATGGGTCGATTCACAATTGGTGATGGCTACCGTCTGAACTACCCCCAACCCCCTGAAGGGGGCTTAATCAACGAGTGAACAAAGCCCCCTTCAGGGGGTTGGGGGTAGTTCAGACGGTAGCTTACAAGTTTCTTTTATCGAGTCTCCTTTTTTAACTATTCCTTAAACCATGAAAAAACCTGTAAAACTACTTGTGCTGTGGCTGCTGCTTTGTCAGGGCTATGGCTTTGCACAGAACAGAGTGACTGGTAAAGTCACCGGTGCTAATGACCAGGGTCTGCCTGGCGTGAACGTGGTGGTGGGCGGGACGTCGGTGGGTACGGCGACCGATGCGTCGGGGAACTATTCCATTAACGTACAGCCGAATGCGTCGCTGGTTTTTTCGTACATCAGCTACGTCAGCCAGACGATTCCGGTCAACAATCGCTCCATCATCAATGTGCAGTTGGCAGAAGACGCGAAAATTCTCGACGAATATGTTATAACGGCCCTCGGCATTAAGCGGGAAGCCAAAACGCTGGGCTATGCAACAGCTACAGTCAATGCCGACCAGATTTCCACCAACCGCACGCCCAATTTTGTGAGTGGACTCCAGGGAAAAATGGCCGGGGTGAACATCACCACGATGGGAACGGGACCCGCCGGAACAGCCAAGATTCGGATTCGCGGGCAGTCGTCGTTTTCGGGGCAGAACAACCCGCTGATTGTGGTGAACGGGGTGCCCATCGACAACTCCAACTATTCGCTCGGTGGCGATTTTGGCACGCGTGCCGCGAATAGTTCCGACGGGGGCGATGGACTGAGCAGCATCAACCCCGACGATATTGAAACCATGACGGTGCTGAAAGGAGCTACGGCAGCCGCCCTGTATGGCTCACGCGCCAAAGACGGTGTGGTGATGATTACCACCAAAAGCCGGGGGGCGGGCAAAGGGTTTGGCGTTACCTACAACACCAATTTTACCACCGATACGCCACTGGATTTCACTGATTTTCAGTACGAGTACGGGCAGGGTGAAGGCGGGAAACGGCCAACCACGGCTTTTCCAAGTTCAGGTGTGTGGAGTTTTGGTGAGAAGTTTCAGCCGGGCATGACGCAAATCCTGTTCGACAATAAGACCTATCCCTATGAGCCGGTTTTCAACCGGGTGAAGCAGTTCTACCGCGTGGGTACCAACTTTACCAATACCGTAACCGTAGCGAACAACGGGGATACCGGTGGGTTCAGCCTTTCGTTCAGCAACACCGACAACAAGGGGATTATGGAGAACAACACCTTCAACCGCAAGGTGATTAACCTCGGCTTCACCCAGAACATCACCCCCAAACTGACCGCCAGCGGAAATATCAACTATTCGAAAGAGAATAACATCAACCCCCCCCAGTTGAATACCCAGGATTTTTCGGTGTCGACGGTGATTTTCACACTGGCCAATTCCATGCCATTTGATGCCCTGCGGGACAATCAGACCCTGCCCAATGGCGATGAATTTTCGTTTGCGCGCTTTCTGGTCCGGAACAACCCGTACTATTCGATGAACCGGCACTTCGAGAACATCAACCGCGACCGTGTGTTTGGCAACATCGCCCTCAAATACCAGTTCACCGACTGGCTGTATGTGCAGGGACGAATTGCCCAGGACTATTACGTCCGTAATCAGGACTACAACATTCCCAACGGCTACGCACCCATTGCCCGCGCTCCGGTTGGCTTCGTAAACGGGTCTTACACCCAGGATGTACGCCAGAATACCGAGCGGAATCTCGACCTCATTCTGGGGGCGAACAAAACGTTCGGGAAGATTGGCGTGGACATAACTCTGGGCGGAAATACGCGCTATGCCCGCAATGATTACAACAGCGTGACGGTACAGGATTTCGTGACGCCGGGGCTATACACGGTTGCCAATGGCCGGATTAAAAACCCGATATACGCCCTGTCGGAGAAGAAAATCAACTCTGTGTTCGGGGCCGCTACGCTGTCGTACCGGGATTACCTGTTCCTGAACGTAACGGCCCGCAACGACTGGTTCTCGACGCTGGCCCCGGCCAATAACAGCATCCTGTATCCGTCTGTCACAGGCAGTTTCGTGTTCTCGCAGGCGTTTGAGGGCCTGCCCGCCTGGCTGTCGTTTGGCAAGTTGCGGGCCGCCTACGCGCAGGTGGGGTCGGATAACGTAGCGCCGTATTCCAATGCGCTCTACTACTCGGTCGACAACAATTCGTTTCCCACTCCGTCGGGACAGCTCGTGCCGTTGGGGGGCATCAACGCGTCGGTAGTGCCGAACAAAAACCTGCGCCCACTCCGCATTCAGGAAGCCGAGGTTGGCGTGGAGTTGAAGCTCTTTCAAAACAGGATAGGCTTTGATTTTACGTATTATCACAAAACGACTGAAGACCAGATTCTGGCCGCCCAGATTTCCGATGCTTCGTCCTATACCAGCAAGCTCATCAACGTAGGCCGGAGTATGAACCAGGGCCTGGAGATGCTGCTGACGTTTTCGCCCGTGACGACGAATGCGTTTCGGTGGGATGTCAGCGCCAACGTGTCCTATAATACCTCGAAGGTGCTGCAGTTAGGCTTGTCGCCGAATGATACCGTCATTGCGGTGAGCAGCGGTGGAGGCCGAAACCTGCATCAGGTGGTTGGCAAGCCCATCGGGCAATTGTACACCTTCACCTACCTGCGGGATGCCCAGGGGCGGCAGGTGTTCGACCCCAACAGTGGCCTACCGCTGCGTAACAACAACTTAGTGAACGTGGGGAACGCGCTGCCCACCTACTTCGGCGGCATCACCAACACATTCACGTTCCGGGGCATCTCGCTGTCGGCCCTGATTGATTTCAAGTTAGGCCACAAACTGATTGCTGGCCGTAACATCAATTACATGCGCCACGGCCTGTCGAAACGAACGCTGCCGGGTCGCGATGTGGGCTACGTGATTGGGAACGGGGTCAATCCGAACGGCGAAATCAACCAGACGAAATCAGCGGTGCAGCCCTTCTATGAATCCATCAACCCGCTGGCTATCAATGAGGATTTTGTGAACAATGCCGGCTTCTGGAAATTGCGGCAACTGTCGATAGGCTACGATTTTGGCAAACTGCTTCCCCAGCGTTTTTTCATCAAAGGGTTGAAACTGAATGCCGTAGCGAACAACGTGCTGATTATCAAGAAATGGACCGAAAACATGGACCCCGAAGAAGCCTTAGTGTCGTCGGATAATGCCGTGGGGCTGGACTTCTGGCCGGGGCTGCCGCCTACCCGCAGCATTGGATTTAATTTGAACGCTCGATTTTAAATCAAGTTTGTAGTTTGTGGTGAGTAGTTTGTAGTTGGCTGACGCATACGTTGCTTTCGCACGGTCGGAATGCCGCATCACCGCCGTTGCGGTCAGCCAACTACAAACTACTCACCACAAACCGTAAACCGTAAACTATAATCTCATGAAAACAAATCTGAAATATACCCTCTCCTTACTCCTCTCTCTAAGCCTGCTTTCGGGCTGTGATGATGGCTTTGAGGAACTGAATATCAACAAGGTAGACCCCACGTTTCTGGCCCCGTCGCTGATTCTGAACAAGGCGATTGTGAGTACCACCTACCTGGATGGGGGGTCTACGCTGGGAATGCTGACCTATAATTTTGGGATTGTACAGCAGATTATCACGCCCTACGGCAGTTCGCTGTCGGGTGGAAATTACGACCAGGTCAACGGAGGTAATACGCCCTTAGTCTGGGTTAATTTCTACCGCAACGTGATAAAACAGTTAATCGCCGTACTGAACCAAACTAAGGGCGACCCGCTGCAAATCAACACCTATAACGCGGCCCGCATCTGGAAAGCCTATTCGTTCATGATTCTGACTGATACGTATGGGGATATTCCTTATTTTGAAGCGGGGCAGGGCTACACGACCGAGATTATCACACCTAAATACGATGCCCAGCAGGCGATTTATAAGGACATTCTGAAGGAATTGGAAGAGGCTTCGGCTGCGCTGACCACCACACAGGCCGCCGTAACGACCGATATTCTGTACGGGGGCGATGTAGCCAAGTGGAAAAAGCTGGGCTATTCACTCATGCTGCGGGCCGCCATGCGCCACACAAAAGTTGACCCGGCTACGGCAGAAGCCTACGTGAAAAAAGCCGTGGCGGGTGGGGTGTTCGCGTCCAACGCCGATAACTCAATTATCCGGCATACGGCCATTTACAACAACTACATTGCCAACCACTTAGCTGCCCGCGAAAAAACCAATTTTTACCTCGCAGCTCCTTTTGTAGATTACCTCAAAGCGAACAACGACCCACGTCTGCCAATCTTCGCCGTGCGGTATGTGGGGGCTAAGGGCGGACCGGAACAAACGTCCGCACGGGCTACCTCCGACCCGAAAGTGCAGATTGGGATGCCGATGGGCTATAACGACGTAACAATTGCCCAAACCTTCCCGCAAACCGGCGTGGTCAGCCTGTGGGATTATTCGCAGGTAAATCTGAGTACGGTGCTGGCGTTGGACGCGCCCGAATTCCACGTTACCCACGCGCAAACGCAACTCCTGCTGGCCGAAGCCGCCGTTCGCGGCTGGGTGACCGGTACGGCGGCCGACTATTACGCGAAGGGCATCCGGGCCAACTTAGAGCAGATGGCGTCGTATGGTCCAGCAGCGGTTCTACCCGAAGCGAGTATCAAAGCGTATTTAGATACACACCCGCTGGATGCCAGCAAGGCGCTGGAACAGATTAACACGCAGTATTGGGTGGCTACATTCTTAGATGGCAACGAGTCGTTCGCCAATTTCCGGCGCAGCGGCTTTCCCGCGCTGAAGAAAAACCCCTATCCCGGCTCCGAAGTTAAGGGTGACTTCATCCGACGCCTGCCATATCCCGACAGTGAGATTACGGTTAATTCGGGGATGTTGAACGAAGCCATCACCCGACAGGGGCCTAACACGCTGGATACGCGGGTTTGGTGGGATAAGAAATTATAATCGTGGTGGTGTCGGGTTTGTTGTCGTGGTGTCGGGTTCTCGTCGTGATGTCGGGTTCTCAAACCCGACACCTTGCGTCAACGATTAGTGTCGGGTTTGAGAACCCGACATCACGACACCACGACACACAACTATCATCTATAAGAAACACAGCTATAATCTCTTAACCAGTTACAAATTCTCTCATGCAAACACCCGACCTCAATCGTCGCGATACGTTAAAAATGCTGGGCTTCGGCTCCTCCGCCGGTGTGCTTGGCTTATTTGGCGGCATTTCCACCGCCGAAGCCCGCGAACAGCAGGGAACGCCCCAATATGCGGTTGGAATGGCACCCGTCAAAATCAAAAGCGTAAAGGCCATTGCGACGGCCCCGCAAGGCTCCAACCTGATTGTCGTAAAAGTTGAAACCACCGAGCCGGGTCTGTACGGCTTAGGCTGCGCGACGTTCACCCAACGGGCTGCTGTCGTGGTGGTGGCGATTAATACGTACCTGAATGAGTTCTGCGTCGGCAAGGATGTTGACCAGATTGAAGACATGTGGCAGGGTGCGTATGTCAGTTCATACTGGCGCAATGGCCCTGTGCTCAACAACGCCCTGAGCGGGCTCGACCAGGCGCTGTGGGACATCAAAGGCAAGCGGGCCAATATGCCCGTGTATCAACTGCTTGGCGGAAAAGTGCGGTTTGCCATTCCGTGCTACACCCACGCGAGTGGCAACACGCCCGAAGCCGCTGCCGACAGTGTGAAGAAATTCATGGAGCAGGGCTTCAAATACATTCGCATTCAGCAGGGCGGTTACGGAGCCGTGGGCGCTACGTCCGACCAGCCCGATTTTAAAGCCGCTAATTTTGGGGGTGCCACCGACAACTACATGAATGAACGGTTATACCTGAAATCCGTGCCGAAGATGTTCGAGGTAGTCAGGAAGGCGTGTGGCGATGAAGTCGAGCTGCTCCACGACATTCACGAGCGGGTGCAGCCCATCGACGCCATCAACATGATTAAGCAGGTTGAAGAATACCGCCCGTTCTTCATCGAAGACCCCTTCTCGCCCGAAAACATGAAGTGGTTTGCGAATCTTCGGCAGGCTACGTCGGTGCCGATTGCGATGGGCGAACTGTTCAACAATATCAATGAGTTTAAGGAGCCGATGGTGAACCAGTGGTTCGACTTTATCCGCATTCACGTTTCGCAGATTGGCGGCATTTCCCCGGCCATGAAAGTGGCGCGGTTGGGCGAGTGGTTCAACATCCGCACCGCCTGGCACGGCCCCGGCGACGTATCGCCCGTCGGTCACGCGGCTCACGCCCACATCGACCTGGCCGTCTGGAATTTCGGTATTCAGGAAGCCGTACAGTTTTCCGATAAAATGAAGGAGGTATTCACTGGCTGCCCGACCATGAACAAAGGGTACATGTCAGTGAATGAGGTGCCAGGTTTGGGCGTCGATATCAACGAAAAAGAAGCAGCCAAATACCCCATCGGCACCAAATCGAACTGGCAGGTACGGAAAATGGACGGAACGCTGATTCGGCCGTAATTCATGTAGAGACGCAATACCTTGCGTCTCACTCGCGTCAGCAATACCATCCGGCGCAGGAGACGCAAGGTATTGCTGACGCGCAGGAGACGCAAGGTATTGCGTCTCTACATAAAAACCACAACCCCAAACCCCATGAAATCTCCCTTCAAGAAACCCATCTCCCGCCGTTCGGCCATCCAGTCGGTTTTGGGCGTTGTCGGTATGGGTACGATGGCCCTGCCTGAATCGTCGTATGCGGCCAATCCCGGTCAGTTTCGGGATTACAGCAAAGTGAAAATCACGAAGCTCGAAACGTTTTTGGTCAAGCCCCGCTGGATTTTTCTCAAAATTCATACCGACGTGGGCGTTTATGGCTTGGGCGAACCGCTGCTCGAAGGGCGTGCCCTCACCATCCAAACGGCCATCAAGGAAGTCGAGCCGTACCTGATTGGGAAAGACCCACGGGCGGTCGTGCATCACTGGCAGGCCATTTACCGCCACGCATTTTACCGGGGCGGCCCGATTCTGACGAGTGCCCTGAGTGGTATCGACCATGCGTTGTGGGACATTAAAGGCAAACTCCTGAACGTACCCGTGTACGAACTGCTGGGTGGCCCCACCCGCGACCGCGTTCGGGTGTACGGACGCGCCAGCAATGCCGAAGACATAAAGAAGCGAAAGGCCGAAGGGTACACGGTAATTAAAACCGGCATCGCCAAAAAGAACCCGGCCAACATTGTCGAAAACCCGAAATTTATTAAGTACGCAGCCGACAATTTTGCGTCGTTGCGTGAGGCCGGGGGCGACGACATGGACATCGCCATCGACTTTCACGGCGCCGTTTCGCCCCAGTTGGCCAAGGTGCTGATTAAAGAGTTAGAGCCGTATAAACCCATGTTTGTGGAGGAACCCTGCCAGGCGCAAAACGTCGACACAATGGTCGACATTGCGCGGGGCACGCACCTGCCCATTGCCACCGGTGAGCGGATTTTTACGAAATGGGGCTTCCGCGAAATCCTGGAGAAAGGGGCCGCCAGCATCATCCAGCCCGATTTGTGTCATGCGGGGGGCATCACCGAAGGTCGGCTCATTGCGGGCATGGCCGAAGCGTATTACGTACCCATTGCTCCGCATAATCCGATGGGACCAATCTCACTGGCGGTCGGGTTGAATTTAGCGGCCAGTATCCCGAATTTCTTAGTCCAGGAACAGGTCTCGCTGGGCGAAGGCTATTTAAAAAACCCGTTCAAACTCCAACCCGATGGCACGGTGCTGATTCCCAAAGGGCCGGGGCTGGGCGTTGAGTTGGACGAGGCACTGATGAAAGATAAAATCGGCCACGACTGGAAAAACCCCGAAACGTACAACGCACTGGATGGCTCGGTCGTGGATTGGTAACGATGGAAACAATAAGCTGGTTGCAAATACCCCCAACCCCTTAAAGGGGCTTTACTCACTCTTGGACAAAGCCCCCTTTAGGGGGTTGGGGGTATTTGTACGCATCGGCGAGAAAAATAACATAAAACCAATACAAGCCTTTGAAAACGACCATCCTCTTCATCAGTCTACTAGTATGTTTGTGCGGCATCACAAAACCCACCATTGACCCTCCGCAAATCGAACTGGCCAACGGCCAGGTTAAGCTCGCGCTGTACCTGCCCGATACCAGTCAGGGGTATTACCAGGGTACCCGGTTCGACTGGTCGGGGGCGTTCAAAAGCCTTGATTATAAGGGCCATAGATACGTAGACCAATGGTTTGAGAATTATAACCCAAAAACGCATGACGCCATCAACGGACCGGCGGAGGAGTTCATGCCAATAGACTTTAAGGAAGCAAAACCAGGCGAAACCTTTGTAAAAATTGGCGTTGGCGTCCTTCGGAAACCCGACGAGCAGGCGTACACATTTTCCAAACACTACGACATTGCCAATCATGGAAAATGGACGGTAAAAACGCATAAAGACCATGTCGGTTTTACGCACGAACTGACTGATGCAACAGGCTATGCGTACCGCTACACCAAAACCGTTCGACTTAGCAAAAACAAACCCGAACTAATTCTGGAACATAGCCTGAAAAATATGGGTCAAAAAATCATCGAAACGAGCGTGTATAACCACAACTTCTGGGTAATCGACAAGCAGCCCACCGGTCCGCAGATCGCTGTCCGGTTTCCGTTCGAGGTGAAAGGGGAAGGCAAAGGGTTCGGCACGGTTATTCAGCCAACGGGCAAAAACCTGCTGTATGCACGCGAACTGGAAAAGAAAGAGCAGGTGTACAGTGCCGGTTTGCAGGGATTTGGCCCAACGGCCAGCGACTACAACATCCGCATCGAAAACCTGAAAACCGGCGCTGGTGTGCGGGCCACCGGTGATCAGCCCTTAGAAAAATTAGTTTTCTGGGCCTGTGCCACCACCTCCTGCCCCGAACCTTACCTGCACTTGAAGGCAGCACCCGGACAGGAAGTACGGTGGAAAATAACGTATGACTTTTACGAAAAACCCACCCCATGAAAGTTGTTTTTATCCTGCTGCTGGTGTGTTCAACGTCAGTCGTTATGACGGGCCACCGCTCTTTATTTTCGCCCGGCAACGAGCCACCGGCTAATACCGACTGGCCCACGTATGGCGGTAATAAGGCCGGTAACCGCTACTCGCCCCTGACGCAGGTTAACAGGCAAAACGTAAAGGACCTGCAATTGGCCTGGACGTTCGATACCGGTGAAAATAAAAATCCCGACGAGCGCGGCATGGACATTCAATGCCAGCCCATTGTGGTCAATGGCGTACTGTACGGAACCACACCGCGCCTGAAACTCGTTGCCGTCAATGCCGCTACAGGGCAGCCACTCTGGAAATTTGACCCCTTCGCCGACCCGGCGAAAAAGCCGCGTTTTCATCCCATGCGCGGAGTTGTTTATTGGGAAGACGGCGACCGCAATGGCAAACCAGACAAACGAATTCTGTATTCAGTTGGCGCTACGTTATATGCTGTCGATGCCTTGACTGGCAAGCCGATCGACAGCTTTGGTCAACATGGCGAGGTCGATTTGCATGAAGGACTTGGCGATAAAAAAACGCTGGGCTATGATGTGGCCGACTTTTCCATCCGGGCTACCACGCCGGGCGTTATCTATAATGAGTATCTGATTATGGGGTCGAGCGTGTCAGAAGGGGGCGATGCCCTGCCGGGTAACATTCGGGCGTTTAACGTTCGCACGGGTAAACTGGCCTGGACGTTTCGAACCATTCCACTGCCGGGCGAGTATGGCTACGAAACCTGGGCGACCGATTCATACAAAAAACTCGGTGGAGCCAACTGCTGGGCTGGTATGGTTGTCGACGACAAGCGGGGCGTTGTCTATGCCGGAACGGGTTCGCCCTCGGTTGATTTTTATGGCGGTGCCCGTCCAGGTCAGAACCTCTTCGCCAATTGTCTGATTGCCCTCGATGCCAAGACGGGCAAGCGCATCTGGCATTTTCAAACTGTACACCACGACCTCTGGGACCGCGACCTGCCCTGTCCGCCTAATCTTATAACGGTTACGCACAAGGGTCCTGATGGCCAGCCCCGGCGAATTGACGCTGTCGCGCAGGTTACCAAAGATGGCTATGTGTTTGTGTTCGACCGGGATACGGGCAAGCCGCTGTTCCCGGTCAATGAAGTACCTGTGCCAGCATCACCTGCTTTACCCGGCGAACAGCCCTGGCCTACGCAACCCGTTCCGACCAAACCGGCTCCATTTTGCTTTCAGGAACTGACTGAAGCAACCATTACCAATCGAACCCCCGAAGCCCGTGCCTACGTGCTGGAGCGCTTTCGCAACAGCCGACAAGGCAGCAAATACATGCCGCCCAGCCAGGAAGGAACGTTATTTTATGGCTTTGGTGGCGGGGCCGAATGGGGAGGTGCTGCGGCCGATCCCGATGGCATTTTGTATGTAAATTCAAACAATATGCTTTGGTGGCTGAAGATGCGCGACAGTCGGGTACAACCCAGGGGGGGCGCAGCCCTGACGCGGGGTGCCAGTCTGTTTACTGCGAATTGCTCGGTATGTCATGCTATTGGTGGCAAAGAGAGTCCGGTAGCTAAAGGCAATCAGGCGTACCCCGACCTGACGAACGTTGGCAACCGGTTAACTAAAGAACAAATTAGCAGCCTGTTAGCTACGGGTCGGGGGCGGATGCCGTCGTTCAGTCATATCGCCACAGAAGACCGCGAGGCAATTGTTCATTTTTTGCTGAATACCGAAGCTAAAACGGCCACAACCACCCCTTCGGCTTCGGTCGATATTCATAGTTCGGAGGTAACAGGGGCGGTTTCCAACGAGAAACTCTTCCCGCATATACCACCCTTCCTGAACAATGGTAACACTCAGTTTCGTGATCAGGACGGCTACCCGGCTATTAAGCCGCCCTGGGGAACGCTGAATGCCATTGACCTGAACACGGGCGACTATGTATGGCAGGTAACGCTGGGTGAATACCCTGAATTAATGAAAAAAGGAGTTCCGCCGACGGGTACGGAGAATCACGGTGGTCCGGTAGTAACGGCAGGCGGTCTGGTATTCATTGCCGCCACGTATGATGAGAAACTGCGTGCTTTCGACCGCAAAACGGGTAAGGTCGTGTGGGCGTATAAACTGCCCGCCGGTGGTTTTGCTACGCCCATAACCTACATGGCTGGCGGTCGGCAATTTGTCGTACTGGCGGCCGGGGGAACCCGGTATGGCCTAAAGCCGGGCGGTTCATACGTTGCGTTTGCCTTACCGATCAGCCGAACCCCGACCCGCCGAAACTGAATGAATACCGTAGCTCTACATCCACCGGTGTCAACCAACAAATCAATGACAACGTATCTGCTATGCTGTGATTGGGGAACGTCGTTTCTGCGATTAAAACTGATGACTACATCTGATTGGCAATGCGTTGATGAAGTGCTTTCGCGGCAGGGAATCGCCGGTACGTTCGATGCCTGGAAAAAGACGGGTGAACAAAAGGGTATTACCAGAAATGAGTTTTTTCGCAGGCAGTTAAAAACGCCTATTGACCAGTTAGCCAACAACCTGTCGCTCAGTTTAGCGGGCGTTCCCGTCATTATTTCGGGCATGGCCTCGTCGTCGATCGGCATGGAGGAGATTCCGTATGCCGGTTTGCCGTTTGCCGTTGACGGAAGTCAGGCCAGCCTACGACGCCTTGATGCTCAGGCCGATTTTCCGCATGAACTTATCCTGATATCCGGCGTCAGCAGCGAACGGGATGTTATGCGCGGTGAAGAAACACAGCTCATTGGCTTAATGGCGTTGCTCACGCAATCGGGCGATAAACCAGCCGAGGCCGTTTGTGTTTTTCCAGGTACTCATTCCAAGCATATGTACGTTCAGGATGGGCAGCTAATCAACATAGAAACCTACATGACCGGTGAACTGTTTGACCTTCTGGCAAGTCAGAGTATTTTAAAAGATTCTGTTGATCTCAGAGGTTTATCGGATATGTCAGATGCGGCCATTCAGGCATTTAAGCTGGGTGTCGGTCAGGTGAAATTCTGCACTATTCTAAACAGTTTATTTGCGGTCAGAACCAATCAGCTTTTCGATAAATTAACTAAAAAACAGAATGCTTTCTATTTAAGTGGTTTATTGATCGGTACCGAGCTAAATCCACTTATCGAACAAGAGAAATGGCCGATTATTTTATGCAGCGGAAGCCGGTTGGCTGCTTTTTATAAAATGGCCATTGACGAGCTGCATCTGACACCGCGAACGACCATAATTTCTGCCGACTTAATTGATAAAACGGCTGGTGTTGGGCAACTTATATTGTTCCAGAATCAGGCAATAAAAGAAGCTGTCAGATGAGTCAAACTACCTTTTCGTGGGCCTTATTCGCGAAGGCGCCAATTGTCGGTATCATCCGAAATCTTCCGGTCGACGATGTCATTCAGATTTTGCCGGTTTACCGGGAAGCGGGCCTGACGACCATCGAAATAACCATGAATACCCCTGGCGCCGAAACCATTATCCATTATGCGCTGGAACATCATCAGGAAGGGTTAAACATTGGGGCCGGAACGGTTTGTACAAAAGACGATTTAAACAAAGCCCTTTCGGCGGGTGCACAGTTCATTGTTACGCCCATCGTCAGCAAAAAAGTGATTAAGAAATGCGTAAAGCGAGGCATTCCTATTTTTCCCGGCGCCTTCACCCCCTCGGAAATTTATCAGGCGTGGGCATTGGGGGCATCAATGGTTAAAGTATTTCCAACAACGGCATTGGGCCCGAATTATATTAACGATGTAAAAGCGCCACTGAATCAGCTAAAACTCCTGCCCACCGGTGGCATTACGCTAACAAACATGCAGGATTTTCTGAATGCCGGTGCCGATGGACTGGGCATTGGCAGCCAGCTTTTTAATAAAGAATTGATCGATAAAAAAGACTGGTCAGGCTTGAAAAAACACTTTCAGAAATTCGTGCAGAAACTGCCTGCATAAGGCTATCTATGTATTTGACTAAATTTTTGTCATTCCGATGAAAGGAGAGATGTAACTAAATTTAGCATGATAACCCCCTCAAAAAACCTAAAACCTGTCATAACTTCGAGCAGTAAGAACTACCGATGGGTGATTGTCGGGCTACTGTTTACGGCAACGACCATCAACTACCTCGATCGGCAGATAATTGGCTTGCTGAAACCAATTCTGGAGGTTGAATTTAGCTGGTCGGAGACCGACTTTGCCCGAATTGTGATAGCATTTACAGCGGCTTATGCGGCTGGGTTACTGCTCTTCGGCTGGTTCATCGACAAAGTCGGTACGAAAGTGGGCTACTCTGTCACAATTGTGTTCTGGAGTGTGGCCGGAATGCTTCATGCCTTCGCCCGAAGTGCCGTAGGGTTCGGTATCGCCCGCGTTGGATTAGGCTTAGGTGAAGCCGGAAACTACCCGGCGGCTGTGAAGACCGTAGCCGAGTGGTTTCCGCAAAAAGAACGGGCGTTGGCAACGGGCCTTTTCAATGCTGGCACGAGCGTTGGCGTTGTGGTCGCTCTGCTCATCGTTCCCTGGATTTTAAGCCATTACGGCTGGCAGGAGGTCTTCTGGATTACGGGGGTGCTGGGGTTCGTCTGGCTGCTGTTCTGGCTTATTTTTTACGAGGTTCCCGCCCGACAGAAACGGTTATCACCGGAGGAATACACCTACATCGTCAGTGGGCAGGAATCCGCAACCGATACTAAATTGCCCATTAAATGGATAAAGCTGTTTACACTGCCCCAAACCTGGGCGCTTATCACCGGCAAAGGCTTAATTGACCCGATTTACTGGTTTTTCCTGTTCTGGCTGCCTTCCTATTTTTCGTCTACCTTTAAGCTGGACCTGAAAAAACCAAGCCTGGAGTTGATGCTCATCTACGCAGCAACGACCATTGGCAGCATTGGCGGTGGCTATCTGTCATCCTGGCTGATAAAACGAGGCTGGCCCACGCTGAAAGCGCGCAAAACCGTGCTACTGGTGTTTGCCGTGACGGAATTGTCCATTATTCTGGCTCAGTTTGCAACCGATGTCTGGGTGGCTGTAGGACTGATTAGTCTGGCGGTAGCGGTGCATCAGGCGTGGGCTACGAACGTGTTTACTTTAGCCTCCGACCTGTTTCCGAAGCAGGCAGTCGGGTCGGCAGCGGGCATTGCGGGTATGGCCGGGGCGGCTGGCGGCATCTTTTTTCCGATGCTGGTCGGTAGTTTGCTGGATACCTACAAAGCGGCTGGAAATCTGGCGGGTGGGTATAATATTCTCTTCACTATCTGCGGCTTTACGTACCTGACGGCCTGGATAATTATCCACTTGCTGACGCGAAAAGCCAAAGCGGTGGACATCAGCCAGTTGATGTAAGCGTCAGACGGTTACTCTGCTTCCCGAACAGTTACACAAACGCCGGAAAGTCGTCCATAAACTGCACGTCGGCGGTATCGTGATTGATACAGCAGCAATAGTGCAGCATGCCGTTGGAAATGACTACGTAGGGTGCCCGATGCACATGGTTGTAGCGGGTAATCTGGTCAAAAACGCCTTGTGTCAACGCAATATGCGGGGCTTTGCACTCGACCACCAGAAACGGTTGCCCTTGCCGGTCAAAAACGACCACGTCGGTTCGTTTCTGGGTTTGATTCAGCGTTAAGCCTCCTTCGGTGCGGATGAGGGCTTTTGGGTAGGCATAATGCGTCAGCAGCAGGTTTACGATATGTTGACGAACCCACTCTTCTGGCGACAGCCGAACGTACTTCCGGCGAAGCAAATCGAAAATATATGGTTTCCCGTCTACTTGCTTAGTTTTGCAGTCGAAAGTGGGCAGGTTCAGTGCGTCCATGTTTCAAAGATAAAAGAGTGAAAGAGCGAAAGAGCGAAAGAGTGAAAAAATTCGCGGCAACTTTTCGCTCTTTCGCTCCGGTTCGGCGTTCCGATTCGCTCTTTCACTCTTTAGAAATATGAAAACCAAAGAAGAAATCGTTCAGAACTGGCTGCCACGCTATACGGGCACACCCATTGAGTTATTCGGTGAATATATTTTGCTGACTAATTTTATCAACTACGTTGAACTGTTCGCGCAGAAATTCGATGTGGAGATTTTTGGCATGGGGCGGGCTATGCAAACGGCAACTGCCAATAACATCACCATTATCAATTTCGGCATGGGCAGTGCGATGGCCGCTACCGTTATGGATTTGCTGACGGCAATTGACCCCAAAGCGGTGTTGTTTCTGGGCAAATGCGGTGGGCTGAAAAAAACGCAGCTTGGCGATTTAATTCTGCCCATTGCCGCTATCCGGGGCGAAGGGACCAGCAATGACTACATGCGACCCGAAATTCCGGCTTTGCCCTCGTTCCGGTTGCAGCGGGCGGTATCATCCACAATCAAAAAATACGAACTGGACTACTGGACCGGCACCGTGTACACCACCAACCGGCGCATCTGGGAGCACGACGAAGCCTTTAAAGATTACCTGCGCGAAATCAGGACAATGGCTATCGACATGGAAACCGCTACCATTTTTACCGTCGGCTTTGTCAACTCCATTCCGCACGGGGCCTTGTTATTAGTATCTGACAATCCATTAGTGCCCGAAGGCGTCAAAACCGAAGAGAGCGACAAGCGCGTAACGGGCCAGTTTGTCAATGTTCATTTAGACATCGGCATCGACGCCCTGCTCGAACTCGAATCCTCCGGCGATTCGGTGAAGCATCTGAAGTTTGAATAGCAGTTATAAAGCGTTTAAAATAAACGTGTAACCAGTATATGTGCTTTATGACACCTAACCGCAGACTTGACCAATTAGAGCCATTGTTGGCTGACTCGCTTCAAAAGATTGACCGGCTCATTGAAGGGCAGGACCAGATTTTAGACGTAGCCACCCGTGCCGACCAAAAAGCGGATACGACCGCGAAAGGATTAGCCAACCTGACCATTAGCTTTAATGAGTTTAAGCAGGAAGTACGTGATGGATTTGAGCAGGTCAATCAAAAATTTGACAGTGAAGTAGGTAATCTACGCCAGGAGATGAATCAACGGTTTGACCAACTTGTGACGCTTATTCAGGAGCGTCTAAAATAGATAAGGGCATCGACACCCTGTTCCTTCCCTAATTACAATAATCACTAATTACTTTATACGCCGGGTTATAGCCCAGTTCGCCCGCTTTGGAGAGGTCTAAACAACCACCGTTGTCGTCGCCGAGGCTGTGCTTGATGATGCCCCGGACATAGTACACTTCCGCATAACGGGGATTTAGTTTGGCCGCGCTGTTGCAGTCCATGATAGCGGCTTTCTGATCGCCCTGCGCCGATTTAATGAGTCCCCGGCAAAAATACGCTTCGGCATAGGTCGGGCTGAGTTCAATGGCTTTATTCAGATCAACAATGGCTCCCTTCTGGTCGCCCTGCTTGTTTTTGCTAACGCCCCGGCTGAAATAGGCTTCGGCCCGTTCGCTGCCTAATTCACTAATCTTGTTACGCTCCTGCACCACATTCCGGAGGTTGTCGAGCATGGCGTGATTGATGCGCCCCGTATACACGACCTTCGAGTCGACGTTGCCGTTGTTCAGTTCGATGGCCTGGTTAAAGTCCTGAACGGCAGCCCGCTGATCGCCGAGTTTGCTGCGGCAGAAACCCCGCCCGTAGTAGGCCCGGTAGTTGTCACCTTTCAGCGCAATGGCCCGGTCGTAGTCGGGCAGGGCGTTTTTATAATCATCCAATTTCCCTTTCGCGTATCCCCGATAAAAAAACGACTCGGCATCATCGGGGCTGAGTTCGATGGCTTTGTTGAGGTCGGTTACGGCCCCGGCAAAGTCGTTCAGTTCTACCTTCGACATGCCCCGCCCGGCATACGCCTGTGGCCGTTTCGGCGTTAGTTCGATCACTTTGGTGAAGTCGGTCAGGCTACCGGCAAAGTCCTCTAATTTTTGCTTTGTAACCCCCCGAACGTAATACGTCTGGGCATTGGCCGGTTCGAGTTCGATGGCTTTGGAAAAATCGGCCAGCGCCCCCCGGTGCTGATCGATGCGGCTGCGGCTAACACCCCGGTAATAATAGGCTTGTGGATCGTCGGGGTTGAGTTCGATGGAACGGCTGAAATCGAGCAGTGCCCCCCGGTGGTCTTCCTGTTTGCTTTTGCTGACACCCCGGCTCAGGTAAGCCAGCGCATCTTTTCCATTCAGGTCGATGGCTTTATCATAGTCAAGAATGGCCCCCCGGTGATCCTTCAGGTTGGCTTTGGCTACCCCCCGGTTGTAATAACTCGCGGAGTTATCGGGATTCATCGTAATGGCCATGCTGAAGGCCTGCAGGGCACCCGTAAAATCATTTGCTTTACTTTTGGTGATGCCACTTTCAAAGAAGTCAACGGCGGTTTGTTGAGCAGTGGCCGGAAGGGTCAGGCTGGCGCATAAAAATAAAATAGCCAGCGGCAGTATATGTCGCTTCATATAGAGTAAGTCCAGAAGTTTTCGGGTGAGCAGGCGCTTATTAAGCGGGATAAAAGTAGGCGTTTGTTACCGGTTTGCCAAGCGTATAGGCAGGCAGGTGAGTGTCGGCAGTCAAGCATATTGATGACTGACGCAGACAATGTCAAAAATTCAGCGATTCAGGCTCCGTTAGACAACCAGTGTTAAGTGAATAGGTCATTTTGTCATTATACTTTTAACTAAATTACCTGAATTACTGACAAAATGGCACAATAACTTTCCTTTATTAGTTTGGTACAGGATTTGACCTAAGGATGTTGTGTTTGATAGTAAACAACCCAATTAAACCACCTTAAAATTATGGCAACCTTAGTTCGATACAACAACTTCCCAACCTTCTTCAATCCGCTTTTCGACCGTCCAGTCATCAATCGGTTCCACAATACCACGCCGAACGTACCGGCTGTTAATGTCAAAGAAACCGAAACAGCGTTCCTGCTTGAACTGGCTGCTCCTGGTCTGAAAAAAGAGGATTTGAAAATCAACATAGAAAACAATAAGCTGACGATTGGGTATCAGTCGGAAGTGAAGACCGAAGAAGCGACCGAAAAATACACCCGGCAGGAGTTTGGCTTCACTTCATTTGAGCGCAGTTTCCGCTTACCCAAAACGGTCAATGCCGACGCCATCAACGCTGCTTATACCGACGGTATCCTGAGCGTTGAATTGCCAAAAGTGGAGGTAAAAGAAGAGAAATTAGTGAAAGAAATTGCCGTTGCTTAACTATGGCAGGGAGCACGGCTTGCTGCTTTGCATCCTGAATCAGGCAGAAACAAAAAAGCCCGCGCCCATTGGTGCGGGCTTTTTTGCGGGGAGCGCGGAGTAAAGATACAATTTAGTCCCCATGCTCCCCGCTCCTTGCCCCCTGCTCTATACCAACAACCGCATAAAAGCATCAAGTTTACCGGCATCCAGATTCCCGCCCGTCCGCACGCCACTGCAAATGTCGAGACCAAACGGCTGCACGGTGTCGATGGCCTGCCGAACATTTTCGCTGGTAAGCCCCCCGGCCAGAAAGACGGGTACCCGCGCCTGAGTCACAATCTGACGGCTCACCTGCCAGTTATGTATCCGTCCCGTGCCACCCAGTTCTTTCACGGCCAGATTAGGGTTGCCCGAGTCGAGCAGCAGCGCATCGGCCCCATTGTCAACGGCCAGCAGGGCTTCATCAAGGTTCCGTTCATCAGTAACGTGAATGACCTGCACGACCTTTATACCGGGCAGTGCCTCATGCAGTTGAGCATAGGTTTCGGGCGGCACCGCATCCACAACCTGAATTGTGTTGGCGCCCACACGCCGTTGATGGGCCAGAATGTCGTTGGTAGTCAGTTCGCTCGTGAGCATAAAGGTAGCTACGGGTGGGGGCGTTGCCCGTACAATCCGGGCAGCCAGTTCATCGGCCACCACGCCGGGGCCGCTGGGCATTCGACCCACTAAACCAAGCGCATCGGCCCCAAGCTGAACAGCCAGTTTGGCTTCATCAAGACTACTGATGCAGCAAATTTTAATCCGCCTTCGGAACGCAGATTCCATTGTTTTCGGTTGATTGATTAAAGACCTTTACGTAGACGTATTCACACGGCGTCGACGCGAAGGCTGAAAAGACGCAAGTCGCAAACATACGGTTTGTCAGTCAATAGTTTTTGTGATTATGGTTCAGCAATCTCCCGTTCCGGTCGATACCTACGCATCGCTTCGTATTCCTGAATTCCGCTATTTCGTCATGAATAGCTTTCTGATAACGGTCTCGCTGTTGATTCAGGAAGTGATTCTGGGATATGAGCTCTATAAAATCACGCACGACCCATTGATGCTGGGTTTGGTTGGCCTGGCCGAAGCGCTGCCTTTCATTGTGCTTTCGCTGTTTGGTGGTCACTTAGCCGACCGGCGCGATAAGAAAAGCATTTTGCAATGGAGCCTGTCGGTTATCATGCTTAGTTCAGTTATTCTGTACTTGGTCTTCCAGCCATCGGTTGCGGCTGGTTTGTCGCGAACGGCGCAATTGGCCACCATCTACGGGGTACTGATGCTGATTGGCACAGCCAAAGGATTTTATTCGCCCGCCAGTTCGTCGCTGAAGCCGTTTTTAGTGCCCCGCGAATTATACGCAAACTCGGCTACCTGGAGCAGTTCGTTCTGGCAGATCGGCGCCATTGTGGGGCCGGGCGTAGCGGGTTTCCTTTACATCTGGGTTGGATTCGACAACACCCTGCTGGTTGTGGTTGGGCTGCTGGTGATTTGTTTTCTGCTGATTACCCTCATCAAACGCCGACCCGTGCCGGTAACCGATGCGCCCCTGCTGGGCTTCCGGGCGAGCCTGAAAGAAGGGTTTCAATTCGTGTTTAAAACCCAGATTGTTCTGTATGCCATCTCACTTGATTTGTTCTCGGTCCTGTTTGGGGGCGTAGTGGCTATTCTGCCGGTTTTTGCCGAAGATATTCTGAACGTGGGCGCCGAAGGGCTTGGTTTTTTGCGGGCGGCCCCGTCTATCGGGGCCGTGCTGACGATGGCGTTCATGACCAGATACCCCCCCACGCACAATGCCTGGCGCAATATGCTGCTGGCCGTTTTGGGCTTTGGCGCGGCCACGATTGTGTTTGCACTGTCAACAAATTTCTACCTGTCGCTCGTTATGCTTGGCCTGACGGGCGCCTTCGATAGCGTCAGCGTAATTATCCGCCAGACAATCCTGCAGATTTTCCCACCCGACCACATGCGGGGGCGTGTGGCCGCCGTGAATGGCATTTTCGTCAGTTCGTCAAACGAAATTGGCGCGTTCGAGTCGGGGTTGATGGCTCGCCTGCTGGGTACGGTTCCTTCGGTAGCATTGGGTGGCGTTGTTACGCTTGCGGTGGTTGCCTACGTGTATGCTAAATCGAAAGCCCTGTTTGCCGTGCGGTTGAACGGATAAAGACTAATTTATTCCCGGTTAGAAAAATCACAGACTGTCTTTTAGTAGTGTGCCGCAAATCGAATGCCAGCCCGGCCTGATGTATGTGCTTCTCCTGGTGTTTTTAATCTGTTTATACGTCTCTAACTATGAAACAAGCTATTCTCCTTATCACTGCATTTATCAGCGGAGTCAGTCTGCTTGCCCTGACGCCCCCGCCCGCCCGGTTCAAACCGAAGCCGATTAAATTAGTAAAAGCGTGGGAAACCGACACAACCCTCCGAACGCCCGAGTCGGTGCTGTACGATGGGCAGAACACACTCTATGTTGCGAACATCGACGGTAAATCCGATTCGCTCGATGGCAGCGGGTTTATCTCGAAAGTCTCACTCAATGGTAAAATTGACAACCTGCGCTGGACGTCGGGCCTGAACGCACCGAAAGGAATGGGACTTTACAAAGACCGGCTGTACGTAACGGATGTGTATCGCTTAGTATGCATCAACACCACAAACGGACAGGCCGAAAAAACCTGGGATGCGGTTGGAAAAGGCGCTTTTCTGAACGACGTCACGGTGGCTAAAGATGGTACGGTTTACGTTTCCGACAGCCGCGCCGATAAGATTTACCGCCTGAAAGATGACAAATGGGAGGTCTTCATGGAGGGCGAACAGCTCAACAAACCCAATGGGCTGCTGGCCGTTGGGAAAGACAAACTTATGGTCGGCAGTACAAAAATTGGCGCCCTGCGGACGGTCGATCTGGCTACTAAAACCATGACGGTGCTGGCCGATGGCATGGCCGCCACCGATGGCATTGTGCCCGAAGGGAAAGGCAATTATTTTGTTTCGGACTGGAACGGGCAGGTGTTCCACGTCAGCGCCGACGGTACGAAATCGCAACTGTTAGACACCCGCAGCGAGAAGATTAACTCGGCTGATATTGACTACGTTGAAAAGCGAAAACTGCTGGTTGTGCCCACCTTTTTCAAGAATAAACTGGTGGCTTATCGGGTAGAGTAGTAAAAAGAGTGAAGGAACGAGGGGGCAGAACGGGACGAGAGGGAATGCTACAAGCTCCTCTCGTCCCGTTCTGCCCCCTCGTTCCTTCACTCCCGTTTCTTAATACGCGATCTCTTCTTCGTCCAATAACCGCTTCACGTTCAGCACGCAGCCCTCCATAACCGGAATGTCGTTGCTCCAGTCGGTAAAGATCCAGTCCTGATTGGGTATCGCTACAAATACCCGGCGCGACTTGCTGAGGACCCAAAACACCCGTTCGACCCCAAAATCAAACAACCGCTGGGTTTTTTCAGCAACATAATCGTATTCCTGCCCGTCAAAATCGGTTAGGTCGATTTTGACATCGACTTCAATGACAATTTTAGGCGGAGTGTTAAAGTATTTGGTTGTGATTGCAAAAGTTCCTTTTTCGAATATAGCTACATCGCACGACAGGTTGTCTTTAAGGTCAAGATGTACACCCGCTTCGTTTGTAACAGGCAGGTACTTTTTTCGGTCGCGATTAACCATGATAAATGAATGAATCAATGACACTAAAATTGCCTGCAGCGAACTACTCCCCATAATGTTTTCTGGATTCAGGTTTTTCGCCATTACCTCCCGGTACCCCCTATAATACAGAGGCCGACCGTTAAGCACTTCGTAAACCAGTGCCGACGGGATAACTGGAGCGTTTGTCTGCGAAGAATCCTGCGTTGTTACCATCTCAGTTTGACCTTATTTTACAGCAATATAACGCTTTTTCAGGAAAGAAGTCCCGCAATGGCCCGCTGCGCCCGTTCGGCCCCGAAGCCTTCCATTGCCTGATTCATCTGCGCCACAATCAGGTCGTTGCCGAGGTTGCCAAGGCTGCCTTCGTGGGTATGATGCAACGCTCGGGGCGGAGAATAGGTGTGTTCGGCAATTTCCTTCCCCACCCGCTGGTAGGCTTCCCGGAACGGCACGCCCTGTACTACCAACTCGTTGACCCGCTCCACGCTAAACAGCAGGTCGTATTTGGGGTCGTCCAACAGGCTTGGTTTTACCTGAATATGCTCCAGCATGAAATCGGTGATATCAAGGCAATCCAGAATTTCGTCGAAGGCAGGCATCAGGATTTCTTTCAGCAACTGCATATCGCGGTGATACCCGGAGGGCAGGTTGCTCATCACCAGGGTTATTTCCATGGGCAACGCTTTCAGGCGATTGGTTTTGGCCCGCAGCAACTCGGCCACGTCCGGGTTTTTCTTATGCGGCATAATGCTTGAGCCGGTTGTGAGCGCATCGGGCAGGGTTAGAAAGCCGAAGTTCTGGCTGTTATACAAACAAATATCCATCGCCATCCGCGAGATCGTAGCGGCAAGGGCAGCTACTGCCGTGAGTGCGGTTTGTTCGGTTTTTCCCCGGCTCATCTGCGCGTACACGACATTGACGTGCATTCCCTCAAAACCCAGCAACTCGGTCGTGAGCGTGCGGTTGAGTGGGAATGAGGACCCATAGCCCGCACCCGACCCAAGCGGGTTGCGGTTGGCAAGCCGGTAGGCGGTTTGGAGCATCAGCATATCGTCGGCAAGGGCTTCAGCGTAGGCGCCAAACCACAGCCCAAACGACGAGGGCATGGCAATTTGCAGGTGCGTGTAGCCGGGCAGCAGATCGGCTTTGTGCTGCTCCGAACGCCGGATGAGCCGGTCGAATACCCGCCGGACACTCTCGGCCACGCGCCAGAGCCGGTCGCGGGTGAAGAGTTTCAGGTCAACCAGCACCTGGTCATTTCGCGACCGCCCCGAGTGAATTTTCTTCCCGACAGTACCCAACGCCCTGGTCAGCAACAGCTCGACCTGCGAGTGAACATCCTCGATACCCTCCTCAATCAAAAACTCCCCATGCTGAATCTGATGATAAATGGCTTTTAATTCAGCATTCATCATGCCTAATTCATCACTGCCCAACAGACCAATGGTCTCGAGCATGTGGGCGTGGGCGAGGTTGCCCAGCACATCGAAGGGGGCCAGGTAAAGGTCCATTTCCCGGTCGCGCCCGACGGTGAAGCGGTCAATTTTGTCGGCGGTTATAACGCCTTCTTTTTGCCAGAGTTTCAAATTCTTAATGAGTGAATGAGTGAATGAGTGAATAGCTGACGCGAACAATATTCACTCATTCGCGCATTCACTTATTCACTCATTGATAGTGGCAAAGGTCGTAAAGAGATTCAATACGGCAACGTTCTGCTTCGCCGGGCGGTGATGAGCGCGATGGGAAGGCCAATGAAAAATAAATGCCAGAGAATGTTTAATACAGAAGCCGTCGTGAGCGCAAAAGGTCTGCCGCCGATGGCCGAGAGTGGAACGACCACGAAATTCATGGTTAGCCAGATGAACGCACCAAATAGCAAGCCACTGATGCTGGGTTGTGTACGGAGAAACCGGATTTGGGTGGCCGCAACATAATAGATAGCCGCAAAAATAAGAGCGATCAAAAAGTGGAAGAACAAGCCCAATGCAGCCATTGGCCAGTTCCCCCCGAACGCTGACGGCCCTACTGCGCCACTGGCAATGAACTGAAACAGCCGCTGCACCGATAACGTACCCGCGAGGACACAATAAATCAGAATGGCGCCGAGGGCATCCAGCAAACCGGCTGTAAAACCCGCTGAGGCAATGGTGGCCAAAGGCCCGGCTCGCCGGGCGGTAGGCTTGACTGAGGGTGCCTGGTCTGTTGGTTTCATCGCAGATGTTTTTGGTTTCGGAAGAACGAAGCTACGTATTATTCGGTGACGAAAATAGAGCGTTGACAACCCCGGTATCTCGGTGCCCCGGACCGTCGATGATAACCCATACGAACCATTGGAGCGGTACTCACTGATTCACAACCACTGCTTTCTTACCTTCGTTCAACCGCTTTCCCACCCACCAGAACCCGCCAGCAGCCACTAAACTAATCGCCGAAACGGTCAGCCAGTGGGCCAGAAAGCCGAAATGGGCGACCATCTGCGAGCCGAAGGCTGGCGCGGCTGTTTGTGCCAGCGCCCCGCCCATCGAGTACAGGGCTAAGTACTGTCCCCGCATGGCCGGGTTAGACCGCCCGACGGTAAACGACTGAATAAATGGAATCGCCAGCATTTCACTGAGTGTACCCAACAGGATAAATAGCAGTGCGAGACTTAACCCGGAGAAGATGGAGACATTAATCAGCGCCAGGGCGAGGTATGAAATGGCGGTCAGGGTAACGCCCGTCATAATCAAGTTAATCTTCGACCGTTTTTGCTGTTCAAGTCTGTATACCAGCGCCATCTCGACAAGCACAATCAGGAGACCATTCAGCGCCATCAGCAGGCCAATGAGCCGTTCACTCAGGTGCAGCACCTGCTTGAAAAACAACGGTACAATCGAAAACAACTGCATGAATACCATCAAGTAAAGCGCCGAACAAATGACAAAAGCAATAAATAATCCATCCTGATACGGCGACTGTGTACTGCCTGGTTCATCCGGCGCTGCGTGCATAGCTGACTGACTCGATTTAACGGTGGCCTCGTTGACTGGCACGGGTAAACAAAGCCAGAGCACCCCGCCTGCTGCCAGACAGGTCAGACCATCGGCCCAGAAAAGCAAACCGTAGTCGATGCTGGCTAACCAGCCGCCGAGACCCGCGCCAACGGCCCAGCCGAGGTTAATGGCTAATCGGTTGAGCGAGAACGCACGGGTGCGCGTATCGGGATTGGAGTAGTGGGCAATGGCGGCCTGATTGGCAGGCCGGAACGAGTCGCTGAGCAGCGTAAAGACAAACACGCTGCCGCAGAGCGCGTAAAAATCCGTAACCAACTGGAGCAGAATTAAAAACACGCCCCCCAGCAGCAGACCGACTAACTGAATGTAATAGAACCCAAACCGGTCGGTCAGCCGTCCGCCAATGAACGTACCGACGAAAGCCCCCAAGCCATATACCGCCATGACGATACCGGCGTTGGTGACCGAGTAATGCAGGTGCTGGATGAGGTAGAGCGTCAGGAAAGGCAGCACCATCGTGCCGCAGCGGTTGATGAGCATCACGCCCGCCAGCAGCCATACCGATGGCGATAAGCCCTGATAGGCGTTCTGATACAGGCGGATAGTAGACTGGAACATGGCGCGAAAGTTACGACTTCCGGCGGGCATCGGCATCCTCGCCGGGAGCGACGAATATTTTCCGGTCGGTAATCAGCGGACGGTGTTCGTCCAGAAAAGCTTTGAAGAGCCGGATTTCTTCCAGTTGCCTGTCGATGGGGTGCGTCAGGGCGTAACTCTCCACATACACGTCGGCGGGGCCGCCCGGCTTAAATTCCGTAATCACGTACTCCATCAGTTTAATGCCTTTTCGCTTCAGCGCATGCAGATACAGGTTCTGGTGGTTGTGCAGGTAGCGACCGGGCTGATAGGAAGCCGTTGTTTTTAAATCCACCGCCTTGAACTTGCCAATCAGATCGACGTACCCGTAGAATAGCACATCGTCAATTTGCCACTGGCAATAAACCTGCGTATCGACAATGGGGCGGGGGAGGAGCTTACGAACTTTTTTGATAACCTCCGGGTCGAAACGGGCTTCATCGGTCCCTTTCACAATGGCGTCTTCAAAGGAAATGCCCCGTTCCTGAGCCGCCGTTGTGGGGGTGGGCACGCGGTTAATGGCGTCGATGAGTTCCTGTGCCGATAGGTTTCCCCCGCTCATGTAACGGGAAAACACGTTGAGCAGAGAGGGGTAAAAGCGGTAGTTTATTAACATAATGGAGAACGCCCAATGAATAATGAATAATTAATAATGGAGAATGGTGGGTCTGGCTTGTTGGCATTATTCATTATTAATTTCTCACCACGAGCAGTACACCCGCTACAATCAGGCTAACACCGAGCAGCCGCCAGCCATTGGCCGGATGAAGGGCAAAACCCAGGAATCCATAATGGTCCAGCACGAGTGCGGCTATCAACTGCCCGGCCACGCTAAGGCTTATCAAATTTGCCGTGCCAATTTTGGGCACGCTGACGATGACCGTTGTCACATACACCGCCCCAATCAGGCCACCTGTCCATTTCCACCAGCTCACCTGTCGGATGGTTTCGAAGGTAGGGGCAGCGCTGCCCGACACCAGCAGAAACAGCACCAGCGATAGAAATCCCGATCCAAACGAAATGGCAGCCGCCAGAACCGGATTGGTCATGGCCTGGCGAAGATTGGCATTAACACCCGCCTGAACCGTGATCGCCAAACCCGTTAGAAAGGCCAGCAAAAGATAGACGTAATTCATACCGGCAAAGGTAGAGAACAACCGAATCAATGTTTTGTCATAAAGTAGGCATTTTGTAGATTGCCCATTAATCCTAACCTTACCTAACTAAGTTTGACTCTATGTTAATCATTACGCAGTATCCCCTGGCTGTGGCAGTCTGTTTTTTAGCCATGCTTTGCTGGGGTTCATGGGCTAATACGCAGAAATTAGCGACACAATCTGTGCCTACAACTATCTATTATCGCGATTATACCTATGGTATTCTGTTGTTGAGCCTGCTGCTTGCCTTCACAATGGGTAGCTTTGGCGAAGAGGGCCGGTCGTTTCTGACGGATATTAAACAGGCCGATACGCAGAGCGTTGTATATGCATTGATTGGCGGTTTTGTGTTCAACATTGCCAATATTCTGATCGTGGTCGGCATTGAACTGGCGGGACTGTCAGTAGCAATGCCGGTGGGCATCGGGCTGGCCCTGATTCTGGGCGTCATCGTTAATTACATCTTTTCGCCGGTGGGAAATATCGGGTTGCTGGCAGGCGGGGTTTTTGCCATTTTTCTGGCCGTTGTTCTGAGCGCATTAGCCTACCGGGCCAAAGCAAGTACCGGCCAGGCGGTTAGCACAACGGGCCTTGTGATGTCGCTGGCAGGCGGATTTCTGATGAGTTTCTTTTTCTTCTTCGTCGTAAAAGCGATGGCCAGCGATTTCGCCCGGCCCGCGTCGGGTCTGCTAACGCCCTACACAGCGCTGGTGCTTTTTGCGGTGGGGGTGGTTGTCAGTACGCCCTTGTTTTTGCCGGTGTTGCGCCGGTACGCCAGTAAACCCGCCGATGGCGAAATTGACTACAGCGACGTTAGTCGGCGCAATCACCAGATTGGGATGCTGGGCGGCATGGTCTGGTGCCTGGGCATGGCATCGAGTCTGCTGGCATCGGGGGCGGCCGGCTATGCCATTAGCTATGGGCTGGGACAGGGTGCAACCATCGTGGCCGTTTTGTGGGGCGTATTTATCTGGCATGAATTCCGGGGGGCGCCTGTTACCTCAAACCGTTACCTGATGCTGATGGGCGTGTGCTATGTGCTTGGCTTAGTGTTGATTATTTCTGCCAAGTAGAGCCGTACTGGTATGAAATCAATCCTTCTCCTGTCCGGCTTGCTTTCGCTGATTGTTTCTGGTTCTGTTTCTGTTGATCAGGACGCACCCCGGCCCAATATCCTGTTCATCCTGGCCGATGACTGGAGTTATCCCTACGCGAGCATCTACGGCGACCAAACCATCCGAACACCAAACCTGGACCGGCTGGCGCAGCACGGTACCGTTTTTACCAATGCGTTTTGTGCATCGCCGTCCTGCACACCCTCGCGGGCAGCCATGCTCACGGGCCGTTACCCGCACAACCTGAGTGAAGGCGTTAGCCTGTGCGGCAAACTCGACTACCGTGTTCCGACGTATGTGCAACTGCTGCGAAAAGAAGGATATGCCGTAGCATTCGACCGGAAAGGATGGGCGCCCGGCGATTTCCGTAAAATGGGCTATAGCGAAAATCCAGCGGGTCAGTCGGCTGAATTTTCGCCGTTTATCGATCAGCTGCCAAACGGAAAACCGTTCTTCTTCTGGTTTGGAACCAACGATCCTCACCGGCCTTTTGATCTGGGCGACGGAAAGAAAGCAGGCATTGATCCACAAAAAATCAGGTTGCCCCGGTTTCTGCCCGATGTGCCGGAAATCAGGGGCGACGTAGCCGACTACCTCTCGGAGGTGGAACGGCTGGACCGCGAAATTGGTCAGCTACTGACGAAACTGGAAACCACCGGCCACCTCGAAAATACAATTATCGTTGTCACGTCCGATAACGGAATGCCGTTCCCCCATGCCAAAGCGAACCTGTACGACTACGGAACGCGCGTTCCGCTGCTGATCAGTCGGTTTTCGGCCAAAACTAAGCTGCCCAAACGCCATGATTCCTTCGTGAATCTGATTGATTTAATGCCTACGTTTCTGGACTGGTCGGGTGTTACGCAGCGTCCCGAACTCGATGGCCTGAGTTTAGTGCCCGTGCTGCGTGGTCAGAAAGCCGTTCATCGGTCGGAGGTATTTCTGGAGCGCGAACGACATTGCCTGTGCCGACCCGAATTCGACTATGGCGCGGGCTACCCAATGCGGGCCATCCGGACGAAAGACTACCTGTATATCCGAAATTTTCGACCCAATCGAATGCCCGCCGGCGACGAAACGATCCCGAACACACCGTCCGTTTTTGGCGATGTTGACGGTGGGCCAACTAAAGTATACATGATGGATCACCGGACTGATGCCGCCGTGAAACCGTTGTTTGCCCTGGGTTTCGGGAAGCGGCCCGCCGACGAATTGTATGTGCTGAAAGATGACCCCTATAACCTTGTCAATCGGGCAAATGAAGCCGGTTACGCCAAAATTAAAGCCAGTCTGCGCCAGCGATTAACCAACTGGATGCAGCAGGAAAACGATCCGCGCCAAGGGGGTGGTGGCGATCAGATTGATAAGTACCAGGCCACCACGCGGGCCTGGATAACCAAAACGGGAATTATTTTATTGGACGAGTGAGCGGAGTAGGTTGGACGTGGCCGTCCAACCTGCATAATCTTTATTTATCGACTAACAACAGAAACATTTCGGCCGCGTGCCAGGTGTGCGGGAACGCTAATTTCTGCTTCACCAACGATTTGTCCAGCACAGTCAGGCCGGGGTAGTGGGCGTCGCTGGCTTGTTGCTCCCAACTGAGCGGGTAGTCGAGGTTGCCCACAATGCCGCGTGTTTCGGGAACGCCCGCCCGGCTATAAAAATGATCTTCGGCCCAGACTAAATACGGGTAATTCGTGCTGGAGCCATCGTCGAACTTCTTCCCGTCGACATGCTCCTTTTTATAGTCCCACCAGAACAGCGACGAATAGCTGTCATATTGGTTGGGAATCGTGTAGGGGTCGGGCAATTTAAGCGATTTCAGGCCGTATTTAAGCCATTTGGTCTGGAAAACGGGATGATCGGCATAATCCGTTTTCCCGACGATGCTCCTTCGCCCCTCTCCTGTTTTAGGGGCCGCAACGGAGGTTGAGGGGTTGGGGCGGTCCGGCGGGTCGGTGAGGTATTCAAACTGCTTTACCGAATCCAGCGCCATCTGCACCGCAGGGTGGCTCTTATCGGCCACTAATGATACCAGAAACAACACCTCACCGGGGTTATCGGCTTCGGCAATGCCGTGATTGTTGCGGTCGAAGGGATCGCGGATGGCCATAATCCAGTCGCGAATCAGGTGCAGATTATCGGTTTCACGCATGACCATCGCCATCAGGGTGGCATCGCGAAACCAGGGTTTCTGATAGACCAAAAAGTTGGGTACTGGTCGCCCGTTGATGACATTGATGAGGATTTCCTGATGCAATACCCGCAAAACGGGGCCGTAGGGGTGGCTGGCAAATCGGGGCAGCGCCAACGGACTGCGGGTTCCGGGAATAAGCTTCGGGCGGTTGGGCGGTTGCAGCAGCCACACCCCCGTTTCATCTTCGCGAATCTGAACGGTTTGCCCATCGGATAAGACCAGATGAACCAGATACTCGGCCGGTATGATAAGCTCTTCCTTTACTTTCCACTGCTCCTCAATGTTGCCCGTTAGCGCATTCAGCAGTCGCCCGTTGCGGTAGATGAGCTTTAGCCGGTTGCCCATACCGAACAGAAAAAACTTCAGGTCGGGTAGCTCGCGGTGGTTGGGGTGCTCCTGCCGAAGCCGTGTCAGGTTTAAGCGGTAGGTTTGCAGGGCGCCCGCCGGATCGGGATGAACAGCCGGTGGAACGGGCTTCTGGGCCAAGCCCGGCAGCGAGAAAAGCAACAGGAACAAAAGCCGGTGAAGCATCATAGGCTGACAAGGTAAGCCAAAAGTTCGGGTTATTTCGCTGTCCGCACGAACTCATAGTACCTCGCTGCGAGTTGGCATGGACGCCTGAGCACCCATGCGCGTGACCGAAATGGAAGCCGCCTGACAGGCAAAAGCAACGGCCTCCGGCAGGGCCTGACCTTCGGCCAGCGCAACGGCTAAGGCGCCATTGAAGCAGTCACCGGCAGCCGTGCTGTCAACGGCTTTAACCGCTGGCGTCGCAATCACCTGACCCTGCGTTCCCATCAGCAGGTAGGCTCCTTTTGGCCCCAGCGTGATAACCACATTCGAGACGCCCATATCGTGCAGTCTGGTTGCCGCCTGTTGAGCCGTGGGCAGGTCCATGACGCGGATGCCCGTGAGCAGCTCGGCTTCGGTTTCGTTGGGCGTAATCAGGAACAGGTGCGGAAATAAGTCGGTGGGGAGCGATTGCGCCGGCGCCGGGTTCAGAATAACCCGCAGGCCCTGCTGTGCTGCCTGCCGTACAACCTGTTCGACCGTTTGTAGGGGAATTTCGAGCTGGAGCAACACCAGCGTGTTGGCTGCTGCCAGTTGCAGGGCCGCCTTGGTTTCGGAGGGCTGAAGGTTGGCATTGGCGCCGGGCGCTACCGTAATGCAGTTCTCTCCGTTAGCATCCACGTTAATAAGCGCCACGCCCGACGGGTGGTCGGCATCGGTTTGTACATACGTCGTGTCGATACCCGCCTGCCGAAACCCGTCAATCGCCTGCTGGCCAAAAATGTCGCTGCCAACTTTTGCTACAAACGTCACCTGCCCGCCAAGTCGGGCGGCAGCCACGGCCTGATTGGCGCCTTTGCCGCCCGCATTCATCAGAAAGGTGCCGCCAAGAACGGTTTCGCCGGGCGCAGGCAATTTATCGGCCTTTACAACCATATCCGTGTTCGAACTGCCAATTACCAGAATCTGCTCAGACATTGCGTATAAGGAATTTAAATAGGGTTGCCAACTAAATACATTTACCAGGATTCATTTACTGTACGCTGTACTTTCGCCATAAAGCGGGAAACTAATTGATCAACTGGGTTTTGCCTGTATCGATTCGGTTATCCAGGGTAGGGATGGTGAAGTGGCTGAGAGCGATGCCCTTTCGTTTGGCCCGGCGCACCTGGGGCATTGACAGAACCATATCGGCCTGCTTCACCATGGCCACTACGCCCGCATAGCCAACCCCACGATGAACAATTTCGCCCGAAGGGATTAGGTATAATGCCGTTGGATAGCTTGCCACGGCGTATTGTTTGGCCAGCCTAAACCCCTCACCTGCTTCGGCGTCTACCTGATAGTTGATAAAATGGTCGTTGAATTTTGCCCCTACCGTTTCGTTTGGGAAGGCTTCCCGTGCCATTCGTCGGCAGGGAGGGCACCAGGTTGTGTAGAAGTCGACAAAAACAGGCTTATTCTGCCGCTTAGCCTCGGCTAACACATCCGGCCACGAACCGCTGAAAAAACGAATACCGGTTGGTTCCTGGGCATAAACGTTTAGAACGAACAAACAAGCAACGGGAAGCAGCAGCGTTGGGCATTTCATGAACCAAATATAGAAGGTTAACCCATCATACCCCAGGGCCTGGTACGTTCCGATGCTCAAACGGCTCTACGGACAGACCAGATACGTTGCCGAAGCGTCTTTTTTCCAGGTGGCTTTTACCTTCGACAGGTCGGCTACGCAAATCGTCTTGATTTGATTCGTGTCGCAGGCCAGACTGTGCACAAACAGGTTGTTTCTCAGGTCCAGCGTTGTGAGGTTATTCCGTGAACAAACCAAATTAGCCAGCCGTGTATTCTGGCTGACATCCAAATGGGTTAAGCGATTTGCGGAGCAAACGAATTCGGCCAAAGCCGTATTCCGGCTGACGTTCAGGCTATCTAACCTGTTCTGATGGCAATCTAAACCGGTTAGCGCTGCGTTCCGGCTGATGGTCAGCTTGGTCAGGTAATTATACGAACAAACCAGGGTGGTTAAGGCTGGGTTCGCGTTCATGTCCAGCGTCGTCAGCTTGTTATCATGGCAATACAAATAAGTAAGGGCTGCGTTCCGGCTGACATCAAGTGTTGTCAGGTTGTTATCATAACACATCAATCGAACCAGAGTCGTGTTTTGGCTGACGTTCAACTTGGTTAACTTATTTTTCGTGCAATCCAGCGTCATCAGCTTCTCAAACGCTTCGATGCCCTGCAAGCTGTTGATGCCTTGCCCGTAAAGAGTCAGGTCAGTTACGTTCCGGGCATTCGCCAGCAGTAATTTTCCGTCCTGTATGTCATCAATCTTCTGGTTGATGAGCGCTTTCTCAAAATTTACGTCTGGTATTTGCACGTAAAGATCGGCTCCGTTGAGCACAGGGTCATTGTTTTTTGTACAGGCTACAACCAGCAGGCTTAGCAGCATAGCCATCGGGCGCAGGATAATTCGGGTATTCATAATCAGGTGACGTGTAGTATCTGTCTCTGAATCAACAGGGTAAGGACTTGGACGGGAAGACGGGCGAAAAGTTGCTGTAAGGGTACAGTACTACGGGTTTTGTATAGATACGGCCCGGTAATCATCCACCGAAGTCGGGCTAGCTGGCTCTTTATTACCTGATAAATAAATAGCACAAGAGGAATCGTCTAAAAAAACAGTTCATTTTACGAGTATACTCGTAAAAATGAAGTTACGGCAAGAGTATGCGGATGTTCAGCAAGCGGAGTTGAAACCACCCAACAGCAGGAAATCGACTGGCTCGAAGAAGACGCCGGGCAGCAACGGGCGTTTGAATTCAACCGGGTCGCCGGAGCGATGGAATCCGCGAGCACGAGCCAGATTCCCGGCCTCATTTATGCAGGCGTATCCCACCACCGAAACGGCCGTTATCTCGCCGGAGAATTATATGGATTGGCTGGTGTGAGTCTATATGCCGCAACCCCAGTCCCGATGAACTAATCTCCCGCCGGGCTTGTCTTTTTTGTGTATGGCAAAAAAAGAAATTCCACACGTTGCTCCCGCTGATGCGAAGGAGCAGGTAAGCTGGCGCGAACGCTTTGCGGCCCTCGGCAACCTGCCCGCGTTTTTCAAATTAGTGTGGGAAGTGTCGCCGGGTTTGTTTCTGGGCAATGCGGCTCTGCGGCTCGTTCGGGCGGCTATTCCGGCCGCTACGCTTTATATCGGTAAACTTATTATCGACCAGGTCGTTGCGCTCTCTAAACAACCTAATGCCGATGATCTTAACTCCCTCTGGTGGCTCGTCGGGGCGGAGTTTGGGCTGGCCATTCTCTCCACGGCGCTGGGCCGGGCGGTCTCGCTGATGGATAGTTTGCTCGGCGATTTGTTTGCCAATCAGACCTCCATTCGGCTGATGGAACACGCGGCTACGCTCGATCTGGAACAGTTTGAAGACGCCACATTCTACGACAAACTCGAACGCGCCCGCCGTCAAACTACGGGCCGGACAGTGCTGCTTTCCGGCGTGTTTGGGCAGGTGCAGGAGTTGGTTTCAGTGGCGTTTCTGGCGGCTGGTCTGGCCGTGTACAACCCCTGGCTGTTGCTGCTGATTCTGGTGGCCGTGACGCCCTCGTTCATTGGCGATAATTACTTCAATCAGCGGTCGTATTCGCTCTCGCGCTCCTGGACACCCGAACGGCGCGAACTCGACTACCTGCGCTACATTGGCGCCAGCGACGAAACGGCTAAAGAAGTCAAAATTTTTGGCTTGTCGGGCTTTTTGATTGACCGGTTTCGGTCTTTATCGTGGGAGTATTTTCTGAAAAACCGGGCGTTGGCCATTAGCCGCGCGGGCTGGGGAATAGTGCTGACGGCCCTCGGTACGGCGGGCTACTACGGTGCTTACGTCTGGATTGTGATGCGGGCCGTTAACGGACAAATCTCACTCGGCGACCTGACGTTTCTGGCGGGGTCGTTCCGGCAGGTGCGCGGGTCGCTGGAGGGTATTTTGCTTCAGTTCAGTAGTCTGACACAGGAGGCCATCTATTTGCAGGATTTGTTCGATTATTTTGCCATCAAACCCCTCATTCATTCGCCCAAAACAGTGCGTCCGTTTCCGAAGCCAATCCGCGAGGGTTTTAGGTTTGAGAACGTTGGATTCAAATACACAAATTCCGAACGCTGGGCGTTGCGAAATCTCTCGTTCACGCTCGAAGCGGGCGAAAAACTGGCCCTCGTTGGCGAGAACGGCGCGGGGAAAACTACCCTCGTTAAACTCCTGGCCCGGCTCTACGACCCCGCTGAGGGCCGCATTCTGCTCGATGGCTTCGACCTGCGCGAGTATGACCTCATGGAACTCCGGCGTAACATCGGGGTCATTTTTCAGGATTATACCCGTTTCAAAATGTCGGCGGGGGTGAACATTGCCGTTGGCGATATTGACGAACGAACCAACCAGGCACGCATCGAAACGTCGGCGCAGCGAAGCCTGGCCGATACGGTGATTGCCAAACTTGCCGGGGGCTATGACCAGCAATTGGGCCGTTCGTTTGGCAAAGGCGTTGAACTGTCGGGGGGCGAGTGGCAGAAGGTTGCACTGGGCCGGGCCTACATGCGCGATGCCCAACTCATCATCCTCGACGAACCCACTGCCGCCCTCGATGCCCGCGCCGAATATGACGTGTTTCAGCGATTTGGCAAATTAACCGAAGGCAAATCGTCGGTGATTATTTCGCACAGGTTCAGCACCGTTCGCATGGCCGACCGGATTCTGGTGCTGGAAAATGGTACGCTGCTCGAAATCGGCAGTCATTATGAATTGCTGGAGAAAGATGGTCGTTATGCCGAGTTGTTCGGGTTGCAGGCGCGGGGGTATCAGTAGATTTTATCAACAGGCATAGCTGAATCGGTAGATAACCCGGTCGTTGGGGTCGGTAACGCCCCGGTAGGTGTGGTCCAGAGTCACTGTACTGATACGTCCCTGATTGTCGAACGTATACGTATAGTCGGTGCTGATGGTGTAGGTGTCGATAACGCTCTGATTATATTTAGAACGTTCCAATACCGTACCCTCTTCATGCTTTATTAAATACTTGCTGTTATACCCATACCTACCCGCCCAGTTCGACATATAAAACTGAAACAAATTACCGGCGAACGGGCTAACCTTGTTCGTATATGAGCAGGTTATAGTTGTGTGTGTATCATTCAGATCGCTTACGTAATAGTCGTCGGCCTTTATAACATTTTGGGCGGCATCAAACTCAAAATAAACAAACCAGTCGATATTTTCCGAACAGTCGTATCCTGTTGTATTGAAGAACTCACCGACGAAAAATGAAAATACCCGTTTATCGGTCAGACTTAGTTCATAGTTCTCCCGGCAACCCGTACCCGCTAACTGAATCCTAAAGCGATCCCGTGGTCCGTTTGGTATGGGAGAATCATACGAAACGTCGAAAAGGGCGTTAGGGAGCGGAAAGCCCTTGCTGTCATAGTAAATGGCAACGCCATCTAACCTGCTAACCCGACCGCTGGCATCAAATTCATACACGCCTTCATCGTCGGTGCCCCATTTATCCGTTTTGGTGATCGCTATTTTTTTGCATATCGCACTACCCGCAGGGGCAGGTTCATTGCTGGGGCTATTTCCCGGACAACCCATAACCAGCAGACTTAGCCCGCACAATACCGTTGCCGAAACAAGACGATGACGGGTGAACGATAGTTTCATGACGATTCAATTCAGAAGAGGTGATCCCTGTAAAGTTCATCATTTCTGCAATGCTCACCGAAATTGGTTTATCAAACGGAAAACCTACTAATAGACCACTGTTTTCGGCATTTCTGATGATTGATTCGCCAAACACCAGTCGGCTATGCGACCGGATTCTGGTGCTGGAAAACGGTACGCTGCTCGAAATCGGCAGTCATTATGAATTGCTGGAGAAAGATGGCCGCTATGCCGGGTTATTTGGGTTGCAGGTGCGGGGATATAAGTAAAAGAAATTATACTTTTACAGAAGAGTATACGATTTAAGTACATAAATTTGTACGTTTTTACGTAATTTATTATGCAAGTTGTTAATTATACTGAGTTTCGGCGGTCAATGAAAGCCAAATTAGATCAGGTCAGCGATGACGGCGATACGGTAATAATTAACCGCAGCGAGAATAAAAATGTCGTCCTTATCTCCTTACGGGAATACAACTCACTTAAGGAAACCCTTCATTTGCTGAGTTCGGAAAAAAATCGTAACCGGCTGATGAGCGCGGTGGAACGAGCCAATCGGGGCCAATTTGAGTCGCATGACCTGATTGAGGACTAACAATGGATCTATCGTGGGATAAAGATGCCTGGGAAGATTATATCTATTGGCAGCAGACCGATAAGAATGTTCTCCGGCGCATAAATGAACTCATAAAGGAGTGTTTGCGGACCCCCTTCGAGGGCAAAGGAAAGCCAGAGCCATTGAAAGAAAATTTAAGCGGGTACTGGTCGCGCCGAATTACGGATGAGCATCGGCTTGTCTATCGCGTGGAAGCCGACCGGCTGCATATCGTTCAGTGCCGATTTCATTACTAAGCACAGTACGTATAGGCTATGTCCTAACTAAAAAAACTGCTTTTGCAATCAACACCACCGGCTGCTATACCCGAATTTATCATTTCCGGGAATATCATTTATATTTACCTGAGTTGACCCTAACGAACCACGTCTAAACAAAACCACTATGGCTAAGAGTCAGGATGCAAAGAAAAGTACGAAGAAAGAGCCGCTGAAAACGCCAAAAGAAAAAAAGGAAGAGAAGCGGGAAAAGAAAGCAAAGCGGGACTAAATGCCGACAACCCCTATTCGGATTGTGCCCTACACGGCTCAACACCAGCAAGGCGTTATTGACCTCGTTCTGGGTATCCAGCAGGCAGAGTTCGGCATTCCGATCTCGCTTGCCGACCAGCCCGACCTGCTCACTATCGAGACCTTTTATCAGTCGAAGCGGGGTGGTTTCTGGTGTGCTCTCACCGAAACCGGGCATGTTGTGGGCACTATTTCGTTGATTGATGTGGGCGAAGAGTTCGGTACGATCCGTAAAATGTTTGTTCACGCCGATTTCCGGGGCCGGGAGTTGGCGCTGGCTACGTTGTTGCTTCAAACGCTTGAAGACCACGCAGCGGCAGTTGACCTGAAAACACTTTACCTCGGCACGCTCGATATTCTGGCAGCCGCCCAGCGGTTCTATGCCAAAAACGGCTATCTACCCATTGCCATGACCGATTTGCCCAATGCCTTCCCCAGGATGCGATTAGACAACCGCTTTTTTTGGAAGGCATTGGGCAAATCGGCGTAGTCGTATTTAGTACACGCTCTTCCTCAATTACGCCTGCTTCGGCTCCGATCCCCGGAAGGCGTCTTTTTTGCTGACAGCCGCCAATTTCACGGGTTTTCCTTCCCGCGCCGACTGGTAAATTGCTTCCATAATTTTCTGGTCCTGAAGTCCTTCTTCGCCGGGTGTGTAGGGCGTTTTGTTCTCCATAATGCAGGCCGAAAAATGGTCAAGTTCGGCGGCAAACTGGTCTTTGTCGGCAATTTTGTGCTGGATAACCTGGTTCTCCTCGCCCTGCGCCTGACTCGTTTCCAGTTGCAGGCCCGTGTACGGGAAGGCCGGGTCCATTTTAATCCAGCCCCTGTCGGCCAAGACCTTATAGTTTTTGTCGTCGTGATGGCCGTAGCTGGTAGCGCAACTGGCCTGCACCCCACTCGGAAACTTCATCAGCCAGTTCACCTGCTCTTCCACTTCGGTAAAACGCGGGTCGTTGGGCGTGCTGTGCACGTAGCCGACCACCTCGGTGGGTTCTTCGCCCAGCAGATACCGAATTGTGTTCAGGCAGTAGAGACCCACGTCGGGCAGGGAGCCGCCCCCGGCTAACGATTTCTTAAACCGCCAGTGAGCGGGGTTGTCTGAATTTTGTCCGTTGTTGGCCATAATGTTTTTCACTTTCCCGAACTGCTCTTTCTGCACCATCTCGCGCACCATCCGGTGGTGGGGTTCGTACTGAATCCGGTAGGCAATCATGAGTTTACGGTCGGCTTTTTTGCAGGCCTCAATCATGGCCTCGCACTCGGCGGCTGAGTTCGCCATTGGTTTTTCGCACAGAATATGTTTACCCGCCTGCGCTCCCCGAATCGTGTATTCGGCGTGCATCCCATTGGGCAACACAATGAAAATAGCCTGTACCTCTTTGTTATCGGCCAGTTTGTCGTAGTCGGCATAGCTGTAGCAGCTTTCTTTTTTTATGCCATACTGAGCCGCCACTTTCTGCATTTTTTCGGGGCTGCCGCTCACCAGCGCCACCACTTTCGACTTTGTACTCGCGCCAAAGGCGGGTAAAATCTGGTTGAGCGTCAGGTGGCCAAGTCCAACTAAGGCGTAGCCAACCCGCTGGTCTTCGGGCAGCGGTGTGGGTGTGGGGCCTTCCTGCTGCTCGGTTTTAGCTTTGATTTGCTCCAGCTCAATGGGTTTGGTGGAGTCGGCGGGTACTTCGGCGGGGGGCGATGTGGCAGGTAGTTTCGGTACGGGGCCGCTGGGTGTGCTACCGGCTGATGCCGTCGATGAACTGGCTTCCGGTTTTTTTTCACAGGAGACAATCGTGCCGCCTAACGCGCCTATGGCCAGGCCACGCCCGGTTAGTTGAAGAAACTGCTGCCGCGACACAGAGGAGGCAAGCGGCTGGTTTAGTAATGCACTAACTAAGTTCTCGGTTGGTTTCATAACGCAGGAGTTTTGCGAAGAACTCCGTGAGTAAACACATTGTTACGAAAACCAATAGACTGTGTTTCTATGCGCCCTACTATTGAGCAACTGCATCACTCCGGCCGCTACGTGCTGCTTGAGTCATTTGCCATTGACGACATGAATCAGTTTCTCCGGCGTGAGTTGGGTATGGCTCCGCAGCCAGAGCAGAGAGTTCGCAAACGAAGCTGGAAAACCTGGCTTGTCCTGATAGGTATGGGGCTGGCCGGGGCGGGGTTCGGTTATGTCGTTGGCGGGTCGGTCGCGGGTGCGATGAAAGGCAGAGGGGCAACGCAGTTGTGGCAGGCTGTGGGGGCTATAGTCACCTTCGTTCTGCTGCTGCCCATTCACGAATTCATTCATGGGTTGGGGTTCAAACGGCTTGGCGCCACCAAGATTGGCTACGGCTGGTCGCTAAAAAGCATGATGATTTATGCCTACAGTCAGCTTTTTCCGGCCACCATGCGCGAAGTCGCTTTTGTGGCAGCCATGCCGTTCCTTGTCATCACGACCGGGCTGCTCATTGGCCTGCTGGTTTGGCCAGCCTACACCCTTTTCTGGGTAATTCTGCTGCTAACCCATACGTTTGGCTGTATTGGTGATTTCGTGTTAATCAGGTACTATTACAAAAATCGCCACCGCACCATTTACACCTACGACGACATGGAAGGCGAACGGCGGTCCTATTTCTTTGTGGAAGTCTAAGTAATCAGGCACAAAAAAGGTAAACTTTGACAAAGCTGATACTCTATTTCGTTGCTTAACGGAGCTATCAGCTTTGTCAAAGTTTACCTTTTTGACCACTTACTTCATCGGCGAATAATCGGTTGGCTTCATGTAGACTGATTCGACTTTGGTGGTCAGTGGTCCGTTCTTCTCAGATTCGGCTTTGGCAGTTATCCATTTCGGGTCTTTACGGAATTCCTCGAAGTGCTGCTTGCCTTCGGCCTCGCTGGGATGAGCCAGGATATACACTAATTTTGGCTGTACAGCAGGGTCTTTTTCCTCTGTTGTCCAGTAGCCAATGTGTGTCATGCCATGGTTGCTGAATAGCTTAATCGTATGGTCGCGGAAGCGCGCGAGCAGATTGGGTAAATTGCCCGGTGTGGTCGTATAGGTACGCAACTCGAAGGTTCGGGCGGGGGACTTTTGGCCTACGCTGATTTTGGGAGATATATCAGCCTCGGTCATGAAAATCTGGTCGACATGGTCGACCAATTTGCCGTTGGCTTCGGTTTTGGCAACGACTGCTTTCCAGTCCGGGTCGCTGCCAAAGGCTTTCCAGGACGCATCGCGGGCTTCGCGGTTTGGGTAAGCCAGAATGTAAATCAACTCTTTGCGGGCCGTATCTGTGGGCGTCCAGTAGCCGATATTTTCCATGCCGTGCTTCTCAAAAAGTTTGGTCGTGTATTGCCGAAAGCGGTCCACGATTTCGGCGTATTTGCCCGGCGTTGGATGATAAATACGGACTTCATACAGTTTGGAACCCGGCACGGATTCACCCCGTGTGGATTCGTTTGGCCGGTTCGCCGGTGCGGCTGGTTTACGCGGATTGACCGTTGCAAAAAGGGTCGTGCTAACCAATAGCCCGCAGGCGAGTAGTAAATACAGTTTGTAACTCATAGTATTGTGCGAACGAAAAAGTAGAGCGTTTCTATGAGCTATAAGTAGCTGGGTCTGTTTTTCTAACCCTTTACCTCATCGACCTACCGAATACCGCAGGTTTGGGTGTATAATTGATTGTTTTGTGTACCACTCATTTGTAAGTTTATTTTCTTGTAAAATAGCTGCAAAGCCCTATTTTTGTCCGTAACCCACCGTTTTATCCCAATTTTATAGATTATGCTAAGCCGCGTTGCCAACTCTGTTTACTGGATGCACCGCTACATTGAACGGGCCGAAAACTACGCCCGGTTTATGAGTGTTAACTTCAACCTGGCCCTCGATTTGCCGCCCAACGTTGATGAACAATGGGAGCCTCTGCTCATTGCAACGGCTGATAATGACCTGTTCAGCAACTATTTTAAGCACCCAACGCGCGAGAATGTCATTCAGTTTATGACCTTCGACAAGCGGAATCCAAACTCCATTGTATCGTGTTTGAGTGATGCCCGCGAAAATGCCCGTACCATTCGGGAGGTAATCTCAAAAGAGATGTGGGAACACCTGAATCAGTTCTACCTGATGGTGCGCGATACGTCGCCCAAGCAGGAATGGGGGCAGCATCAGACGCAGCTTTTTTTTACGGAAATTCAGAATAGTACGCAGCTTTTCTACGGCATCATCGACGCAACCATCACGCGCAACGAAGCCTGGCATTTTGGGCGGCTGGGCCGGTTTCTGGAACGGGCCGACAAAACCTCGCGCTTTCTGGATGTGAAATACTTTACGCTCCTGCCCGAAATAAATGCCGTTGGCTCCACGCTCGACCTGATGATCTGGTCGGCGGTGCTCAAGTCGGTCAGCGCCTATAATATGCACCGCCAGCAGTTTCGTTCGCTCACACCGACGAGTATCGTTGAGTTTTTGATCTTGGATAAAATGTTTCCGCGGGCGGTTTCTCATTGCATTCGGCAGGCTGAGTTGTCGTTGTATGAGATTTCGGGCAATAACATCACCCAGGGCTTCGGAAACATGGCCGAGCGGACACTCTCCAAACTTCGCACCGAGATCGAATTCACGGAAACATCCGATATATTTAAAACGGGCCTGCACCAGTATCTCGATAATTTTCAGACCCGCAACAACGCTGTCGGCGAAACCATCTTTAAGACCTATTTTGACCTGAAACCGGTGGAGGTATAATGTTGAATGATAGATTGATTGAATGATTGAATAGGTGTATGCGCCAGCTATTCAATCATTCAACATTAATAAAAGATGGGAAACGTCAGGGCCAGATACCCCATGCCAGCGCGGTTCCGAAAGCGATTGTTGTCGGCAATAACATCGCGTTTACTAACGGTAGTTTCGGTGGTAAGCCACTGATAGCCAAACTTAATGCCTATGCGCTGACTGACGTGCAGGCGTGCATACACTTCGGTCGACAGGGTGCCAATATCATTATCGCCCAGCAGGCGCAGATTCACGTTGGCGGGACGTGACCGCTGGAACGTGTTGCTCCCCTGGAAGTACACCCTGGCCGAATCGGCCCCCGTTGAGGAGGTAATAATAAACTGACCATTCGACGACTTGTAGCGGCCAATGCGCGATTTGCCGATGGTTAATCCCAGTATATCAGCACTGGCGCCGAGGTCGATGATGCCTAAATTTAGCTGCGCCCGAACCCCAAAATTAAACGAGGTCATGCTTGAATAATCGTAGCGGATGGTGTCAATATTGTTGACAATAAGTGGAGCGCCCAGGGCACTGAAACCCGTTTTTCCGCGGGTCAGGCGGGCAGGAGCTGTATAATAATTTACGTTATCGGCGTAAAAAGCCCCCAGCCGGGCCGTCCAGCCGAGCGAAACCAATTTGCGTTCGCCAATATTGATGAGCTGGAAATAAGCTAATGAGGGATTGTAATTGTCTGTAGAATAAGCCATTCCCAGGTCAAAACCACTGCGAAGGCGAGCCGCAACCGGCGATTGAGCGAAACTTTGGAGAGAACTTACGAGGAAAAAGGCAACGAGTATTTTCTTCATGCAAACGAATGAGGCTGTTCGAGCGGGCAAAGATAAGACAAAGGGATGAAAAGCAGGAAGAGGACGAACAGGAGGAGGGAATTACCTGATAGGCCCCTCCTCCCGTTCGTCCTCTTTCCCCTCTCTTCTCCTTTATTCCTTAACCTTCAACACAACCGCTCCCAACGGCGGCACATTCAGTTGAATCGACTGTAACCGTCCGTGCCAGGCTTCGGCTTCGCTGGCTATAAGATTGGCGTTGACCACACCACTGCCATAAAACTCCGTTGCGTCGCTGTTAAACACTTCCTGATACGACCCTGCCGACGGTACGCCAATGCGGTAGCCGGAGCGGGGTACGGGGGTCATGTTCAGCACAATGAGGAGCGTATCGGTGGGCTGCTCCCCGTTTCGGATGTACGTGACAATGCTATTTTCCCGGTCGGAGGTGTCGATCCATTCGAAGCCGTTGGCCGTGAAATTGCGCTCATAGAGACCCGGTTCTGTTTTATAGAGCGTGTTCAACGCTTTCACACAGGCTGCCATGCCCTTGTGCGGGGCAAAGTCGAGCAGGTGCCAGTCGAGGCTGGCGTCAAATTTCCACTCCGATGTTTGCCCGAACTCCCCACCCATAAATAGCAGTTTGGTGCCCGAGTGGGTAAACATGTAGGAAAAGAGTAGCCGCAGATTGGCGAATCGCTGCCACTCATCGCCCGGCATTTTACCGACTAACGACTGCTTGCCATACACCACTTCATCGTGCGAAAGGGGCAGCATGAAGTTTTCGGTGAACGCGTATATCGTGCTGAACGTCAGCTCGTCCTGGTGGAATTTGCGGAACGCCGGGTCGCGCTCGAAATACCGCAGCGTGTCGTTCATCCAGCCCATCATCCACTTCATGCCAAAGCCCAGCCCACCCGTGAACACCGGGCGCGACACGCCCGGAAAAGCGGTTGATTCTTCGGCAATGGTTTGCGTATCCGGAAACTCCTGATAAATGGCTTCGTTTAACTCTTTGAATAGCGAAATGGCATCCAGATTCTCGCGCCCACCAAACATATTGGGTTCCCACTCGCCAGCATTTCGGGAGTAATCCAGGTAGAGCATCGACGCCACGGCATCCACACGCAGCCCGTCGGCATGGCAGCGGTCGAGCCAGAACAGGGCGTTACTCAATAAAAACGAACGGACTTCAGGCCGGCCGTAGTTGAACACATAGCTTTTCCAATCGGGGTGGTAGCCTTTCCGCCTGTCCGGGTGCTCGTACAGATGCGACCCATCGAACTCATACAACCCGTGGGCATCGCCGGGGAAGTGGGAGGGAACCCAGTCGAGCAGTACGCCAATGCCAGCCTGGTGGAGCCGTTCAACGAGTTTCATGAACTCCTGCGGGGTGCCAAAGCGGCTGCTGGGGGCATAGTAGCCCGTGATCTGGTAGCCCCACGATGGCGCGTAGGGGTACTGCATAACGGGCATAAACTCAACGTGCGTGAAGCCCATGTCCTGCACATAAGGCACCAGCGCGTCGGCAATTTCGCCGTAACTTAACTCGCGCTCCGGATTGCCGGGGTCGCGTCGCCAAGACGATAGATGCACTTCATAGACCGAAACCGGCGCATTGAGGGCATTTTTTGCCTTGCGATTGGCCATCCAGTCCTGGTCGTTCCACTCGTAATAGGTGTCCCACACGTGCGACGCCGTTTTGGGCGGTACTTCCCACCAGTGTGCGTAGGGGTCGCCTTTTTCGACTTCACGCCCGCCTTCATGCACGATGAAATACTTGTACGACTCGCCCCGGCCAATATGGGGGATAAAAAGCTCCCAGATGCCCGACGAATCCCAGCGAACATTCATGGGGTTGCTGCCCTTGTTCCAGCCGTTGAAGTTGCCAATCACGGCTACATACCGGGCCGAGGGTGCCCACACGGCGAAATAGGTACCCGTAACACCGTTGTGTTCAACGACGTGTGAGCCAAATTTTTCGTAGAGCCGGTGGTGCTTCCCGCCCCGAAACAGATGAATGTCGAAGTCCGTGAAACGGGAATAATGACCATCTCCGGCCTGTGCCTGGTTATCGGGAGATACAGGCAGTACTGAGGGTTCCGGTTCTTTTTTGGTCTTTTTTGGTGAAGTGGGTTGCACCGACTGGCCGGTTTCAGCGGACGGGTCGGGAGACGTTGTGGTTTTGCGTTTTGCCATAGGTTCGAACGGGTTCAACTACGTTAGGGAACGTGATCAAGACCGGAAAGTTAGAAAAAAAGCGGGAGGGTCAAAGGGGCTATTATTTTTCGCCCCGCACGGTTTGCCTAAATGACTCGTAGATGGGCATAAAATGGGGATGGTCGAACCGTACAGGACGGCCATTACCACTTCGCTGCGCCCTGTTCCAGAATAGCCGCTACGGCAGCGCGGTCTACTTTCTCCGGTTTTGTAATCTTCAGGCAACTCTTGCCACTCCGAACGGGCTTAAGGCGTTCGCCATACGCAGCGTCGAGGTCAGGAAAGGTATACAGCGGAGTCAGATAGAGCATCAGGTACTTGTCGGTCAGGCGCAAACCGGCAAAATAACGGCCATCTAAGTTGAATTCTTCTATGCCGCCTTTGGGGCCATTCCCCGTGAACGGAACATACGGCTGACTGGCCATTCCATCAATAGACAACAGTTCTTGTCGAAGCGAATCATGAAGTTCCTGAAGCATGATGAGGAGGGGTTTACCGTGAAAAGCGCATCCACAGGTAGTTGCTACCCGACTGTAATTTAACCTAAATTCTGTTCGCACAACCTATTTTCGCTCCATCTTTGTTATCCTTAAAAATTATGAATTAATGTAGCGTTGAGAATTGAACGATGGTTCGTCGTAGCTGCCATTCGCCCTGACGACGGCCCGGAATGCTGACCCATCGCTCGTTCGCTCATTCACTCATTCACCAGTAGAAATGAAACTCCTGAAAGTAGCCGCCGGTGTGCTCAATCAAACCCCGCTTGCGTGGGATCACAACAAACAAAACATCATCAACGCCATTGAAGAAGCCCAACGACAGGGCGTGAGCTTGCTGTGTTTGCCCGAACTCTGCATTTCGGGATACGGCTGCGAAGATGCGTTTTTTGCCCAGAATACCATCGACCAATCCATTGCGTCGCTGCTGGAGATTGTGCAGCACACGAATGACATCGCGGTGGCCGTAGGGCTGCCCCTGCGCCACAACAACCGCACCTTCGATGTAGCCTGCCTGATCGCTAACAAGCGGATTCTGGGCTTCGTGGCGAAGCAATACCTCGCCAACAACGGCGTACACTACGAAACGCGCTGGTTCCAGCATTGGCTACCCTTCGTTCGCGACGAGATTAAAATTGGCGAATTCTCCTACCCGTTTGGCGATGTTGTGTTCGATTTGTCGGGGCGGTCGGAAGGCCGCACCCCCGCCAGTGCGGTTCGGGTTGGGTTCGAGATCTGCGAGGATGCCTGGGTAGCGAACCGGCCGGGTCGTATTCTCTACGAACGGGGCATCGACATTATTCTGAATCCGACAGCCAGCCATTTTGCGTTTCTGAAATCGCAGGTGCGCGAACGATTTGTGGTCGATGCGTCGCGCTCGTTCGGTGTTAGTTATGTCTACGCCAATCTGCTGGGGAATGAATCGGGACGGATTATCTTCGACGGCGACGCCATGGTGGCCTCCAACGGCGAACTGCTCGTGTCGGGAGCGCGGCTGAGCTACGAAGATTTTCTGATCGTTCCGGCGGTGATCGATGTGGAAGCGACCCGGCTGAATCAGACCCAGAACCGCGCTAATCTCGCTCTGGCCTACCCGAATCTGCGCGTGTCGGACCGGTTCGACTGGCCTGATATTGCGCCCGTTATTCAAAAAGCCGAACTCGAAGCGTGGGAGCGGGGCGGCTATTTGAAAGAAGAAGAATTTGCGCGGGCGGTGGCCCTGGGTCTGTTCGATTACCTGCGGAAAAGCCGTTCGCAGGGGTATGTCCTGTCGCTCAGTGGGGGCGCCGATTCGTCGGCTATTGCGGCCCTGGTGTTTCTGATGATTCGGATGGCCGTTGAAAACATTGGCATCGCGGGCGTGAAGAAAAAACTTGGCTACATCAAAGCGCTGAAGGAATGCAAGACGCCGGAAGAAATCGTCAGTAAACTCCTGACCGTTATGTATCAGGGCACCGAAAACTCGTCGGACGATACGTATAACTCAGCCAAAACGCTGGCCGACGACATCGGGGCCTCTTTTCTGAACATCAACATCAATGGCTTAGTCGAAACGTATCGTGGCCTGATTGAGGAGCAGTTGGGTCGGAAACTCTCCTGGGATACCGACGACGTAGCTCTGCAAAATATTCAGGCGCGGGTACGTGCGCCCGGTATCTGGATGCTGGCGAACATCAACAACGCCCTGTTGCTCAGCACGTCCAACCGCTCCGAAGCCGCCGTTGGCTATGCCACGATGGATGGCGACACAGCGGGCAGCATCTCGCCCATTACAGGCATCGACAAGCATTTTCTGCGGGGCTGGCTGCGGTGGCTCCAAACAGTAGGCCTGAACGTGAAAAACGAATGGACGCCCGCCGACCGGACCGGTTCCGTTACCGACCCGACAACGTCCGACCAGTTAATCAAAGTAGCCGGGCTAAGTGCCGTCAACGGGCTGCAACCCACCGCCGAGCTGCGTCCGCTGGCTAAAAAGCAAACCGACGAAGACGACCTGATGCCCTACGACGTGCTGAACTCCATTGAAGAAGCCGCCATCCGCGACAAACAACCACCCGTGGAGGTCTTGAAACTCGTGGAGGTGCGTTATGCAGGTTTCCACAACCGCGAGAAACTGGTGCTCTGGGTGGAGCGGTTTTTCAAACTCTGGAGCCGCAACCAGTGGAAACGCGAACGCTACGCACCGAGTTTTCACTTAGACGACCATAACCTCGACCCCCGTTCGTGGTGCCGCTTCCCGATTCTATCAGGTGGCTTCGAGAAAGAACTGGCCGAGATGCGCGACTGGGCCAACGAGCAGCAGCCCAACGGCCGCAAAGGCAAGATTGGGTTTTGATGAAAATTAATGTAAATTGGCTGTATCATGGCAACGATTCAATTACAAATTCAGGACGATCTTATTCAGCAACTTGGGATAGGTGCAGTTAAGCAATTGCTGGAAGAAGAACTAAACTATCAACGCTTTAAACTGCTCGAAAATAGCATTCAGACAGCAATGCACGAAGCCGTTGATGTGAACTGGCCGCAGGAGTTTGAAGATGCCCGGCAGCAGGCGTATGAGGAATATCAGCGAAAACGAAAATTGGCTCCATGAATCAATATGTTCTGGATGCCAATGTCTTATTCAGCGGAGTAATTAGTCAAAAGCCAATCTATCGGGCAATGTTTGGTAAGAATGTCTTTTATACACCCGATTTTGTACTGGCTGAATTAAATACGTACCGCACCGTTTTTCTGAAAAAGTCAGCCATTAAAAGAACCGACCTAAAAGAATTTACACTCTTTCTGTTCTCAAAAATAATTGTTGTGCCCGACTACATAATTACGCTGGAATCTTATGAACGTGCAGAGAAATTAGTGGCTGATATTGATCCGAAAGACATAGCCTATGTAGCATTAAGTATTGAACTGGACGCTACGTTGCTGACTCGTGATAAGCTACTTCATGACGGATTAATACATAAAGGATACACGCAAATCCAACTTTTTAACGACTTTGTAGCTGGGCAGATAAGCGAAAAGGGGGCCTGATGAAACACCTCCTCCCTGGTCTCCTCTTTGCAGCCCTGTGGGCATCGGCTTCTGTTGCTACTAAATTCGGGGTTCAGTCGGTACATCCGCTTATTCTGGCCAACGTCCGGTTTTTCATAGCCGGGGGTGGAATGCTGCTGTTTGCATATGGCATTCAGCGTACCGGGGCGCGTAGTCCCAGAAACACCTGGCCGACGGGCATCGAGTGGCGCCAACTCACCATTTTCGCGCTGCTAAACACCACCATCTATCTCGGTGCCTTTGTGCTGGCCCTCAAGCAGGTATCAGCAGGAATCGGTAGTTTGTCGACGGCCACCAATCCACTATTTATCGCACTGTTATCGGCGTTGTGGCTGCGCCGGATGCCGCGCTGGACTGAACTTGGTGGCTTGCTGCTTGGCTTGACGGGTGTCGGCATCGCAACGTATCCACTCCTGAAAAACAGCTTTGCTACCCTCGAAGGGCTGCTGATTTTGCTGGTGGGTATGATTTCGGTGTCGGCGGCAACGGTTTATTATGCCCGCATCGAGTGGCGGCTGCCCGATCTGGTCATCAATGGCTGGCAGGTGATGCTGGGTGGATTACTTCTTCTGCCATTCACACTGCTAACGGCGGACTTTGGGGCGTCGCACTACGACGGTCGGTTCTGGGCGTCGGTGTTCTGGCTCATTCTACCCGTGTCGGTGGCGGCTTTGCAGTTGTGGTTCTTTCTGGTCCGGCAAGACCCCATCCGGGCGTCGCTGTGGCTGTTCCTGTGCCCTATTTTCGGCTTTGCGTACTCGTATCTGCTCCTGAACGAACCCATCACCGTTTATACCGGCATCGGGACCGGGCTGGTGATTGGCGGCCTGTGGCTGGGGCGGAAAACGTAGAGACGCAAGGTATTGCGTCTCCTGACCGGATGGTATTGCTGGCGCACAGGAGACGCAAGGTATTGCGTCTCTACTCCTTCACCACAATCAGCTCGACACGCCGGTTGAGCTGGCGGGTAGCTTCTTTGTTGTTGCTGCCAATGGGGCGCGTAGGGCCATAGCCGCGCGTGCTGATGCGGCTGGCCGCAATGCCATTTTTTACTAAATACTCCTTCACAACATCGACCCGCTGTTTGGAGAGCAATACGTTCTGATCAAAATCGCCCTGATTATCCGTGTGGCCCGCCAGTTCGATTTCGACGGTGGGTTTGTCGCGCATGAAAGCGACTAACTGCTCCAGAGCAGGTTGAGCATCGGGCAGGAGTTCGGCTTTGCTCTGCACAAACTGAATGGCCCGTAGCTGCGTTGTTTTGCCCGGAGCCGCCACAATGAGCGGGGGGCTATAGATAACCTTTGCGTCGAGGGTTTTGGGGGGCGTTACGCGCGATGTATGAACCACTGTGGTGCTGGCGGCTGTCGATTGCCCGGCTGCCTGCGAAGCGACGGTAGGCGGGGTAACGACTGGCTGCTCCACTACGGATGTCGTTGCCGGGGGGCGGGTTGTAGAGGATGCTACGGCAACGGTTGTTGATTTACTGGCCGGGGGTGGACTGGTACCGATAAGATGCAGAAGGGTAGGCAGACGTTTGGCCAAATAGGCCGTCGAGGAGGAGAAGGCGAATTGCTCATCAAGGGTAATGTACCCTACTGCTTCAAACGTGAAAATATACGATTGTCTCGGATCAAGGGTAAGTTGATAGGCTCCATCGGCGCTGGTGGTATGTTTCGAGCGTACAACGCCGTCCTCATTTTTAGCCATTACCACTGCGCCCACAATTGGTTTTTTGGTCCGGGCGTCCTGCACCTTGCCCTCCACTGTTGCCGTTCCTTCGGTTGGAACGACCTGGTGAGTAGGCTGCACCTGCCCAATTGCCGGTAAGCTGTTCGGCAACCAAAGGCTACCGGCAAGTACTACAAAATTTATCCACCTCATGCTGTACGGACAACGTTGAAAAGTTGGCCAAAAGTACGTCGAAAATCGCAAAAGTTAAGCCCCTGCAGGTGTTTCGCAGGGCTTGATTTCAGGCTTCTTTTGCAGAGTAAAAAACATGAATTAACTGCCTGACTAACAGTATACTTACGTAATGAAAATAATTACAGGCAAAGGAACGCCAACCCCCCTTTTTTCGTTAATAAAATATGACACAGATAACCAACGTGACGATGCATTCCCCGGACAATCAGGTTCCTGTTGTCCCGGCTTCGACGGGCAACCTGCCACTCGATGATACTTGGCGGAAATCGATTCCGGCGCAGGTGTTTCTGAACCATTTCTTTGCCATGGATTACCACATCCAGCATCAGAATGACCTTTTTGATTTGCCGAAATTCCCCATCTTTCAGCAGTTTTATGGCCGTGCTACCGACGAAAATCGGAAAGCGCTGGAAAAGCTTTTGCTGAATAGCTGGAGCGCTGAATATGCGCTGCGGATTACGCCGGTTGTCAACGACGAGCAATACCTCCAAAGTTCGCTGCACTGGACGTTTCCACAGGCTTACTACAGCGCGTTGTTTAGTGCCCGTGCGTTTTTGGCCGTGCAGGGCGTCAACGTCAGCAATGAAGAACTGATTCGCAAACGGATTGGGAATATGGTCGTTCGGGGCTATTACCCGGCTTCCATTGGCTATTATGCGCTTGGACCCATCAACAGTTACCGCATTCAGCGGTTGCCGATGGCGAAGCGGTTTAGCGTAGCGGCCAAAGCCGATTTGCTGTTACCCTCGCGTGAGGGTTCGGTTCAGGCCGAACTGGCGCAGTTCCTGAAAACCACCCGCGATCAGCGCGTCAGGTCGTTGCGGAATGCCATTCAGAATAACCCGAAAACAGCCCTGCGTAGCCCCAAAACAGGGGAGATTCTGCAAAAATTCAGCATTGAGCAGTACAAACAGTTGGCCAAACAAATTGGCTACACGACGTATTTCGATATGCTGAGCCGACTCCGTATTTCATCTACAAACCGTGAAATTGAGCGTTTTGTCGATTCAGAGATTGATGTCAAGCTTTTTCACCAGAGTTTGGTCAATGTAGTGGCCCACGTTAATGCGGTGCATGAAGCTTATATTGCCAAAGCGTTGGGCATTCAGGCGTATCGCCAGTTAGTGGCTAAGCTGCCGTCTTATCTTCAGGAAAGTTTCGTGCGTGAGCGGATGAACACGATCATTGCACCCATGCTGAAGGAGCCGGAGCAACACATGCCACAGCCACTCCGAATGGCGGCTTAATTGGGCCTATAGATGAATACAAAAAGCCCGGTCAGCAACTCGCTGGCCGGGCTTTTTGTATTCATCTGATTGGTTAGCAACCTGTTTAAAATTCTACAAGTAAAGGGTTGTTCCCCGTTGCTGTGTCCCCACAGCACAGCAATGGAGAATGAGGACAATTATGTGCCAGCTAACCTAAAAACCCTAACCCGTCACCAAATCAACCAGCGTTTCGATCCAAATTGGGCTGTCGTTCAGGCTTTCGACCAATTGCCAGTGCTCTCCGCCGGCCTGCTCGAAAAGCTCCTTGTACTCAACGCCTACTTCAATCGTCGTTTCCAGACAGTCGGCGACAAAGGCGGGCGAGAACGCCAGTACGCTTTTAATGCCTTTGCCGGGTAACTCCCTGATAATGTCGTCGGTATAGGGCTTAATCCAGGGGTCGCTGCCTAACCGCGACTGGAAACAGGTCGTGTATTTTCCTTCGGGAATGCCCATTGCCCGAACCAGCAGGCGTGTTGTTTCAAAACACTGCGCCCGGTAGCAATGCTGGTTCATGGCCTGAAAGGTTCCACAGCAATCGCCAAACCGGCATACGGACTTCGTAACGTCGCCCTTCCTAATCTGGCTTTCGGGCAGGCCGTGATAGCTGAATACGAAATGGTCGTAGTCGTAAGTCGCCATGTATTTGCGGCCCGTTTGCGCGAATCCTTCAATGAATTTAGGATGCTCCAGAAACCGATTGACGAAGCGAATCGAAGGAATCACCTGCCAGCTTTTGACGATCTCCATCACTTTCTCATAAACCGAACCGGTTGAAGCCGACGCATACTGCGGAAAAAAGGGAACCACCACAATCTCGGTCAGTCCTACTTGCTGAAAGGCAAGCAAGCCCGTTTCGATGGCCGGACTCTGGTAGCGCATGGCCAACTTGACGACGTATGCATCGCCCAGCTCGTTTTGCAGTTTCTGCTCAACAACGTGCCCGTAATGCTTCAGGGGTGAGCCCGTTTCGGTCCAGAGCTGCTTGTAAATTTTAGCGGATTTAGGTGCCCGAAAGGGCGCAATAAGGCCATTCACCAGCAACGAACGCGGCACAAGCGGAATGTCGATGACCCGGCCATCCATCAAAAACTCGCGCAGGTATTTGCGTACATCCGGCACCGAAGGGCTGTCGGGCGTGCCCAGATTAACCAGCAGAACACCCGTTTTGCCAACGGCTTTTGCGGCCGCGACGGGTGCTTGTAAAACAGGTGCTTCCATACTGAAAATAACGGTGGGTTGACTAAGTTGATACTTATTTTGCCTGAATATAGCGGCTTAAATCGGTGCGCGTGAAATCACTGAAGACTTCGCCCGGTAGTCCTGTAAAAATCATAATATCGCTGATTTTCTGCTCACCCCGGTCGCTGGACAGCAAGATGTTACCATGTTGCTCATAATCCTCCCAGGGAAGGGTAAAAACCGGTTGCGTGTCAGTGAGCTTCGGGTAGTAGGCCCACTGCGTTACTAAGTGCGACTTTTTATCGACCCATAGTTTGTACTTACCACCGGCCATCGCCGTGCCGGGTTTAAACGTCACCTGAAGGGCATCGGCAGGTTTTCGTTCCTGGGTGAGGTCATACCCGAGGTACCTGAGCGTCACGCCCGACTCCTTGAGTTTGAAAGGCATCAGCAGCCAGTAGGCGTCATTGAGCCAGTCGCGCTTACCCAGCCTGACGTACTTAGCCACTGAATCGGGTTGGGTCAGTTCCTCGCCATCCCGGTAAACGCGTCCCATGTCGTTGGTGCTGTTGAACAGTATGGTTTGGTCGTCGAGCAGGTTGTCGATACGCACATCGCCCGACCATTTATCCCAGACGAACTTTCGCAGTCCGTCAAACGTCCAGGCAATCAATTGCGTCTCGTCCCAGGCCGCCCGGCCGCCCATGGCTGCCATAACCGCGTCGGCAACCTGCACCGCACGGGCATCTGAACCAACCGCATCGAAACCCGGTGCAGGCGGATTGGGGTTTTTCACCGGCTGAGCAACGCTCAAGGCGCCGTGAAGTACAAACAGGACAAAATAAAGTCGATGTATTTTCATAAAGATAGCGCGTTGGACCGGTAAAAATAAAACCATGCAATGAATTATTTGGTTTACGGCGAGCCTGATTCGTGCTGCTTTTTTATTCATAAAGACGCAGTCAGTAGGTAAAACAGGCCGTTCCCTCAACTGGCAGCGTATGATTTTGTTACCTCTTCTATCCGCAAAATCCTATATTTGCTTTACCTGTTCGCAGATCAACAACTAACCCTTACTTTCCTGGCAGTATGACTCATCGTTTATGTAAATTGTTTTTACTTACATTCCCGCTACGACGTTTCCGTCTGGGCCTGTTCGTTGGCATTGGCCTACTCGGATGCGGCCAGGTATTTTCCCAGCAAACGCTTGATACACAGGCTTTATCCGTTACATCTGTTTGCCCCGGTTCGCAACTTGACGTGCCCGGCATCCGAACGTTTGGCAGTAGCGATTTCACGGTAGAGTTGTCGAATAACGGCGGGGCGTATTACGAAATTCCGTCGTCGTTTCTAACGGCATCGGGGCGATTTGAGATTACTTACCAGGCGACTATCCCGGCAAATACAGTGGCAGGCACCAACTATCGGGTGCGGTTAGTTGCCAAAAATCCAACCGTAGCCGGTACACCCAGCCCCACCATTCTGACCATAAAGACGGTGTCTCCTGACCCCACCATTTCGGCGATGAGTTATTGCCAGGGTACACAGGCAAGCCAATTGTCGGCTGTTACCAGCAATGGCGGGGTTCTTAGCTGGTATACATCGGCATCAGGCGGAGGAGCTTTGTCTGTCGGTCCAATTCCTGCTACGACTACGGTTGGAACGATTAATTATTACGTCACTCAGACCGTCAGCGGTAGTTGCGAGAGCCAGCGAATACCACTGCCAGTCACAGTCAAGAGTAATCCGGCAGCACCAGGCCTTGCCAACAACAACGTATCACTCTGCCAAAACGCGCCCCCCCAATCCCTGACAGCAACCGGGCAAAATCTGGTATGGTACACAACCCAAAATGGCGGCAGCGGCTCAGCGACGGCACCGGTCGTTAGCACCTCGCAGACAGGTCAGACAACCTATTATGTCAGTCAATCGGTCAATGGCTGCGAAAGTTCGCGTTCGGCCCTGTCGGTGACGGTTAAGGGGCTGCCCAGCGTTCCAGCCGTAGCCAACACCGGCCCCACCTACTGTCAGAACGCCCAGGCCACTGCCTTACAGGCCAATGGGCAAAACCTGAACTGGTATCGTGAATCGTCGGGAGGAACCTCATTAGGTAGCAGCGTAACGCCCGACACCAAAGTTGGCGGCAGCTTTACGTACTACGTTAGTCAGACAGTTGACGGCTGCGAGGGGTCGCGGAGTAGCCTCACGGTGAAGGTAACGGCCCTGCCGGCGGCCCCCTCCGTCACCAATGCCTACAGCTACTGTCAGAAAGCCCCAGCCTCAGCGTTGATGGCTACCGGAACGGGCTTGAAATGGTTCGAACCGTCGGGAAATACCACCACCACCGCTCCCACGCCCTCGACCGACAACCCCGGCATGATGAGTTATTTCGTGACACAATCGACGGACAACTGCGAAAGCCCCCGCTCCGAAATTAAAGTGACCGTAAAGCCCACCCCCGGCGCCCCCGGTACCTCGGCCATTTCGGTTTGTCAGAACGAATCGACGCGGGCGTTGTCGGCCAATGGGCAGAATCTGTTGTGGTATAGCACCGAATCGGGTGGCACGGGGTCGGCCACCAGCCCAGCACTCACTACCAGCCAGGTAGGTCAGATCAACTACTACGTCAGCCAGAGTCAGGACGGTTGCGAAAGTGCCCGTACCACGCTGACCGTAACCATCCGGTCGTTGCCAGCGGCTCCGGTCGTAACCACTAAGACTATTTGCCAGTTTGCACCCCCCGAATCCGTATCGGCCCTGGGCGAGCGGCTAACGTGGTATAACACCGACGGGAATAAGTTTGGGTCAGCGCCGATCATCAATACCGACAAAGGAGCCTCGTTTTCCCTGCTTGTCTCGCAAACCGTCAACGACTGCGAGGGCCCCAAGGCTACCCTAACGGTTAATGTACTAACCACGCCGGTGCCCACTGTTGGTAAACCCATCGTTGAAATTTGCCGGGGAGCCACTCCTCAACCCCTGGAAGCCACGGGCACCAATTTAAAATGGACCGACCCCAATGGTACCGTAAGCACAAGCACACCGACGCCCCCGACGATAAATGCCACCATTAAGCCCGAGGGCGATGTGTACTACGTTACCCAGACAGGAGCCAACGGCTGCGAAAGCCCGAAAGCCGCCATCCGGGTATTCGTCCAGACGCCACCAACGTTAGCTATTACGGGCACAACGACGACTAATCTGGGACTGGAAGTGCCGCTGAAACTGATGTTTACCGGTGTGGGGCCGTATCAGTATAAACTCGCAAATGGGTTGAGTGGGACGGCCATTAAAGACACGACGATTCTGGTGCTGCCCGACCGCACCACCATTTATCAGGTGGCCGAAGTGAGCAATAAATGTGGAACCGGATTGCCCGGAAATGGGGCTACCGCTACGATTACGGTTCTAATTCCGACCATAGAAACACTGAGTTTTACAACCACAACGGTCTGCGCCGGGGCCAGCCTAAGCACGAACTTCAGAACGACCGGCGCCTTCAATCCGGGTAGTGTTTTTAAACTTCAATTGGCTAAAGTTGAGACGGATACGACCAAAATTAACTTCGTGGATGCCGCAAACAGCCAGACCAGCAATGGCCAGATGACCGGCACGATTCCGGCCAATACGCCTGCCGGTGTGTATTGGGTGCGGGTGATGGCCACCAATCCAAAAATTCCCATCAATGGGACCAACAGCCCAACCCGGCTAACCGTTCGGGCACTGGCAACGGCGGCTCTAAGGGGCAATCAGACCATTTATGAAGGGCAACCCGCGAGTTTGACCGTCGCTTTTACCGGCGATGGCCCCTGGACCTTCGCCTACCGCGATAGCACCGCCACCGGTCTGGGAGCCAGCCTGACAGCCACCGCCACAACCAATCCGCAGGTGGTTGAGGTGCGACCCACCAAAACCACTGCCTACCTGCTGACGGCAGTAAGCAACGGTTGTGGCATCGGCACCAGAACCGGCAGCCCCGCTATCGTGACGGTAGCTCCGTTGCTGGGCCTGGATGATGGGTGGCTGGCCGATGCGGTAAGTGTTTATCCCATACCGGCCACAGCCACCTTAACGGTACACATTACGGGGATATCTCCTGCCCAGCCTGCGTTGCTGGAGTTAATCGATCTGACGGGCCGGACCACGCTTCGGCAGGAAGTTCGCCACGCCATTTCGTCGCTGCCCCTGGACCAGCAGCCGTCGGGCATCTATCTATTACGCATCCGGGTTGGCGAGCGAACGGCCTCTAAGCGGGTGCTGAAATTATAAGGCAGTCAGCTACTGTTAAAAAAAGAAAGCCCTCACGCAAGCTGGCGGGGCTTTCCAGAATACTACCTATGATGAAATTGTTTAATCGATTAAACGGGCGTGGAAACGAGTGGGCTACTGTTTTCGGGTTCCGTTTGACGAGCAATACTGGGTACAAAAAGCTGTAAAAAACAGGGAGAAACAGCGTCCACTGGCGTTCACTGTAGCTAATAAGCAAACTTCAGGATTAATTTACCCAATCCAACCTACATCTGTGATTCGGCGTACATCCGCCCGATAAAAAACACCGGGGAACCATTCCGCCCGTGTTTATGACCGTTCCTGAAATTTTTGTGAAAATCAGTCAGGATGTAGCTATCATTGTGCTATCAAAATGATATTATAAAAACAACTGAATAACTACGGTCATGGAAGAGAAAAAACTTACAGCGGTTTCGGGTTACCTGTTTCTGTTGCTTGCCCTGGTATGTTTTGGCCTGGCAGCCTTCGTGTTTCTCAGATTAGTTGGCGTGTATGGCCCAATTCCGGCCTTTTTGCTGGCGGGTGCTGGTTTTTTCATTCTGAAAGGCATCGTCGTTATTTATCCCAACGAAGGCATGGCGGCTACGTTTTTCGGGGATTATGTGGGCACCATCAAGGAAACCGGCCTGCGCTGGGTCAATCCACTCTACAGCAAAACCAAAATCAGCCTGCGCGCCCGCAACCTCAATGGGCAGCAACTGAAAGTCAACGACATAATGGGTAATCCGGTAGAGATTGCCGCCGTAGTGGTCTGGCAGGTAAAAGACACGGCCAGGGCGCTGTTTGATGTAGATAACTACGTGAACTTCGTGCAGATTCAATCAGAAGCAGCGGTCCGTAAACTGGCTAATTCGTATCCATACGACCACATGGAAGACGAAACCTCGTCGGTAACGCTACGGGATAGCACCGGCCAGATCAACCTGTTTCTGGAGCAGGAACTCAACGAGCGGCTGGAGCGGGCTGGGGTCGATATTCTGGAAGCCCGCATCAGTCACTTAGCCTACTCGTCGGAAATTGCCGGGGCCATGCTGCAGCGCCAGCAGGCATCGGCCATGATTGCCGCCCGTCGCCTGATTGTTGAGGGTGCCGTTGGCATGGTTGAAATGGCCCTGGCCCGGCTGGAAAAAAATGGGGTCATTTCGTTGGACGAAGAACGCAAAGCAGCTATGGTGAGCAACTTGCTGGTTGTGTTGTGTGGCGAAAAATCAGTTAGCCCGGTCGTTAACGCAGGAACCCTCTATGCATAGTTGAAAAGTTATAAGGTTGTATAGTTGTAAAGTGGCTGCTCTTCAACTGTACAGCTTTATACCCCTAAAACTTTATAACGTATCAATGGCTGTTGAAAAAAAAGCCTTTGTCCTGCGAATTCAGCCCGAAACGCTGAAGGAACTGGAGCGATGGGCGCAGGAAGAGTTTCGGAGTGTGAACGGGCAGATCGAGTTCCTGCTCAACGACGCGCTGCGTAAACGCAAAAAACGCCCCCGCGATTCTACCGGCGATGAAGCCGTGCCGCAACCGGATGCGTAGCCACGATGCACTTACCGAAAGCACCCGTAAAACCGGCAAACGACCTTATGAAATGGATAACCCGCGAACGGCCAAAAATCGACCGAATCGCCTGCCCCTGGCTGATTCGGCGGTTTATTGATTCACAGGCCGAGTTTATTTTCGTACCTGAGCATACCGTTCTGACGCAGGCTCAAGCGTTGCGCGCCACCCCGTTCGATGTTCCTGAAACGGAGTTTTCGCACTATGGCAGTCTGTGTACGTTCGATTATTTTCTGAAAAAGTACAACCTGACCGACCCGGCTCTGCATACGATGGCGCCCATCATTCGCGGGGCCGATACCGACGATCATACCCTTGCCCAACAGGCGGCTGGTTTATGGGCCATTTCGGCGGGCCTTGCATTTAATATAAAAGACGATTCTGAGTTACTGGAGAAAGGAATGGTGCTCTACGATGCGCTTTACAGTTGGGCGAAGCACCTTCAACAGGTACGGCATACGCAAAATCCAACGGAAAATTTGCTGTTGCAGGTAGTTGGTCGCTACATCACGTCGAAAAAGGGAAAGAAAACAAAAATTCCGGCCTGGATCACCGAACTGGAGGAATTAATTCAGGACCACATCGATACGAACCTGACGGTGAGCCTGAAAAGAATTTCCGAAGCACTACAGGTAAACCCGACTTACGTTTCCCGCGAGTTTCCTGCCTATTTTGATAACCTCTCCTTCGGCGACTACATCCGTAAACTCCGCATCGAAAAAGCAATCCAACTGCTCGACGCATCGACCCATACGCTGTCGGAGATTGCGTACCTGACGGGCTTCTCCGACCAGAGCCATTTTACCCGTATTTTCAAAAAACATACCGGCCAAAATCCATCCGGCTATCGGAAAAACCGGGAAAAAGGTAAAGCAGATACAAACAGATAATTCTGTTCTATTTTCGGGTATCGGGACTTCGTAGCCTTGCAGCAGAAAAGGCACTGGGTAGGCCAGTCGCTTGTCTTTCGCTACAGAATAAGGCTTTTTATGCAGGTTTTTGAAGGGACTATACGACTTTCGCAACAAGTGCCTGAAATCCCGAAGGGATGTCATTTTTATAGCCTGAAAACGATTTGTTTCGAATGGAATAACCCCGAAGGGGTCTCACCCCTTCGGGGTTATTCCCTGTTTGGTTACGTTTTGGCTATAATCCTAACAACCCTTCGGGTTTTGCGAAAGTCTTGCATTATTCCATCTATTTCACTGATTTTACGTCACCCGATCCCCTCACTCCACCCAAAAGTCGGCACGAGTCTGCTAATTAGTTTGGGGTTGTTTGGGTTATTCCAGCCCATACAGGCACAGGACAAGCCACCTGTTTATCCGCGCGTGGCTGGTTACGTCGGCCTGCTGCATCCATTAGTGACGCTCAGTGCCGAGGAGACTCAGGTCAATTTCAGGGATTATTACGCCGTTGGCCTGCCGACGGGCATCAACCTCTGGAAAAGTGAGAAAATAGGCTTTTCGGTGGAGTTTGTCCCCATCATCCGGTCTGAAAATGGCAGCAGCCGGGTGGCCAATTTTCTGTTCCATCCCGGCTTGCTCGTTGGCCTGGGGCATGGGTTTACCTTCGTTGGGCGGGCCGCTTTTGAAACGGCTGGCCGCTACGGATTCACGCCCGTACTGAATAAAGTCGTGAAGCGAAATAAGGCCAGTACCTATTTCGTTGCCGTACCGATTCCAGTGCGTTTCGGCAATAATCACCCCGCATCAGTTACCGTTGGGTTTCAGTTTGGAATTGGCTTTTGAGGTGAATTGTGACGCCGAGAAAAACAGCGATTCATGGAGTTTTTATTAGTCTCCGTGCATCTCTGTTTTTCGCAAGCGTCCTCGGTCTGTGAGGACACAGACCGCTATACCTACCTAATTGCCAGCGGTCTGTGAGGACACAGACCGAGGATACAGAGATTCGCAGAGGGCCATAAAAAAACTCCGTCTATCTCTTTTACGCGCTGTGTATCTCCGTGTCGCAGCCTTTTCCTCATCTTTGCCAGATAAACAGACGTGAAACGATGCTGGCGACCATTCTGCTAATCGACGATGAAGAACGGCTGCGCGGACTGTTGTCCCGGCTGCTTAGCCTGGAAGATTACCGGGTGCTGGAAGCCGCCGATGCCCGCGCGGGTCTGCGGGTGCTGGAACGGGAGGAAATTCAGGTAGTTATCTCGGATGTTAAGCTGCCCGACAAAAACGGCGTCGATCTATCGGCCCAGATTAAACAGCTCTACCCGGCCACCGAAATCATTCTGCTAACCGCCTATGGCACCATCTCCGATGGCGTAAAAGCCATTAAAAGTGGGGCCTTCGATTACATCACCAAAGGCGACGACAACGACAAAATTATTCCGCTCGTGAGCCGGGCCGTCGAAAAAGCCAATCTACAGTTCCGAATAAAGCGGTTGGAGGAGCAGGTTAGCCGCCGGCACGGTTTCGACAGTATTGTGGGCCACTCGAAGAGCGTGAAGCAGGCCATCGAACTGGCCCGCAGGGTGGCCGTAACCGATACCACCGTGTTGCTGACGGGCGAAACCGGCACCGGCAAAGAGGTATTTGCCCAGGCCATTCACTACGCCAGTCCGCGCCGGCAAGAGTCGTTTGTGGCCATTAACTGTGGGGCGCTGGGCAAAGATATTCTGGAGAGTGAATTGTTCGGGCATCGGGTTGGGGCCTTTACGGGCGCCAGCCGCGACCAGAAAGGCTTATTCGCCGAAGCGCACAAAGGCACAATTTTTCTGGACGAGATTGGCGAAATGCCACTCGATCTGCAGGCCAAACTTCTGCGGGTGCTGGAAACCCGCGAGTTTCTGCGCGTGGGCGATACCAAACCAACCAAAGTGGATGTGCGGGTACTGGCCGCTACAAACCGAAGCTTAGAGCAGGCTGCCAAAGCCGGTTCGTTCCGGCTCGATTTATACTACCGGCTGTCGGTGTTTGCGATTGAGCTGCCTCCCCTGCGCGACCGGCGCGAGGATATTCCAACATTGGCCAACCAGTTTGCCCGGCAGGATGCCGTTAAGATTGGTAAACGCGACATTCGGCTCAGTCCGGCCTTCGTTGAGAAACTCCGGCAGCATTCGTGGAAGGGCAACATCCGTGAGTTGAAGAACGTGATTGAGCGGGCGGTGATTCTGGCCGATTCGCCCAATGATGGCCCCACCGAACTAACCCCCGATCTGCTTCCCTATGAGATGCAGGGAACCGCCCAGCCAACGACCGATGAAGCGGCCTTTGATTTGGCTACTCTTGAGCAGCACCATATCCGGCGGGTGCTGCGCCATACCAACGGTAACAAAACCGAAGCGGCCCGGCTGTTGGGCATCGGCCTGACAACATTATACCGGAAACTGACTGAGTATGAGCTGGAGTAGGAAGTGACCAGGGCAACGTTGAAAAGCTGGCACGGGCAGTAGAGGCTGTTTGGCGGAGTAGTTCAGCCTGGATTGAGATGTTCTGAAATAAACGTGAGGACTTGCGCCAGTGTCATTGGCTCTGAGGGTCGATACCAAAAATGATAAAGAAAAATTCATTCCCGGACCGACGCGCCACCACTCGCTTCCGGCACATCTTCACTGGTACAGCACTGCCTTCGCCAACGATAGATTTCGGGCCAGTTCCGGTATGACAATTGGCGTTGACAGTCGATTTGGATAAATTAACGCCAAATGGGTAAGGACATAGAGACCCGCGACCAATCGGCTGAACATTTTCTGCGGCTCATTCAGGAGTCGCGCCGGGGAAAGTTCAAGATTTATATCGGCATGAGTGCGGGTGTGGGCAAATCGTACCGGATGCTGCAGGAAGCTCACGCGCTGTTGAGGAACGGCATCGATGTCAGGATTGGGTTTATTGAAACGCACAACCGGGCCGAAACAGTTGCGCTGGTCGATGGACTGCCCGTTATTCCCCGGCGAACGTTGTTCTACAAAGGCCGTCAACTGGAAGAGATGGATGTGCAGGCCGTGCTGAATCGGCATCCCGAACTGGTTATTGTCGATGAACTGGCCCATACCAACATTCCGGGGTCGAAAAACGAAAAACGCTGGCAGGATGTGGTTGAAATTCTGGAGGCCGGTATCAACGTGATCAGTGCCGTTAATATTCAGCATATCGAAAGTTTGTACGACGAAGTGCGGGCCATTACGGGCATCGACGTAACCGAGCGCGTACCGGACCGGGTGCTTCAACTGGCCGACGAAGTGGTGAATATCGACCTCACCGCCGACGAATTGATCGCCCGATTGCGCGAGGGCAAGATTTACGACCGGGCTAAAGTAGAAACCGCTCTTGGTAATTTCTTTCAGGCCGATAAAATCCTCCAACTGCGGGAACTGGCCCTGCGGGAAGTGGCCACGGCCGTTGAGCGCAAAATTGAAATCTCGCTCCCGCCCGGCGCAAAGGCCAAATCCGAGCGTTTTCTGGCGGCCATCAGCACCAACCACGAAATTGCCCGGCGCGTTATTCGCAAAACGGCCCGGCTGGCGGCTTACTATAACTCGCGGTGGTTTGTGCTGTATGTGCAAATACCCGCCGAAAACGCCGACCGGATTAAACTCGACCTCCAGCGTCATTTGATCAATAACCTGAAACTGGCTACTGAACTGGGCGCGGAGGTAATTCAGGTCAAAAGCGGTAACATCGTTGGTAGTATTATGGCCGAGGTGGAAAAACGAAACGTAACGACCGTTTGCATTGGCAAGCCCCACTTTACCTTAGTGCAGATTATTCTGCGAACCAATGCGTTTAATCAACTGCTTAACAAATTATCGGGGTCAGATACGGACCTGATTATTCTCGCGTAAAAAACGGGAACGCGGATGGGTAGATTCACACAGAGTTTTCACCATTAATCAGCGAAAATTCGCCGTATCTGCGTCACTGGTTCGCCAGCCCGGCCACATTCCTATCGTTCACTATGACCATTAAACGTAAAATAGCAGCCGCACTGGTCTTTATGTTCGCCATTCTTCTGGTTCTTGGTGGCTTAGGCGCTTATTATCTGACTGAATTGTCGAACGATTCGCAGGCCATTCTGAAAGATAATTACATCTCCCTCGAATACACCAGCAACATGCAGAAAGCCCTGGCAATGCTGACCGAATCGGCTGGGAACGACCCCTCAACACCGGACCCGGACGCACTAAGCGAGTTTGACGCGAACCTGAAAAAACAGGAAGCCAACATAACCGAAATAGGTGAGCAGAACGCAACCGATGGGCTGCGCCGGGAATTTAATCGCCTGAAAACCAAAGCCGATAAGCCAACAGCCATTGCTCGAATCCGACACTATTTGTTTGCGCTGGACGACATTAACCGACAGGCCATCATCCGCAAAAATGAGACCGCCAAACAAACCGCTAAAGATGCTCTGCTGTGGTTGTCGGTGGTTGGAACCGGCTGTTTTCTGGTCTTGTTTTCGTTCATTATCAATTTTCCCGGCTACGTAGCCAATCCTGTCCGGGAACTTACGCGCGGTATCCGGCAGGTAGCCAAGCGCAATTTTGGCGAGCGTATCCACATTGATTCCAGGGATGAGTTTGGCGAGTTGGCCCGGTCGTTTAACTCGATGGCGCAGAAACTCGACGAATACGAGCATTCCAACCTGGCCAGCGTTCTGTTTGAAAAACGGCGCATCGACACACTCATTCACATCATGAATGAGGCCATCATCGGCTTAGACGAAAATCGCCGGATTTTGTTCGCCAATTCGGTCGCCTGCCGGTTGCTGGGCGTCAATGAAGCACAGCTACTGGGCCATTATGCGCCCGATATTGCAGCCTCAAATGACCTCATGCGAACGCTGATTCAGGAGGTGATGCCGGACACGATGCCCACCTCGGCCCCGCCGAAGGTGCTGAAAATTTATGATGTCGACGCCGATGGAAAGGGAAAGGAAAATTATTTTAACCGCCGGACCCACACCGTCGACGTGACCCGCACGGGCGAAGAGCAGCCCCAACTCGCAGGCTACGTGATTGTGCTGGAGAATGTAACGCCCTACAAGGAGCTGGATTTAGCCAAAACGAATTTCATCGCCACTGTCTCGCACGAACTGAAAACACCCCTGTCGAGCATTAAAATGAGCCTTAAACTGCTGGATGACAGTCGGATTGGTCAACTCAATGACGAGCAGAAACAGTTGGCGCAGAACGTCCGCGATGATGTCGACCGGCTCCTCAAACTAACCGGTGAACTGCTGAATATGGCGCAGGTCGAAACCGGCCAGATTCAGTTGACGATGCAGCCCGTAGCGCCCGCCGATATTATCACGTATTCGACAACGGCACTTCGGGTGCAGGCCGAACAAAAAAACCTGCACTTTGTATTGAACATACCGAATGAGTTGCCTGCGGTTCAGGCGGACCCCGACAAGGCTTCGTGGGTGCTGATTAACTTCCTCTCCAATGCCATTCGCCACAGTCCCGAAGATGGCGAAATTGAGGTGTCGGCCCGTCGGCTAACGAACGAGCTGGTGGAATTTCGGGTGCGGGATCACGGGGCGGGCATCCGGCCCGAACACCAGGACCGCGTATTTGACCGCTATTTCAAAGCGCCGGGGCAGAATGGCCAGCTTACCGATGGCCCAACGGGCGGTACCGGACTTGGCCTGGCCATTTCCGGCGAATTTATTCAAAGCATGAACGGCCACATTGGCTTAGACAGAACCGTAACCGACGGAGCTGCTTTCTATTTTCAGCTACCGGTGGCGTAACGAAAACGTTTCCGGTTCCATCTTACCACTCCACCCCCGTTCAGGCAAAAACGGTATACACCGGAAATACTTTTTCGCCGTCGATTAACCCAGCCGGGCCGTGCGTTTGGTAATACGTGATTGATGCAACGCCTGCCTGAATCAGTGCGTTGAGGCTTTGGCGTGTCCAGTCAGCCCCAAAGTCAGTTGATTGCCGGGGGTCGGCGGGGCTGGTTAGTCGCTCGGTGGCCGTTCCGGCTACGGTCGTGAAGCGGGGGCGCAACGTGACGGGCGAGATATGAATGGGCTTACCGCCACTCAACGCCCTGGCCGACAGGACGGTATAGGCCTGCCCGGCGATGTTTTCCATCAACGTCAGGTCATCGGACGCGTGGACTTGCGGATTGATGGAGTAGGTTACAAAATCCACTAACTCATAGTTGAAGCGGTTGCGGTTCACATCGGCAAAATACCCGTCGCTGCCGCCCCCAATTAATAATCCGGGCCACTCTGTTCGCAGGAGAGGTACAACCGTCTGTAGCAATTCAGTCGATGTAATCAACGTAGCCCCATTGAATAGCAGTGTCGAACGAACGGCTGCGTTTGTGGCTTGCAGAAAAGACTGCAACGCCTGAAATTCGTTTAGGGGGTCGTTGCCGAAAAAAAGGGCCAGTTCGAGGGGAACGGCCAGCCGTTGAGCATCGGCAAGGGCGTTGTTCAGGCGCGTTTGCCAGTCGGGGAGCCGAAAGAAAACATCGGCCCGCAACTGGGACAGGTTTAGCTTTTTCAGTAAATCGGCTTCATCACCAGTCAACAGTTTTCCGTCGGTTCGCTGGCAAGTGCCGATGAGCGGCTTATGGCCAGCAGATGCTGGTTTTTTATCGACTACCTGAAAATCGGTTTTATTAATGTTCGGTTGGGGCAGCCATTCTTCTGACAGGCTGAACGCCACACGTTGCCAAAACTCGTCACCGGCTGAAACAGCCACCGGAAACGGGCGTTCGAGCGGGGTTGAGTAGGTTTTAAACGACGCATCAGTCCAGTTGCGCTGGTCTTCCATCTCGAACACCTCCCCCGAAAAGTCGAGTTGCAGCGGAACGCCGGAAGCTGGTTTCCAGCGCAGTGTCTGGATGTTCAGAAAGGGTTGGTGCGGGCTGATGAATGTTGGAAACTGGCCGTTGGTCAAACTCCCATCTGGTTCGGTGATGGCAACAGGTTGGCCCAGAATGCCATCAATCGGATGCAGCACACATAAACCAAGCCGGTTTTTGCGAAACGAATGTAGCGCTTTGCCGTAGAAATCGACTGCAATTGTGCCACCCGAATCGCCCCGAATGATAACCTGGCCCGCCATCTGAATCCCCAAATCGTCGATCAGCCAATCGTACTGAACCGAAAACGAATCGGGGGTTTCCTCAATGGTTTCGTTGCTAACTATTAGGCTGGCCGTGAGCCAGTTAGCGTCCCGAACGGCGACGTAAATCATCCGCAGCACTTCCACCCCATTGAGGGTCAGATAGCGCAAAAAGCCGTTTTCATAGCGAACCCGCACAGGGCCAGCAGAGAGGAAATGGGGCATACGTTACATGTTTCAGGTTTCAGGTTTGAGGGTCAACGTTCCAGCCACTCCGGCGGCCCGGCTGGAACGTTGACCCTCAAACAATTATTTCGTGGCTAAACTCATAATTCGTTCTTCGGTTGCGTCCGCACGGCTTAATTCGCCCGACATGCGGCCCTCGCGAATCACTAAAATGCGGTCGGCGAGGGCAAGTAGTTCGGGTAGTTCGCTTGAAATCAACAGAATCCCCTTACCCTGAGCCGCCAATTTCCGAAGGAGCGTGTAAATGTCGGCTTTTGTGCCCACGTCGATGCCATGCGTCGGTTCATCCACAATCAGTACGTCAGGATTGGCCAGCAACCAGCGGGCCAGCATCGTTTTTTGCTGGTTTCCCCCGCTCAATTTCCTCACCACCTGATGAACCGACGGCGTTCGGATGCCCAACTGATCCCGGAATGATTCGGCGATTGCTGTCACGCGTTTGGCGTTGAACCAGAGGCCATTGGTCGGGGGTCGGGTAGCAACGATGTTCTGCGCCACTGACTGTTCCAGAAACAAGCCCTGTGTTTTTCGGTCTTCGGGCAGGTAGCCAATGCCCAGCCGCAGCGCATCGGCGGGGTGGTTAATTTGAACCGGCTGGTTGCCCACAGAAACCGTTCCGGAAGCATGTCTGTCCATACCAAAAATAGCGCTGGCAATTTCGGTTCGGCCCGCCCCCACTAAGCCCGCTAATCCCAGAATTTCGCCCCGGTGCAGGTGGAAACTAACCTCCCGAAACCCCCCACCCGATAGATTTTCGACCTGTAGCAACACTTCATTCGTAGCCGAAGATGGTTGTTTTTGGGTTGTTAAATCCCGCCCTACCATGCGGTTGATGAGCGCATCAGGCGTTGTGTCAGCCACCCGCTCCGTACCCTGATAACGGCCATCTTTCAAGACCGAAACGCGGTCGGCGAGGGCGAAAATTTCGGCTAATCGGTGCGAGATATAGACAATGGCTTTCCCCTGCGCCCGTAGTTGCCGCAACAGCGAAAACAGCACGTCGGTTTCCCGTCCCGTAAGCGACGCGGTCGGCTCATCCAGCAACAGCACATTGGGGTTCTGCGACAGGGCTTTGGCAATTTCAACCTGTTGCTTCTTCCCCGGCGACAGGGTGCCGACGGGCGTTTCGGGCCGTAAATCGGCCAGAGCCAGTTGGTTGAGCAGGGCCTGCGTGTTTCTGTAAAGCGTTCGATATTGAATCAGGCCGAAACGATTTCGGGGCTGTCGATTAGCAAAAATATTTTCGGCCACCGTTAGGCTATCGATTAGGCTAAGCTGCTGATGAACAATGGCAATGCCCAGGACAGTAGCGTGCGCGGGGCTGGACATCTGCACGGACTGACCGTTGAGCAGAACCTGACCGGCGTCCGGGCGCAGGTTACCCGTCAGGATGTTCAGCAGGGTAGTTTTGCCCGCGCCGTTTTCGCCACAGAGGGCGTGAATTTCGCCCGCGTCAACCCCAAACGATACACCATCGAGGGCTTTCACACCGGGGAATTGTTTAGTTATGTTGAGGAGTTGAAGCATAATTTTTTGACGCGAACTCTGTGTTTGAATCGTTCATAAATACACCACTTCATTTCGTTTCGCCGAATCGTAAGCCGCAAACACGAGCCGCATCGTCTCGAAATTATCAGCACCCGTTGTTTCAGCCAGACTGGGAACAAGCCGCTCTTTATCCCGAAAATCACCCCATAAATTCTGATTACAAGCCACTATGGACGAATGAACCAGCGCATAGGCGGGATCAGCCCAGGCGTAGGGCGGGGGCGTCGCTACGGTCGTGATTGTGCCCGTTGCCGTGGTGGTTTTAAGCACAAAATCGTGCGTCAACACCACCGAACCCGTTGCGCCTTCAACGCTGACGAGCGTTTGCGGAAATGCTTCCCGTTCCAGCAGCGACGCATAGGACATCTCGGCGTAGCAGGTCAGCCCGGTCTGCATTCGGAGCAGTACGTTGGCCACATCTTCGCCCCGAATGGTTGGATTGACGCGCATTGTCTGGCAGTATAGCGACTCGGCCTCGCCGAACAGAAACCGGCAAATGTCCAGGATATGCGACCCAATATCGGTCAGAATAAACTGCTCCAGGCCAGCCAGAAAGGGCTGATTCTCAAATACCGGGAAAGCCGAACAGAAGCTGACCCGCGCCTTAAAGGGCTTCCCGATTACGCCCGAATCCAGCACGGCTCTCAGGGTACGAATGGGGGTTTGCCACCGAAAATTCTCGTGGATATACAGCCGAACGCCTGCCTGCTGGCAGACGTCGAGCATCTGCCGGGCAGTCTCCAGGCTCGGCCCCATTGGTTTCTGGCAGATTACGTCCAGACCCCGCTCGGCAGCTTTCGTGGTGAAGAGCAAATGTGTATCGACATCGGTGATGATGTCCACAAAATCGAGTTCATCGGCATGGTTGTTCAATAACTCGTCGATGTCGTCATAAACATTCGGAATAGTGTATTGTTGGGCAAACGCATCGGCTTTAGCGCGGGTACGGTTGTAAAGTGCAACGAGTTCGAGTTCGCCGTTCTGAAACGGATCGAGTTCAAACCAGGCCGGTAGCTGGTAAGTTGCCCAGAATCCTGTGCCAATAACAGCAAATTTTACTTTTTGCATGATTTTGTTTGACAATTCCAAAAATGCTGTACATTTGCCCAAACTCTACTGTACTCTACTGTCCTTAGCTGGCGTCAGCCAAAAGTAGCGGCTTTTTGTTGAATGGCAAGAATTTCTGAAAAAAGTGCAGGAAATCATCACGGAACCGGCAACCGACCAACCTAAATACCAGCAACTGATTGAAACCGTATTGACCGGTATTGAGCAGGGCACGTTGGTACTGGGCCAGCAACTGCCGTCCATCAGTGAATGGGCCGGTGCGAAGGGCGTGGCAAAGGTCACTGTGGCCAAAGCCTATGAAGACTTGCGGCAACGGGGGGTCATCCGCTCACAACACGGCAAAGGATTTTACGTAGCCAGCACCAACGTGCGGACTCCGCTCAATGTGCTGGTGATTTTCGACACGCTCAACGCCTACAAAGAAACGCTCTACGACGCGCTGAAAGCCGCGTTGCCGACCGACGCGACGATGAGCATTTTCTTCCATCATTACAACCCGGCGCTTTTTGACACCCTGATTCGGAATAACCTCGGTCGCTACAATGCCTACGTGCTGATGCCGCATTTCGACAGCGACGTGTCGGCCAGTGTGGCGTTGCTGCCACCGGACAAACTGCTGCTGCTCGACCAGAATCTATCAACCCTGGAGGGCGACTATATGGCTGTTTATCAAGATTTTGAATGGGATATGTACAACGCGCTGGCGTCGGCCATCGATCGGCTCCGTCAGTATCAGCGTTTGACGTTAGTGTTGGCGAAAGACCATTTTCAGTACGTACCAGCCGCCACCCTGACGGGATTTCAGCGATTTGGACAGGCGTTTAATTTTCCCTGCGACATAGTTGATACCTATTCAGATGAGCTGGTGAAGCCGGGCGACGCGTTTCTGCTCTTTGCCGACCGCGACCTGGTTGCGTTTCTGAAACAGGTTGACCGGGCCGGGCTGAGGCTGGGGCAGGAGGTGGGCCTGCTCTCGTATGATGACACCCCGATGAAGGAAATCCTGGCGGGTGGTATCAGCGTGATTTCCACCGATTTTGCCCGAATGGGACAGACCGCCGGTGAATTGCTCACGCAACGCCGACGGGAAAAAATCGCAAATCCGGGTGGGTTAACGTTGAGAAACTCGTTGTAAGGTATGCAGGCAGGCATCAGCACATACACTTATCCCTGGGCTATTGGTGTGCCGGGCTACCCGCCAACTTATCCGATGACCGCTTTTGACCTGCTTCGGGAGGCAAAAAGGCTGGACGTGCAGGCGGTTCAGTTCGGCGATAATTTACCCTTGCATGTACTACCCCCTGCCGACTGGCAGGCGTTGCTGAATGAAGCTACGCGAAGTAATATTCAAATTCAGGTAGGAACACGTGGATTAACGTCGGAGAACCTTAAAACCTATATCAGATTAGCGTGGGAAGCCCGTTCGCCTTTTCTACGAATCGTTATTGACGATGCTGATTACCAGCCAACTATTAATGAAATCGTTGCGATAATCAGCGACAAAGTACCGACTCTGGAAACGGCAGGTGTTGTATTGGCTATCGAAAATCATGACCGATTTACGGGTCATGATTTATGGCAAATCGCCTTGCAAACCAGTTTGAGGCAAGTTGGCTTTTGCTTAGATACTACGAATTCATTCGGCGCGGGCGAAACCGTCGACAATGTATTGGCCTGTTTAGAAAATGCGTCTGTCGTGAACCTGCATGTAAAAGATTTTCTAATTCGGCGTGTTCCGCATAAGATGGGGTTTCTGATCGAAGGCTGCGAACCTGGAACCGGTAAGCTTGACCTGAAATCCTTGTTAATTGACATACTGGATTTGGCAAAAAAACCAGATAAACGAGCCTATGCCGTTACTAAACGCGACTATCCGCTGGTCCTGACGTTAGAGCAATGGCCGCCATTGTCTGGTACGCTTGAGCAGACCATCGCGTTGGAAGCCCAGTGGGCCGAAAAAGGAATTAACTGGATAAAGCAGATTATACATCAAGTACCATGACCAAAATCGCCTTAGTGGGGGCAGGTGGCAAGATGGGTTGCCGCCTGACCGATAACTTTCTGAAACACGCTGATTATGAAGTCTATTACCTCGAAGTGGCTCCGCAGGGCATCGAAAACCTCCGGCAGCGGGGCGTGTCGGTGAGTGATCAGGAACCGGCCATTGCCACTGCCGACGTAGTGATTCTGGCCCTGCCCGACGTGGCTATCGGTAAACTGTCGGAACAGCTAATTCCGCAGATGAAACCGGGCGCTCTTGTGCTCACCCTCGACCCGGCGGCTCCCTTAGACGGCGTCATTGCTCACCGGGTGGACCTGGGCTACGTGATTGCCCATCCCTGCCATCCATCGGTGTTCAACTGGGAGCCGACCGAAGCGTCATTTCGGGATTTCTACGGGGGTATCTCGGCCAAACAGTCCATCGTCGTTGCGCTGATGCACGGTAGCGAAGAGGCTTATGCCCTCGGCGAGCGGGTGGCCCAGGATATGTATGGTCCCGTGAAAGACACGCACCGCATCACGCTGGAACAAATGGCGATTCTGGAACCGGCGATGGTCGAGACGCTGGCCCAAACCTGCATGGAGGTGGTGAAAGAAGGGTTCGATAAAATTGTGACCCTTGGCGTACCCGAAGCAGCCGCCCGCGATTTTGTGCTGGGCCACCTTCGCATTCAGATTGCTGTGTTGTTCGGGGAAGTTAACGGGACGTTTTCCGATGCGGCCTATAAAATCTCCAAACGCGCCAAACCGATTCTGTTCCGCGAGGGCTGGCAGCGCATTTTCGAGATGGACGACATTAAAGAACAGGTGAAAGATATTACAGCCAGGTAAGTAGAGACGCAATACCTTGCGTCTCCGCAGCAGCAACACCATCCGGTAAGCGTCTCGTGTGTCTCAGCAAAACCATCCGGTCAGGAGACGCAAGGTATTGCGTCTCTACAACACCTTTTTCCTCATGAAAAAACTTCTCATTCTCACCGGCTTACTACTCGTGCAACTACTAACAGTAGCACAGCAACCCTTCGTCAATGGTCGGTTGAAGGTGTCCGACAACAAACGGTATCTGGTTCATCAGAATGGAACGCCGTTTTTCTGGCTGGGCGATACGGCCTGGGAACTCTTCCACCGGCTCAACCGCGAAGAAGCCGACCAATACCTCAAAAAACGGGCTGAGCAGGGATTTACGGTCGTGCAGGCGGTAGCCCTCGCGGAGTTCGACGGGCTTAAAGAACCGAATCCCTACAACGAAACACCGTTGCTGAACAATGACCCTACGACGCCCAACGAAGCGTATTTTAAGCACGTTGACTACATCGTCGATAAAGCGGCTCAGTACGGTATCGTTATTGGGTTCCTGCCAACCTGGGGCGACAAACTGAATAAAATGCAATGGGGAAAAGGACCGGAAATTTTCACCCCAGCCAACGCCAAAATCTATGGCCGCTATGTGGGAAATCGGTACAAAAACCGCGAGAACATCGTCTGGATTTTGGGGGGCGACCGCAATCCGCGCGAGGGTTCGCAGGATGTGGCTGTTTGGCGGGCAATGGCCGAGGGTATTCAGGAAGGCGTTGGCGGGGCCGATAAAGCGTTAATCACCTATCATCCACAACCTAATGGACTCGATGGGGGAGCATCAAAATGGTTTCAGGAAGACGCCTGGTTCGATTTCAACATGCACCAGAACGGGCATTGCCGCTTCACGCCCGTCTACGACCACATTGCCTTGTCGTACAATCGACAGCCCACCAAGCCCACGATGGATGCCGAACCCATTTATGAAGACCACCCGGTTTGTTTCAACGCCAAAGAACTCGGCACGTCCAATGCCTACGACGTGCGGGTGTATGCCTACTTAGACCTCTTCGCCGGGGCGCACGGGCATACCTACGGTTGTCATGACATCTGGCAGATGTATAGCACGAGCCGTCCGGCCGTCAACGGGCCACATATCTACTGGCCCGAAGCCCTCGATTTGCCCGGCGCCAACCAGATGAAACACGTCAGGAAACTGATAACCGCCCGCCCTCAACTGGCCCGCATTCCCGACCAGTCGCTGATTGTGGAGAACAGTCTCGGCCCGGCCGAGCGGATTCAGGCCACCCGTGGGCTTGATTATGCCTTTGTGTATTCGACGGTGGGAAAGCCGTTTACGGTGAATCCGGGTAAGATTTCCGGTAAGACCATCACGGCGACCTGGTTCGACCCGCGCACGGGCAAAGCCCAATCGGCGGGTACGTTCGACAACCAGAAGCCGCAGCTATTCGCGCCCCCGAAACAGGGCTACGGGCAGGACTGGGTGCTGGTGCTGGACGATGCCGCCAAAAATTACCCGGCTTTATGAAAAGGTTAACCTTCCTCTGGAGTTGTCTGGTAAGCCATCCGGCATACGCCATATCTCCAAGATATGGCGTATGCCGGATGGCTTACCAGACAATCTTCTTCGCAAACCTGACGCTGATCACGTTGCTTTGGCCTCTGCTAACCATCGCTCAGACTCCACCGCCCAACACGCGCCTGCTCACAACAAGCATTCGGACGGGCAATACCGAAGTGTTCTGGATCAATCCGGCTACCGGCGATGCGTTCAATATCACCAAAGCTCCAACTTCGGAAGAGCGATACCCGGTTTGGTCGCCGGATGGGAAACAGGTGGCGTTTACTTCCAACCGGGCCGGGGCTACGGTCGCCGGAACGTTCAATCTCTACATCGCCAACGCCGACGGCACCAACGTTCGGCAACTGACCACCCAACCGGCCGGAAATGCTGTATCGCCGGCCGTTTATTACTTTCCAAGCTGGACCGCCGACGGTCGGCAAATCTGGTTCAGTCTGGCCGACGACACAAAGGGCAAGGCTGTGGTTGGCTACGTGACGCCCGACGGTAAGACCTATAAAGAAGTTGCCAATGGCCGCGACGGAGCCATTTCGCCCGATGGCAAAACGGTTGCGTTTACGAAGCAGGCTGGCAAAGGCTATTGCCTCTTTGCGATGGATGCCGACGGCAAAAACGTTCGCCAACTGACGCAGCACGAGGATGAAATTGGCGCGGTGGCACCCACCTGGTCGGTCGATGGGAAGCAGATTCTCTATAGCGATCAGGTCGGTGAAGCACTCGAACTATTCATTTACGATATGGCCACCAAACAAAGCCGCCAACTGACCTCGCTGGGTAAAATTAGTTCATCGGGGGCCTGGTCGCCGGATGGCAAGTGGGTAACATTTCGCGTAACGGGGGATGCCTACTGGCGCAACGCCACTACCCGCGACAAAGCCTATGAAGACAAACAACCCGACAAACGCCCGGTCTGGATGATTGGCACCACGCCCGGATCAACCCCGTTCATACTCGAACCCCTCCGCTATCACTGCGCTATCGACGGAAGCCGGGCGGCCTGGCAACCTGCAAACTAATTATGCGCCAACTCCTTCAGGAACGGACTTACTCGCTGACACTGACCATTTTGCTGGTTGGTATTGGGGCAACCATCGCGTTTCCGCAGACGTTTCCGACCTTTGGCAACTGGAGTCAGTTGCTGCTGAACCTAAGCATCGACACAATTGTGGCGGTGGGCATGATGCTGTTGCTGGTAGCGGGCGTGTTCGATTTGTCGGTTGGGTCGGTGGTTGCGTTTTCGGGTGGAGTCGCGGCTTATGCCATGATGACGTTCGGCCTGCCCGTGCCGATTGCCCTCTTTCTCGCGCTGACCGCTGCCGGGTTGATTGGTGCGGTGAATGGCTATCTAATTGCCTATCAGGCTATTAATCCCATGATTCAGACCCTGGCCATGATGGGCATTGTGCGCGGGGGCGCGTTGTTGGTAAGCGGTTCGGGAATTCAGAATCTGCCCTACTGGTTTAATGCGCTGAGTCAGTCGCGGTTGCTGGGTGTGCAGATGCCGGTCTGGTATATGCTGCTGACGGTTGGCGTATTTGCTTTTCTGATGAACAAAACGGTGTTTTTCCGACGCTACTATTACATCGGTGGCAATGAACGGGCGGCTGATCTGTCGGGGATTCGGGTTCGGCGAATGAAACTTTGGGGTTTCGTGCTGACATCGCTGCTGGCAGGCCTTGCCGGTATTCTCTTAGCCTCACGACTCGGTACGGCCCTGCCAACAGCAGGCCGGGGTCTGGAACTCCGCGTGATTACGGCAGTGATTCTGGGCGGGGCCAGTTTAGCCGGTGGTCACGGTAAAATTGCCGGGGCGTTGCTGGGAGCCGTGTTTATGGGATTAGTCAGCAACATCATGGTGCTGGCCCGCGTGTCGGGCTACTGGCAGGAGATTATCCTCGGCCTGATTCTGATTGCGGCTGTCTGGACCGATAAAGCGCTGCAAAGGCGGGGTAATTTATAGTTTTTTCAAGTTTCAGGTTTACCGTTCCAAATTGCTGAAACTTGGAACGGTAAACCTGAAACTTGAAACCTCAAAATTGTAAACCCATGAGAAACCTAATCCTCCTAACCCTTCTCGGTCTAACTTCCTGTGAGTTACCCCCGCGTCAGGCAACGACCGCAACTGCACTTAATACGATCGCTGACTCGACAACATCGGGTACCGAAGAGGAATATGTCATGATTACTACCGCCGTAACGATGCCGATGTATGTGAATCACGATCAGGCAACCTTCCGGCGGTGGGGCCGTGAGCGTGGGGTGAAAGTGTCGGTTCTTGGCCCCGCCGAATGGGACGTGCCGACCCAAATCAACGTCATCGAAGAAGTCATTGGCACCCGGCCATCAGGTTTACTCATCAACGGTACTGACCCCGCCATTGGCCCCGTGATCGACAAAGCCGTGGCGGCTGGTATTCCAACTGTTGTGTATGATTCCGACATACCGAATTCAAAACGCCACGCTTTTCTGGGCACCGACTGGTACGAAATCGGGCAGATGCAGGGCCGCGAAATGGTGCGGCTGCTGGGCGGGCGGGGTAAGATTGCCTACATGGGTATTCTGGGCCTGACTAATATGGAAGCGGGTTTTCGGGGGCTGCTGGATGTTGTGAAAAACTACCCCGGCATGGAGGTTGTCGGAAAATTTGATGATAAAGCCAATGTGGAAGAAGCCGCCCGCATCACCTCCGACCTGCTGGCCGCCCACCCCGATTTAGCCGGCCTCTGCGGATTCGACTCCAATTCGGGGCCGGGCATGGGGCTGGCCGTGAAAGAAGCGGGGCGGGCAGGCAAGGTGAAAATCACAACGGTCGATTGGGAGCCGGAGCACCTTCAGCTTGTGCGGGAGGGAGTTATTCAGATGCTGGCGGGCCAGAAACGCGAACTCTTCACCTGGTATGGCGCTCAGTTTCTATACGACATGGCACACCAGACCAACCGGCTCTCGGCTCGTGATGCAACGGCGGGCATTACCAACGTACCGACAGCGGTGAACACCGGCCTGCTTCGCATCACGAGCCAAAACGTAGAGGAATTTGTGAAGCAACCCCGGTAATCACAACAGTTTTGCCCCAACAACCTGTCCGTTATCCGTGCGCTGAACGTATACGAGCACCGTCGTTTGGTCGGCGGCAAGGTCAGTTGGCAAGTCAAGGGCGACGCGGCCCGATGTTCCGGTCTCGTCAACGGTTTCAAACTGACGGACGATGTTTGTGTTCAGCAAGGTTCGGCCCCCGTTTTCGCCGTTTTTCACGGCGGTGCGGGCTTCTTTCTGCACTAAGGCTACGTTCACCCGGTATGGCCCGGCGGCTGATAGTTCGTAGTTGACCGTTACTTGTCTGGATGAGTGGGTAATGCGGCCATCGACGCCCACAAAGGCCGATGCTGGTTGTTTCTGAATCGCCTGAATGACCTGCTCAATGCGCCCACGCTGCCCGCCGACAACGTCCTGCCGCCCGTTGATAACGAGTTGGGGCGTGTAGGTCTGACTTTTTAAGCTATGGCTGTACTGCCGCTGGCGGTCGGTGTATTGTTTGGCGCTGAACGGGTCCTGCCAGCCCAGCCGGTTCCAGTAGTCAACGTGGAACGACAGGCCATACACCGCCTGGCCCGAGCGGGCGGCTTGCCGGGTGATGTCCTGCAGGGCGTTGTCGGCGGGTGGGCAACTGGAGCAGCCCTGCGAGGTAAACAACTCCAGCACAACAACGGGCTGCGGAGCCGGGGCTGCTGCGGGTTTGTCTGGACGGGTTGGGAGAGTTAAACCGGCTGCTCCCAAAATAGCCGCGATAAACAGAATCGATTTCATGGTTGTGTTTGTTGATGATTGCATGATTGACAGCCCGCAAACGGTCCGTTTTTACGTTACAAACGGCGCTAACCGGGAATTTCTCAAGTGTCAGATAGCCGACGAAAGGAGATGAATTCAGTTGGGTGTAAGTAGACGGGTTAGGTTCACTCCACCCAAATCACAGGCCTACGTAATAGTCATAGCCACGCTCGGCCCAGAAGTCGCGCGGGCGTGTATCCGAGAAGAAAATCCGGCCAATGCGTTTTAGGTTTTTAACGCCGTATTTTACCGGGATAATCAGCCGGACCGGCGCACCGTGCTGGTTGCTAATGGGTTGCCCGTTCAGTTCGTAGGCCAGCAGCGTTTGCGGGTGCATCGCGCTCTCCATGTCGATGCCCACATAATAGCCTTTGTCGGGCGTTTCCATACCGACGTACTTCACTAAATCGTCCGTATTGTCAGGGTTGGGCGCGTTGCCGCTTTTAGCCAATCCAGGCCGGGTGCCGAGTTTATAATGCTCCAGAAAGTCAGAAAATCGCGCTCCACCCCAGTGCTGAATCTGGCTCCAGCCTTCCACGCATTTAAAATCGTAGATTAACTCGTGCTTAGGTAAGGCTCTGATGTCGTCCATCGTGAGTTGCAACGGTTCGCTGCCACTGTTACGGTCCACCTGAAGTTTCCAGTCGTCGGGCAGGGGTGTGTGCAGCCCGTCGAACCCGTTCACTCTGGCGTTTTTCACGGCCGCTTCGACCGGAAAAGTTTTCACTAAGTTGGCATTGCTGAAATACGTTTGGGCAATGGCTTCGTTGGCATTGAGCACCTGACGCAAGGGTTTTTTGGCCCCCAGCAGGTTGGGGCTGGATTTTATCCAGGAGTAGACGCCCACCGGCACGGCTGATGCCAGCGCAAACCAGCCAAAGGATTTGAGCATCTGCCGGCGCACTGCCGATTCAGGAACTTCGCTTTCGGGTAAGTTCGGTTCGTTAGTTGAGGAATTCGTTGAGTTCATGACAGCATGGGGGTTGGAGCAGGCGCGGGTCGGTCGGCTGGGTCAGTGTCGGGTAGTTCAGGGATTGGGTCGGTGACGACCGGGCGGTCAGGGCCGGGTGCGCTGGGTTTCAGGACCTCGATGCCCGTAATCATTGACTGAAAATTGTGCCACCCGGCCAGAACGACCTGAACGATATGAATCACGAAGAAGAGAACGTAGCCGATGGTGAGCGCGAAATGAAGGAGCCGGGCCGTTTCGTAGCCGCCGGTCAGCCTGGTCAGCCAGTAAAACTGGGTCGGTTTGTAAATGGCATAACCCGTTAGCACTGAGCCAGCGCCCATAAGCATAATCGAGAAATAAGCAATCTTTTGGGCGCCATTGTACTTAATAAAAGGCGGCTGGGTTTTGCGAAGCTTCAAGTCGTAGAGCGTTACCTGAATGGCTTCGCGGAACGAGTTCCGGTCGGGCACCAAATGCCGCCATTCGCCCGATATAAACGTGTAGGCCACGTAGAGCAGCCCGTTGAGCAGAAACACCCACATAAACACAAAATGCCAGGCCATGCCCTCGGCCAGCCGACGCGACCAGCCCAGCGCTTTGTAGAAGCCATCGGGAAAGAACGAGATAAGCGTCCAGTCGCCAATGGTGATTTTGTAGGGGTCGTAGGCCCAGTAAATGAGCATCCCGCTCCAGATCATGACGAACAGAATGGGGAAGTTGACCCAGTGAAACCAGCGAATGGCCAGCGGGTGTTTATGAACAATGCGTTTCATCAGGCCTGTAAGGTTATGGCGGGAAATATACGCCCAATCTTGCGGAAAAGCTTGAACGTGATACATTTGTTACAATTTCATAATCAGTTGGTTGCCGACTTTCGCTGGTGCCGAATGAATAGCCGGCAGGTATCCGGCAAACACCAAAGAAGTTTGGCTTTCTATACGTCATGGTTTGTAAATGGGTCCTGTTTCTACTGATGGTGAGCGGGTTAGCGGCCATCGCTCAGCCCGTGGCGCAGCCCGCCCCTGACCAGCTTATCGAGCTTGGACCGAAGGCGTTTGTTCTGGATGACCCAAGCCGTCAACTAACCTTTGCTCAGGTAGCCGCCCGTTCGGACTCCGCTTTTCGGCCCAGCCAGCAGCAAAAACTTAATTTCGGTCAGACCAACTCGCGCATCTGGCTAAAATTCCATATCGACAATACCCTGCCCGAATCGCTGTTTCTGCTGTTTATGACGCAGGATGTCGACTACGTCGACCTGTATGTTGTCAGCGAAATCGGGTCCATCACCCAGCATCATTCGGGGGTTCTGCGCCCGTTCGACAGCCGCTATTTTCTAACCAACACGGTGGTGTTACCCCTCGGTCGGCGGCCCCGCACGGTATTTTTAGCCCTTCGCGACGATAATATCCTTCACTTTTCGGTTCTGCTTGCGCCCGTCCGCCCCGTTGTCAGTCACCTTCAGAAAGAATCGCTCTTTAATGGGGCTATTATGGGGCTGATGATAGTGATGGTGCTGATCAACCTGTTTGTTTACGGGCTGGTTCAGGACCGGGTTTATCTGCTCTATGCGGCCTACATAACCCTGTCATGTCTGACGTTTATGTCGTTTGAGGGGTTGCTGTATGACCTGCTCTGGCGATCTGTTCCGGCGCTCAACAACGGGCGGCTATACCTGCTCATTACGGCCATGACGTTTGGCGCAGCGATCTGGTTTTCGATGAATTTTCTGCGTACCCGCGAGTTTTTGCCTTTTTTTTACCGCTATTTTATTGGTTTGCTGAGTTTGGTTGCCCTAACCACGCTGCTGCGCCTGCTCGATGTGCCGGGCCTGGAGCGGGTTTTTTACGGCCTGACCTTGTTGGGCTTTTTATCACTTCTGGTTCTGGGTATCCGCACCTACCGGCAGGGCTACCGACCCGCCCGGTATTACCTGCTTGCCTGGAGTTTTTACATTGCAGGCGCCATGACAACCGTGCTGGGACTGCTCGATGTGCTAACCTTTACCCACGTTTGGGTCGTGTATGGCTATCAGCTTGGAGCCGCCTGCGAGGCTACCCTGCTCACGCTGGCCTTAGCCGACCGGCTGCAAACCTATCAGGCTGAGTACCAGGCGGCCCAACAGTTGGCTCTGCAACGCGCCGGAGAGAATGAGCAGCTACTGGCAAGAAATAATAAGCTACTGGAGGAAAAACTTCAGGATGAACACCGCCAGGAACCCCTGCCCAATGAGATGCGAAGCCTGCTTCGCAAAATGAAAGATGACCGGGACCGGATTCGTAAAATTGCGATTCCTACCCTCGACGGGATGCTGCTTTTCCCGATGGGCGATATCACCTGGCTCGAAGCCGCCGGCAGCTACACAACCATCCATTTCTCCAACCAGAAAACGGTACTTGCCTCGCGGGGGCTGGCCGAGTTCGACCACCTCTGCGCTGAGGGAGAACCCTTCTTTCGCACGCACAAATCGCACATCGTCAATCTCAACCATGTGGTCAAATACCTGCGTGGCGAAGGCGGTCAGGTTGTTCTTCAGGATGGCTGCACGGTTGATGTTTCCCGGCGCTCGAAACCCGACCTCATGAAACGGTTAGTGGGAGAGGAGTAAAAAACGCCGTTGCTCAACTCAACCCTCCCGTTGCTCAACCGGGGGTAGGTTTTCGTATGTACCACCGGCAGTTTTGGTAAAGACTTCCTGCTACAGAATTTCAGGCGGACCTGGAGTGAATAATTGCCCCTCTATCCACACCGTTCAACCAGCCATCCTTATGAGTCTACGTCTTCTTATCGTTGCTGGATTACTGGCACATGGCTGCGCTGCCTACTGCCAGACTCAATCAGCCAGCTTTTTTCTTCGACGCTACGTAGCTAATGTGCGTCAGGAAGGGAAGGTTGCCCAAACGGGTGTGCTGTTCGATCTGACCGATTCAACGATTCTGCTGGCCCCGATCAGAGACCTGAAGCCCACACTGATGGCCTTGCTGAATCAGCACAGCGGAACCTTGCCCCCAAGTGACTCACTTGCCCTGGTTTTACCCCTGCGAACGTATCGCTATTCGCAGATAAGCCGGCTGACGCTGCACCGGCGGGGTCATGGAGGCAAAGGGTTCCTGATTGGCGCGGGTTTGGGCATCATTCTGGTATTGAGTGCTGGAGGTGGAGAGACTGGTGGCTATACGACCCCCGCTCAGAACGCCCTCGCCGGGGTTGTTCTATTGGGCATCCCCGGTTTGCTGGTTGGGGCGGCCATGACTAAGAGCGTCAACGCCAAAGAGCAGTCGCTGGCGGCCAACGTTCAGCGCCGGTTTCAAAAATTTACGATTGTTGAGCAGGTCAGGCGGCACGACCTGTATAGGCCCTGAAATAAATCGCATCCTGAAGACCATGAAAAAACTCCTCTCCGTCCTGTTTCTTGTGCTGGCGTTAGGCTGCACCAACTCCTATTACCACGTCGCTTCGGTGCAATCAGAGCAGGTATCCTTCAGTGGAAAGGACCTCGTTTTTGAAAATGAACACCTGAAGGTTGTGTATAATTTTTGGGAACAGGGCGGTCGGATGCGGTTTCTGCTCTTCAATAAAACTGACCAGCCGCTCTACATCGACTGGTCGAAGAGTTTTTTGATGCGTAACGACGCCAAAATAGCGTATAGTCAGCTTCCGGCACTTCCCAAAAGAACTGCAATCGATACCGTTCGCTATATGTACCAAAACACGTTAGTTGAGCCATATCGGGCAACGGCACGAGCTAACCCATTGACTGAACTTGCTCCGCAGACGTTCGCGGCCATTGCCGACTTTCCGATTCAGCAGCCCGTTGAGCACAAGAAAACGAAGGAGAAACTTTTCACGTATACCAAAGAAAATTCGCCCCTGCGGTTTGGTCAGCAGTTGGCCTACTCGCTCACTAAAACGCGGTCTGACGCGCATCAGATAGACCACTCATTTTGGGTAAATAAGGTCGAAGTTGTCCGCACCGATGAACTAATCAGACGCTACGGGTCGCGGCAAAAAGGTCGACCCAACGCGCTGTATACCGTTGAAACGCGCCCGGCGACCCTTAGAACCGTTGCTGTTACATTTGGCATTATCAGCGTCGGCTCCTATATTTTCGTGAAGACGCTATTCAGCGATGGCCTTGGTTTTGCGGTGTGCTGTTAATCAGGCGTTGAGAGCAAATCGTGCCGATAGTACCAAATGTTCGAGTTTATGCGTATCCATACCCTATTCCTGTTTATCCTGTTGCCTTTTGCCGGCCAGGCTCAACTGACGCAAACCCTGCGGGGCCGGGTTGTCGATAAAGAATCCAAATACCCACTTGTAGGCGCAACCGTTCAGGTAACCGATGTTGCGCTCGGTAGTTTGACCGATAGCGCAGGCGTGTATCGAATTCCCAGCGTACCCGTGGGCCGAAGAACGGTTCGTATTACGCTGGTGGGGTATAAAGAAGTGCTGCTCAACAACATCATTGTCGATGCCGGGCGCGAGTCCATTCTGGATATTGACCTGGAAGAAAGCATTCAGCAACTGGCCGCCGTCACGGTGAAAGCCCAGCGCACGGGCGAGGCCCGCAACGATATGGCAGTCGTATCGGCGCGGCAGTTTTCGGTCGATGAAACCGACCGCTACGCTGGAAGCCGGGGCGAACCGGCCCGCATGGCCTCCAACTTCGCCGGGGTACAGGGGGCCGACGATTCACGCAACGACATCGTTATCCGGGGTAATTCGCCACAGGGTGTGCTGTGGCGGCTGGAGGGCGTCAGCATTCCGAACCCAAACCACTTTGCCATTGCCGGCACGTCGGGCGGGCCGGTGAGTATCATCAATAACCGGTATCTGGCTAATTCTGACTTCTTTACGGGGGCTTTCCCCGCCGAGTTTGGCAATACCGTGGCGGGCGTGTTCGACCTCAAACTCCGCAACGGAAACAACGAACGTCACGAGCGAACCATCCAGTTTGGGTTTCTGGGAACCGAAGCGATGGTGGAGGGGCCACTGTCGCGCAAGTCCGGCGAATCCACCGCACCGGCGGACCGGCCGGGTGCGTCGTACATGGTTTCGTATCGCTACGCCAATCTGGGGCTGTTCAGTAAACTTGGCTTAGACATTGGTACCCAGGCGGTTCCGTCGTATCAGGATGGCTTTTTGCGGCTGAATTTTCCGTTGAAAAAATCGGGCAGTTCCATCTCAATATGGGCATTGGGCGGCACCAGTACGGTGGATATTCTCATCAGTCAGCAGAAAGCCGACGACCGCAATATTTTTGGACAGAACGACCGCGATCAGTATTATACCTCGCGCATGGGCGTGGCGGGCCTGACCTACACCCGGCCGGTCAACAAACAAACGTTCTGGAAAACGACGCTGTCTGTGTCGGGAAATGGGCAGACGGCTACCGATAATTACCTGTTTCTGCGAAAAGATGTGGCTGGCAATCCGCTCGTACAGAACAGCCGGTTTGTGGTCGACTCGCTCCGGCCGAGTCTGGACTTCCAGTTTAACGAAGTCCGGTACACACTTTCTTCGGTTGTGAACCACAAAACCGGGCCGCGTTCTACGCTTAAAATTGGGGTTAATGCCGATGCCATTCACTTCACCGCCTTCGATAGCGTGCGGACGTTTGAACCGCCTGCATCCACGCAGTTTACTCCCTGGCGAAGCCGCTGGAATAGCAACGAAGTGTTTGCCCTGTTGCAGCCCTATGTTAGTTACCGTACCCGCCTGACCACCAACTTAACGCTGACAGCGGGCCTGAATGCCCTCTTTCTGACGCTGAACCGGAATAGTAGTTCGCCGATTGAACCCCGGCTTGGTTTGAGTTATGACCTGCCTAACCGACAGAAGTTAAGCGTAGCCGTTGGTCTGCACAGTCAGATGCAACCCACCTATACGTACTTCTATCAAACCCCCAACCTCACCTCATCTATGTTCCCCAGCCCGTTGGTGAAAAATAACCGCACGGTGGGCCTGACTAAAAGCTGGCATTATGTGGCGGGTTATAACCGATTGCTGGGCAGGAACCTGCGGCTGTTGCTCGAAACGTATTACCAGCAGTTGTTCAACGTGCCGGTGGAGCAATTGCAGTCGTCGTTTTCGATGCTGAATACCGGTGCGGCTTTTAGTCGAATCTTTCCCGGTCCGCTGGCCAATACGGGTGTGGGCCGCAATTATGGAATTGAGCTGACGCTCGAAAAGTTTTTCAGCGATACGTATTATTTTCTGGTCACCGGCTCGCTGTTCGATGCCCGCTACAAAGGCTCCGATGGGGTCTGGCGCAACACCGATTTCAACGGACGGTATGCCTTCAATGCGTTGTTTGCCAAAGAGATACCCTTTCGGCGGTCAAGTTTGAGTTTGGGAGCGAAGTTTACCGCAACGGGCGGGCGCTGGTATGGGCCGGTAGATGAAGCGGCTTCCCGCCGGAATCTGGAAATCATTTACGCCAGCGCCACCCGTAACTCAATTCAGTTTGCGCCCTATCGCCGGTTCGACGTGAAGATCGACTACAAAATCAACCGCCCGAAACTCACGCATACCATTGCCCTTGATCTGGTGAATGTGCTGGGCATCAAAAACCTGTTGTCGCTCAGCTATGCGCCCCAACCCGACGGTACCTTCGTGAAGCAGGAGTACCAACTGGGTTTTCTGCCGGTGTTTTATTACCGGGTAAATTTTTGAAAACAGAATTAACTTTTCTGCGACATCCAGTTTAAATAACCCCGGACGTTCATGACTAAACTACGACATTGTTCAGCATAAGTAGCGGCTGAGGTTGCGAACACAGCACACGTTAATTCACCAGAGAAGGAAACCCAACCCATATTTAGGGTAAAACGTAGGATGACCGCTGACAAAACACGCTTACTAAACGCTATTCGACAGTTTGTGCCCATCACTGCCGACGATGAAGTTACCATCAACCAACTATTTGAATCGCATACCATTGCGCCGGGAGATTATTTTCTGCAAGCGGGTGAAGTTTGCCGATACGTTGGTTTCATAACTGCGGGCTTAGTGCGTTATTATGTGCTGGACGACAGCGAAGAACATACCTACGATTTTTCGCCGGAGGAAACCTTTGTCTGCAACTATGAGAGTTTTCTAAGTCAAACCACCTCCAGGCGCAACATTCAGGCAATTGAAACCACGATGCTGCTACGTATCAGCTACGACAATCTCCAGAAATTATACCAAACCCTGCAGCATGGTCAGCAGTTTGGCCGCTTGGTGGCTGAACAATTGTTTGTTGCAACGCTTCAGAAACTGACCTCGTTTTACCGCGAAACGGCCGACGAGCGTTACGACAATTTTCTGCGCCTGTTTCCTGGCCTGGCCGACCGTGTGCCCCAGTACGTGGTGGCTTCCTACATCGGCATCAAACCCCAGTCGCTAAGCCGAATTCGGGCGCAACGGGCAGGCAAGCACTATTGAGCGATCTTCACCTACGTGAATGCGGGTGCAGGAGCCGGGCGAGACCTTTGTATTGTCAAACTAAACAACTACGACAATGCAAACGGAAAAACTGCCCTTGTGGGCCAAAATAACAGGGTATCTTTTTGGGTTAGGGCTGCTTTTTATTGGTGGCCGGTTTTTGCTCGCGCCCGAAGTCGCCGAGCGTGGATTTGGTTTAGTCTACGACCAGCCAACGAATTCATTCCACGCTATTAAGGGCATTCGCGACATCTTTTCGGGGTTAGTCCTGACTATTTTCACGGTTACAGGCTCGCGTAAATCGCTGGCCGTAGCGGTTCTGTCCGGATCCCTAATTCCGCTTGTGGATATGCTGATTGTGCTGAATGCACCAAACATTGTTTCGGGTGCGGAGTGGATTCATGGCACCACCGCCGTAGCATCGTGGGTATTTGGGTATTTTCTGGTTCGTCCTCAACCGGCTCTGCGTCATGCTGTTCCTGCTTAATGCGGTGCTCTGTACCCACTATTGTGCTTTTCTGGTGTATCTGGCAACACTGCTCCGTCAGTGGGAATGGCCTGTCAAACGCACCAGTAGCCTGATGCTTTACTGCGGCATTACGCTGTTGATAACTGGTATTGGACTGGTTGCCATCCGGTATCCAATCATCAATTACTGGAAAATTGTTCCAAAAAGTTTGCTCTTGGTCATCATTGCCAGCATCATAGCCGCACACCGAAAAAAGACAGTGGCGAAGAAAACATGGCAGTTGCTAATTGGTTTAACTATATTGACCGCACTCATCGCCCTTTGGCGAACAGTCTGAGTGATGGGGCAATGGCTGTACCTTTGCCCCATCACTTGCTCACCTACTGATGACGCTGCAAACCCTCGATACCGGTCTTTTTAAACTTGATGGCGGGGCCATGTTCGGTGTGGTCCCCAAGCCGCTCTGGAGCAAACTCAACCCTGCCGATGAGCAGAATCGCTGCACCTGGGCCATGCGTTGCCTGCTGTATGAATCCGACGGAAAACTACTACTTATCGACACGGGCATCGGCGACAAACAAGACGCAAAGTTCTTCGGCCACTACGACCTTCACGGCTACGCATCATTACTTACGTCCATTCATAAAGCCGGTTATTCAGAAACCGACGTGACCGATGTATTACTCACACACCTGCATTTCGACCATGTGGGCGGGGCTGTCAAACGGGTTAATGACCACTTAACGCCGGTTTTCCCGAATGCCGCATACTGGACGCATCCCGACCACTGGAACTGGGCCGTCGACCCCAACCCGCGCGAAAAAGCGTCCTTTCTGGGTGAGAATATATTGCCTCTGCAGGAAAGCGGTCAGCTTGCGTTTCTAACGCAGCGTCAATTTCCGTTTGCCACTATAGAGTTGATTTATGTAGATGGGCATACCGAAAAAATGGCCCTGCCCATCGTCCGAACCAAGGGCCGGACGGTGGCTTATCTGGCTGACCTGATTCCGTCGTCGGCGCATGTACCGTTGCCGTATGTGATGAGTTACGATGTGCGGCCGCTGCTGACAATGGATGAGAAAACCCGTCTTCTTCAACAGGCCGCCGATGAAAACTGGCTACTCGTTTTTGAACACGACCCCCTAACGGAAGCGGCCACTGTTGAACACACTGAAAAAGGCATTCGGATAAAGGAGAAAGGTAAACTGGTGGAGTTACTGTAAGGCGGACGGTCCGCCGTTGCGCGGGGCCGCCCGTGCGGTTTCGCCCACGCTGCTCCACTGCATAAACCAAAATTCTATACCCACCGTTATCAGATCGTTAATGCGTATTCATTTATGAAAATAGGTTTGGTCTTATCAGGGGGGGGAGCACGGGGTATTGCTCACCTCGGCGTTAGTAAAGCCCTGCTGGAAATGGGGATTGGCTTCGACCAGATTGCCGGTACCAGCGCGGGAGCCATTACCGGGGCCTTGCTCGCCCAGGGCTACTCGCCGGATGAGGGGTTGAAAATTATCGAATCGTCGTCGTTCATGCGCCATCTGCGCCCCGCCTGGAACCGAATGGGGCTGCTGCGAATCGATGCCTTGATCGACCTGTGCCGCAAATATGTGCCGCATGACTCGTTTGAGGGGCTAAAAATTCCGCTACATGTCGTTGCTGTCGATCTCAACGATGGCGAACAGATTGTTTTCGAGCAGGGTGAACTGGTTCGTCCGGTGCTGGCGTCGTGCTGTTTGCCCGGCATCTTCGAACCCTTGCTTATCAACAAACGACAGTACGTAGACGGGGGCGTTCTGAATAACTTGCCCGTCGATATTATCGAAAATAAAGTTGACTTTATCATCGGGTCTCATTGCAACGTATTGGGTGGACGCCGACCCATCACGTCTATGCGAGGAGTTATTGAGCGGAGCCTGATTCTGGCTGTGCATAGCAAGACAAGAGACCGGTTTGCCAAATGCAATGTCCTGATTGAGCCACCTCAACTGGCTCAATATGGTACAACCGACGTAAGCAAAGCGCGGGAATTGTTCCGTATCGGCTACCAGCACGCCCGCTCGTTATCGGCAGATATTGACAAAGCCCTTACGCAGTCAGTTCGCGAAATTTCCTGAAGGTATGCTGTATGGATAAGTCATAAAAAACGCCGGGTCAGATGACCCGGCGTTTTTTATGAACTACAGATACCCGGGTTAGCCAGAAGCACATGTGTGCAGGCTAAGGTAGATAGAGGAAAGATATTGTTGCAGTAATTACTTACTACAGAGCTGAGGATAGGGGCGAGGAGTCGTTGTAAATGAAATTCAATATAAATTGACCAAATAGTTTAATTCAGAATAAAATTTTAACAACCAGTCTTAGGGAGTAATAAAATGAAGATGTTTTAATAATATGCAAAAAAATTGTTAACAATTCTGGTTTTGATATATTTGTGAAAAGTACTTAGTTCTTAATCTAAACGTAAACTGTTTTATGAGGAGAATTTTACTGGTGAGTATGCTTCTGGTATGCTCACTCTGGGTCCCGGCGTGGGCCCAGGAGCGAACAATTACGGGCAAGGTGATAGCTGCCGAGGACGGGTCCCCAATTCCTGGCGCATCAATTTTATTGAAGGGCAGCAACAAAGGGGCAAACACCGATGCCAGTGGCGCCTATTCGATCAGCATCCCCGGCACTGGCGGCAAATTAGTTTTCAGCTTCGTCGGATCAGCGTCTCAGGAAATTGAGATTGGCAACCGTTCGACTATTGACGTCAGCTTAGCCAATGATGCCAAGCAACTCGGCGAAGTGGTTGTTACGGCGGTTGGTATTCAGCGCGAGAAAAAAGCCCTCGCTTATGCCATCACGAACGTGAAAGGCGACATTCTGCAACAACGCTCCGAACCTGACCCCCTGCGGGCGCTCTCGGGTAAAGTGCCGGGCGTAACCATCACGTCGGGTGGGGGGGCGCCGGGACAGGCTACCAAGATTAACATCCGGGGCAATACGTCGTTTACGGGGAATAACCAGCCCTTGTTTGTGGTTGATGGGATTCCGTTCGACAACTCGACCAACTCGGCGGGCGCTGACTTCCGGGATAACTCGGTTGTCTCGAACCGGGCCTACGACATTGACCCCAACAACATCGAAGCCATGACCGTGCTGAAGGGCGCGGCAGCCTCGGCGCTGTATGGGTCGCGGGCGGCCAACGGCGTTATCGTGATCACGACCAAGGCAGGCAGCAAATCGGCCAGGAAGGGGCTGGAAGTGACCTACAATGGCTCCTACTCAACCGAAAAAATTTCGAGCCTGCCTGAGTACCAGGATACCTACACGCAAGGGTCGAACCAGCAGTACAACGGCGGATTTATTGGCAACTGGGGAACGGTGTTTCCGTCTGAAGTAGACCGTATCAACGCCCAGTTGGGCTTCAACCGCTACTCGAAAGATATTGAGCCGGGCGCACCCACCGGCGAAATATTTAACCCGATTACCTCGCCAAACATCTCCTATACCTTTGCCCGCTATCCGGGTGTATTTCCTGAACTGGCAGGCAAAACGGTTCCCTTACAGCCCTACGACATAATCGGGGGATTCTTCAAGCGTGGGTCTGTTATCGAAAACGGCGTAAACATCAGTTCAACGGGCGACAAAACGACGCTCAACGCCGGCGTGTCGCGCACGAAAAACGAGGGCATCATTCCCAATTCGAACACGCAGCGCACATCGCTCAACTTTGGGGGTACGGCTCAATTAGTCAACGGCCTGAACGTGTCAGGCAACGTAAACTACGTGAATACCTCGCAGCAAAGCCCTCAGTCGGGCGCGTCGTTTTTCACGGATTATGGTCCCGCTGCGTCAAGCGGTTCCATTTATGACCGGCTTTTTTACCTACCCCGGAATTATAACCTCAACGGCTATCCGTTTGAGAACCCCGTCGATGGCTCGAATGTGTTCTACCGGGCTTTGGATAACCCCCTCTGGACAGCCAAATATAACCTCTATAACTCGAAGGTAAACCGGGTATTCGGCAACATGGCCGTGACCTACGATGTGCTGCCCTGGCTGAACCTGACAGCGCGGGGTGGCCTGAACACCTACCACGAAACCCGTACGAATAAAGTTCGCCCCGGTGGCACCACTATACCGCTTGGCCGGGTGAGCCGCACCGAACTGACCAATACCGAAACCGATCTGACCTTCCTGGCAACGGCTTCGCACGATATTGGCGAACGCTTCAACGTGCGGGCATTAGTCGGTTTCAATGCCAACGAACGGTCGTACACCGAAGCCGTGGAAACGGGTAACGAAGTCATCGACGCGTCGGTGCTGACCGTAAGCGGGACCAAAACCCAGATTGCCAGCGAATACAGCAGCAAACGCCGGCTGTACGGGATTTTTGCCGAAGTCGGCCTGTCCTACAACGACTTCCTCTTCCTGACGGGTTCTGTTCGGAATGACCACTCGTCTACGCTGCCAACGGCGAACAATAGCTATTACTACCCGGCCATTACGGGCGCGTTTGTGTTTACGCAGGCACTGAACCTACCGAAAACCATCCTGAACTTCGGTAAAATCCGCGCCAACTACGCAAAAGTTGGTAAAGATGCCAGCCCCTATCAGGTACTGACGGCCTACAACATTGGCAGCACCTACGTGAATGGAACGGCCAGTACCCTGGCATCGCTGCCCTCGACGCTGAATAACCTGAACCTCAAGCCAGAGTTTACGACCGAAACGGAAGTGGGCGCTGAGCTGCAGTTTTTCAACAACCGAATCAATGTCGATTTCGCTTATTTCTACCGGAAGTCAACGAACCTGATCGTGTCGCGCCGGATTCCGGCCACCACCGGCTTCTATAACGAAATCACCAATGCCGGTCAGATTGATAACAATGGGATTGAAGTGGCCCTGACCCTTGTGCCCGTGCGCTTAGCGAATGGGTTTGAGTGGAATTCAACGGCGGCTTTCACCCGGTTGCGCTCCAACGTAGTCGATGCCGGGCCGTCGAACGAAATCCTGCTGGGTGGCATAACGGCCACGCTCGGTACGATGCACCGCGTTGGCAATCCATACGGCATGATTTACGGTACGCAGAATGCCCGCAGCGAATCGGGTGCGCTGCTGATTAACCCAACAACGGGCCTGCCGTTCGTACAGCCCTCGTCGGTGTTGCTGGGTAATCCGGCTCCGAACTTCACCCTGGGCTGGACCAACACCTTCACGTTTAAGGGTTTCACGCTGTCGGCGCTGATGGACTACCGGCAGGGTGGTAAAATTTTCTCCGTTACAGCAGCTTCGCTGTTGCTGCGGGGCCAGTTGAAATCGTCGGAAGATCGCGAGGGAATGCGCGTGATTCCGGGCGTACTGGGCGATCCGGCGACGTACAAAGCGATTTTGGGTGATGATGGGAAAGAACAGAAAAATACCATCGCCATGACGGCATTCGCTACCCACTTTACCGACGGCTATGGTGCCTACGGCGCCAACGAGACCAACGTGTACGATGCTACCGTCATTCGCCTGCGGGAGGTGACCCTGGGCTACAATGTACCCAAGGCGTTCCTGAAACGATACGCTAAACTGTTCGGGTCCCTGCGGGTGTCGGCATCGGGCCGCAACCTGTGGTTCTACGCACCGAATATGCTGAAAGGGTTGAATTTCGACCCCGAAGTACTGGCAAACTACGCCGACTCGAATATACAGGGTTTCGACCTCGGCGCGGCTCCGTCGACCCGGCGGTTTGGCGTTAACCTGACGGCTTCGTTCTAAACCGATCCACGTAACTTTTTTGATAAAACGAACTATGCTTGTTTCAAAAACATACATCGGGAAAGGGCTGCTGTCAACGGCCCTGCTGCTGTCGCTTAGTGCCTGCGACATCACCAATCTCGACATCAATACCGACCCCAACAAACCGGCGTCGGCGGCTCTAAATCTGCTGTTACCCCCGGCTGAATTAGGTGCGCTTAATATTGGGGTGGTCGGCATCAACACCAACAGCACCACCTACTCGCCGAGTAACCTCCGCACGGTGGTCGACAATGCGTCGGGCTTTGCGGGCATGATGAACAGCGCCGACGACTACGCCCTCAACAATGGCTCCTATAACGAAACCTGGAACCGGTTCTACCGGAATATGCAGAACGTCGAGCAGATTCTGAGGGCCACCAGCGATGGTAAAAACCCCTTTTATCGGGGAATTGCCCTGGCCCTGAAAGCCTACGCGATGGGTAACTTCGTGGATATGTTTGGCGATGTGCCCTACTCGAAAGCCTGGCAGGGTAATGTCGAAGGAAGCGATGCGAATGTCGCCTTTGATAAGGATTCCGAGATCTACGAAGACCTCTTAAAACTTTGCGATCAGGCGGTGGCTGAGTTTGCCAAAACACAGGCCGTAGCGGTTTCGGGCGACTTTATCGGAAGCGGCAATGCAGCTACCTGGACACGGCTCGCCAAAACCATCAAACTGCGGTTGCTTTTCAATTCGCGCAAGGGCCGCACGACGGGCAATGCCGACCTGAAAGCCGCCTTCGATGCGGGCGGCTACATCACCTCGGCAGCCAACGATTTCTACTATCAGTATTCAAAGCAGATTTCTCCGCAGGACGACCGGCACCCCTGGTTCATCAGTACGTATAATGCCGGAAATGGGTTTAGCTACATCAGCCACCAGTTGATGGGCGAGATGATTCTGAACAAAGACCCGCGTTTCGGCATGTATTTTTTCCGGCAAACCAGCACGCTGCTCGATGCCAACAACCCCACCGACCGGGGAACGCTGCCTTATGCGGGTACCTACCTCGCCACGCGGCCTACGTTCCTGGCAGAGTATAAGCGGGTATTCTATGCTGATAAGCAGGAGCCAAGCGCCGACGATGTTAAGTTTCTGGCGGGGATTTTCGGGCGCGACCGGGGTGATAATACCGGCGCACCGGCCGACGGTACACTGCGGACCGTGCCGGGGGCTTATCCTGCCGGTGGATTGTATGGCGGCCGCGAAATAGCGCCAAAAGCCTTGACTGCAGCCGCCAAAGACGGAGCCAGTGGCAACGGTATCTGGCCGCTGATTATGAGCTGGAACGTGAAGTTTTATCAGGTTGAAGCCATTCTGGACGGAACGGGCGTGACAGGTGATGCCCGTGCCCTGTTCGAGACGGCCATGCGCGAGCAGATGGCGTCGGTAAACAAATTTAGCCTGGCGGCTGATACAAAAACACCCGCCCTCGTAGCTGCCGATGTAACAACCTACGTGAACGCCTGGCTGGCGCTCTACGATGCGGCCCCGTCCAACGCCAGCAAACTGAACGTAGTGGCGAAGCAAATCTGGTTTTGCACCTGGGGGCAGGGTCAGGAAACCTGGAACCTGATGCGCCGGACGGGCTATCCAGTGCAGGGGCCCTTTAAGCAGTTCTCGACCGGAATTCTGGCTCCAATTTTGAAACCAGGGCGGCAATATGCCCTCCGGCTGCCGTATCCGGCGCAGGAAGGCAGCCTGAACAGTAACGCGGCCAAGTATGTGTCCGACGTTATCTTCGACCGGGACCCGATATTCTGGGACAAAACCAAACTGAAATGGGAATTTTAATAATCCAGTAGAGACGCAACACGTTGCGTCTCCTGACCGGATGGTTTTTAATGACCGGATGGTTTTGGATGACGCGAATGAGACGCAAAGGGTTGCGTCTCTACATCAATAACCAAAAGAACTTGTATGAAAAAGACTATAATTTACACGCTGACGGCTGGTTTTTTTGCCCTGGTAGGCTGCCGCGACGAATCGCTTAATCCGGTGCCAACTTTTGAGCCGGCTGTTCATGCCTACGGTGTTTTTGATGGCTTCGATGCCACTGCCGAAACCAAAAAAACAAACATTGCCACCAATGCCAAAACGTTCGGCATGGCCGATCAGGATAAAGCCAAACTGGATTTCAAAATCCGCTGGGTATCGCTCGATAATAAGCTGACGGTCACCAAAGTGGACATTTACTTAGATATGATCGAATCCTATAACGACCCCGATGGCAACCCGAAAACGGCGTCGCTGGGAAATGGGGGCCTGTTGGTTAAAACCATCAGCCCGTCGGCGGCTAACCGGCAGTGGAATACGTTCAGTATTACACCGATGGAAATCTACAATCTCTACAAAGATGCCACTGTGAAGTACGATAAAGTGAATGCCGTGAAGGTGTTTGCCAATCCGGACCGGATGCGTACAGCGGGTAAGTGGCTACAGCCAGCGGGTAAGGTGAAAGGCCTGAACGTTTCTGCCGACTCGTTTGTGATTACCTGGCGGCTGACCACCTCCGATGGATTGGTATTCAAAACGTGGGAACCAAGCAGCATCTGCGCTGACCCGACCCTGTATTCGGACGCATCGGCTAACTGTAGCCTGATAACGAGCGTAAAATAAGCCTACACACTGTTCAATAGATGAGATTCGTCTTCCCGAAAAAAGCGGACCCGGTCGGGTCTGCTTTTTTTTGTATCTTCGGGTGTATGCGTAGCGTTCTCCTTGTTGTGTGTCTGGCAATTGCCGGTAATCTATCCGCTCAGCCGCCTACTTACACCGACGACATCCAGCCCATCATTAACCGGCACTGTGCGCCCTGCCATCAGCCCGGCGGTATCGGGCCGTTTCCGTTACTGAGCTACGAAGATGTGGCCAAACGGGGCAAGTTTGTGGCGAAAGTAACCCAGATTCGATACATGCCGCCCTTTCCGGCTGATCGTCAGTTTCAGCATTATGCCAATGAGCGCGGGCTGTCGGACACCGAAATCAACACGATTCAGGCGTGGGTGAAGGGGGGGATGGTGCGGGGCGCAGCGCGCGGAGCGAATTCCCCTGCACCCCGCCCTGTGCGCCCTGCGCCTACCCCCGACCTTGTGCTTCGCATGAAGCCTTATGCCATCAAAGGAGATGGGCGTGAGGATTTTCGCTATTTCCACGTCCCCATGAATCTAACGCAGGATGTTTGGATCGAAGCCATCGAATTTGTGCCGGGCAATCGCAAACGCCTGCACCATAGCCGCCTAATGGTCGACTCAACCGGCACAATGGCGGGTATCGACGGCATTACCGAGGATGACCCTCACCTGCACGACTTTCAGAAAACAGCCCTTGCCGATGAGTTTTTATACGGCTGGGTGCCGGGTAACGACCGCGTAACCTTTCCTGCCGGGGCCGCCAAGCGGATTCGGGCGGGGAGCGACCTGATTCTTAACATCCATTATTCGCCATCATCAAAAGCCGAACAGGACCAGTCCGAAGTGCGGTTATATTTCGCCAAAAAACCGGTCGAACGGGTTGTGCAGACGCTCACGCTCACCGAAAACAACGTGACGAACCAACCCTTTCGGCTGGCGGCCAATACAAAGCCGACGTTTTATATGAATTATGGGCCTTTGCCCGATACCGTTCGGCTGCTTTCCATTCTACCGCACATGCACCGCCTGGGACGTTCGGTGAGGGCATTTGCCATTACGCCGGCTGGCGATGCCATCAATCTCATCAGCATCAACGACTGGGATTATAACTGGCAACTGACTTATTTTTTCCAAAAGCCTCTTGTGTTGCCCAAAGGCTCGACCATCATTGCCGAAGCCCATTACGACAATACAGACCAAAATCCGCTCAATCCCAGCCGCCCTGCCCGAACCGTCGGCTACGGCTGGAACTCCACTGATGAGATGATGAATCTGGTGTTTTATTACATCAAATAGCCGGTTATATTAACTTCGGAGTCATCGAAATACCAAGAATCGTGAGTAGACAGTTAGCCTTTGCACTGGCTTTTTCGACCGTTTGTGGAAAAAGAGTTACCCCGATGCAACTTAATGCCCGAATTGTTTGTCTTTATCTCTTGCTCTTTCAAATTGTACTATTCTTCTATTTTTAGAATTCGTAGGGAATATTACTTATATAGAATATCTTCTAAAAAAGTTGCTAAAAGCCTTATAGGATGATTATGTAAGCATGTATAACTAATATAATTCAAAATATTATTCTGATATTATGGTAATTCTACAAATTAGTGCTTGTGTTATGGAATTATTACGAAAAATTTGTATTGTATTTTTCTACTATATAGCTTTGTGAATAGATACCTATTTATCAATCTAACTAAAAACGTAAATGAGTAAAATTCTATCTGTGAGTTTCCTGCTGGTTTGCTCACTCTGGTCCACGGTGTGGGCGCAGGATCGCCGGGTTACGGGTAGCGTAACCTCGGCTGAAGATGGTTTAGCCATGCCCGGTGTATCTGTTCTGGCAAAAGGAACAACGAGGGGGGCTACTACCGATGCATCAGGTAAGTATGAACTGGCTATCCCTGATGGGCAGGCAGCTACACTGGTGTTTAGTTTCGTTGGCTCAATAAGCCAGGAAGTGGCTATTGGGAATCAGTCGGTTGTCAACGTCAAGTTAGTCACCGACAGCCGGCAGCTTTCGGAAGTGGTGGTTACGGGTGTTGGGGTGGCAACCGACAAGCGGAAACTGGGTATTTCGGTCGAGTCGATCACAGCCAGTAAACTACCAGCCGCTCCGTCGGCCTCCATCGACCAGGCATTGGTCGGTAAAATTGCCGGGGCACAGATTTCCAGTACGAACGGCACCCCCGGCTCCGATGTCAACATTCTCTTGCGGGGTATCAATACCATTAACCGGGGTACGCAGCCAATGATTCTGATTGACGGTATCCAGATGGCCGCTACTAACCTGAATACCATCGACCTGAATACCATCGAACGGGTAGAGGTTGTTCAGGGAGCGGCTGCGGCTACGATTTATGGTGCACAGGGTGCCAATGGCGTTATTCAACTCTTTACGAAGAAGGGGAAAGCAGGGCAACTGAACGTTGACGTGTCGTCCAGCATTGCTCAGAATACCTACCTCAATGTGGGCAATGTACACAAGGCACGTATGCACGGCTTTGTTACGGATGGCAGCAATAACGTGATCGGTTCGTCGGGCAAACCGATTGAATTCGATCCGGCTACCAGTACCTATAATGAGAACGTGCAATGGCTTAGTACGGACCCGGCTACCAAAAACGACAAACCGTATAATGCGAATCTCAAGTACTACGATCACTATGCTGAGTTTTTTCAGCCCGCCTACACAACTAACAACAGCATTGTTGTATCGGGTGGGAAAGATAAATTAGACTTCAGCGTAGCCGTGTCTAACAACCACCAGACCAGCAATCTGGTAAACAATGGGGCCTACGACCGCTCGAACCTGACGACTAATATTGGTTTTGAGATAGCGAAAGGGCTGACGTTTCGCTCAACAACGCAACTGGCCTATACCAAGAATTCCATTCGGAGTCTCGACCGCTTAATTCTGTATAGCCTGAACAATGCGCGTCCATTTGCCGACTTTTCGTATAAAGATGCAGATGGAAACTACCCCATCTACCTGGGGGATGCTGTCGGTGTAAACCACTTTAATCCAAACTACTACAGTCAGTACTGGGATACGAAGGAAAACAAAATAGATGTTGTTCAGAGCTTTAACCTGAATTATAAGTTTCCCCGTTTTGTCGAAGTGGATGCCAAATATGGGATCAACTACCAGCGCGATGAACTGATTTACACCTTTGCCAACCAGTCGCAGAATAAAAATGCGGTTTATACGGTTAATTCGCTTAATAACTTCGGGCCGGCTGGTGATTTGACGGGCGAGATTGACAATTACAGTTATAACAAAACGTTTCAGAACTTTCTGGCATCGGCCACTTTCCGCACGGATTGGCGGCAGGATTTTAAATCGCGGTTGCCCATCAATACCTCAACGCAGGTGTCGATAGACTGGCGGAAACGAAACGACCGGCAGTACATTACCTATGCATTAGGGTTGCCGACCTACACACCCTTCAACGCCAGTCAGGCCTCTACGTTCAAGGTGCCATCGGAAGATCAGATGCTGAACTCTACGGTTAATTCGATCAATATCATTCCCGGTGGTGGCGATTACGCATTCCCGTTTATAACCTATGGTTTCCTGGTAAACCAGCGGATTGAATTCGGTGATGTAGCGGGTATATCGGGTGGGGTTCGTTCCGACTACTCCTCCGCTTTCGGTCAGGGGTCCAAGCCCTTCACGTTCCCGCGTGGTGATGCTTACTTCCGTTTGTCGGCGCTGAAGTTCTGGGAAAATTCGCCGATTGCCGGTTTCTTCCCCGAATTCAAGTTGCGGGCTGCTTACGGGCAGGCGGGTATTCAGCCACAGCCGTTTGATCGGTACGTAACGCTGGGCACTAAAACACTGGGAAGCGGCAACGCCTTTTATTACAATCCGAATCAGCCCAATCCGAACCTGAACGTTGAAGTTTCGGAGGAACTGGAAATTGGAACCGATCTGGCCTTCACGCCCGCCAAAACGGGTAATTGGTTAAGCAGCCTTCGTTTGTCGGCAACGTATTGGGATCGGAAAACCAATAATGCTATTTATAAAATCGACGTAGCGCCATCGAGCGGGTCGGGTACGTTGCTGGATAACGCCTTCTCCCTGGGATCGAACGGTTTCCAGGCTTCGCTGAATGCGACGCTGTTTCGAAATAAGGATATTACGTGGAACATGACCACCAATTTCGGCCGGCAAAGCTCGAAGATTCTGAGCGTAAAAGATGATCAGAAAGTTGTGGTTATTTCCAATGCAGGCAGCACGAACTATGTGCTGCAGGCGGGCGAAAAAATCGGTCAGTTATACGGGTATTTAGGGCTGCACGATGTGAATGCTACCGGGCCGGAAGGAACGCCCTACATTACGGCTGACCAGCAGGCCAATTACGAGGTGGCCAGCAACGGCTGGGTAGTCAATAAGGCCACCAAAGCTCCGTATTTCACGCCCAACCTGTACAGCTTTGGCGATCCTAATCCCAAATTCAATATGTCGTTTACAAACGACCTCACGTTCCGTAATTTCCTGACGTTCTCGTTCCAGTTCGACTGGGTGAACGGCAGCCACATCTATAATCAGACAAAAGAGTGGATGTATCGGGATGGCATCAGTGGCGATTACGACGATGCCATCACCATTGGCGGGCAAACGGCTCCCTGGACGGCCTTCTATCGGGGCGTATATGCCGAACGTTCCCGGAACGGTACGAAAAACTACTTCTACGAAGATGCGTCGTTTGTTCGCCTGCGGAACGTAGCCGTAGGGTTCGACCTGGGAAAAGTTGTCAGGATTCCCGCTACCAAACGGGTTCAGGTAGTCCTTTCGGGTCGTAACCTGCTGACCTTCACGAAGTACACTGGCTTCGACCCGGAGGTTAGTTCTGGCACCAGCAACTCCGCATTTGACCGGGGTACCGATCACAACACCATGCCGAATTACAGGTCTTATCAGGCAACACTGAATATTGGTTTTTAAGGTCTTTCAATCGCGTTGTTCTGAACAGCGATTAGAACCTATCTGAAAATCAATTCATAAAAACACGGATCACAAATGAAAACTATAAAAGCATATCTGTTTACGGCTTGCTTATTGGGTTCTGTTACGGCCTGTAAGGAGCAGCTGGACGTGAAAAATCCGAATCAGCCCACAACTGCCAGCGCTGAAACCGAATCGGGCCTGATTGCCCTGGCGCAGGGGGGCGTTTATGTCAACGGATTCAGACAGTACAAATACCCGTTCGACGGGGTATCCGGCTACTTCTGGACCGGGGCGGTTGGCTTTCACGACATTATGGGTGATGATATTGGCGTTGAAGCTGCCAATCAGTATCTGAATCAAATTGGTGCGCCCGATTATGTTATTCTGGATGATGGCACCAAAGTGCTGAATCCCAATGCACCCAATCAGCAAATTAGCCTGCTTCGGGAGATTAACCAGAATGCCAACGCGGGGGCAAACCCCCTCTACTACGAATGGGCGTATATGTACTCCTTGAACAGCTCCATGAACAGTGTGCTGGAACTGGCTGCGAAGGCGGCTTTTTCGGGCAATGCGGCTGTTCGAAAGAGCACACTCCAGGCCTGGGCCTACTGGTGGAAGGGCTACGCCTACTCGCGGCTTGGCTCCATTTATTATGCTGGCCTTATCAATGATGCCTCGACGGGTACGAATGCCAACTACGTTACAAAAGAGAAAATCATTGAGGAAGCCAACGCCAACCTCGATAAAGCAGCCGCTGCCTTAGGGAATGTAGCGGCTGGTGGTGATTATACAAGTGTACTCGGTCAGCTAATTCCAGGGTTTAATCAGGTTGGTAAAGGAGGAGTTCCCACCCCCGACATGTGGAAACGCAACATCAATACCATGAAAGCCCGCAACCTGCTGGTTAATACCCGCACCAAGGATATGACAGCCGCTCAGTGGGCTCAGATTCTGACCCTGACTACCGATGGAATCAAATCGACGGATAACGTATTTACCGGCCGTTCCAACGAAAATGGCGACTTCTTTTCGGCGACCAATGGCGCCATCGCTGCCAAAGCAACGGGCGATCCCGGCGGTGGGATTACCTATAAGGTTAGTGAGCGGTTAGTTCAGGATTTCAAGGCCGGTGATAAACGATTAGAGAACAACTTCAGGCAACGCGCTACGCCCTGGGTGGGAAACAGCGACCGGGGCAATTCGTTTAATACACGCTTTGAACTTCTGGACGGTGGCAATAAACTTGCCGGTGTGGCTGTGCTGAGTAGCAAATCGGTAGGTCAGTATGAGCTTTACTTAGCCGGAACCTATGAGGAAAACGAACTCATGAAAGCCGAAGCGCTTATCAACACCAGTAAAATTGACGATGGGCTTAAGCTGATTGATGGCATTCGTACCATGCAGGGAGCAGGTTTAGCCGCTGTGGCTGGTAAATCTGCTGACCTGGCTACGGCTAAAGAAGAGCTTCGCAGAGAACGGCGGGTAGCGTTGGCTTTTCGCGGGCTGTCGTTCTACGATGCCCGGCGCTGGGGTATACTTGATGATGTATCAAAAGGGGGAGGGCGCACGAACGCAGTTGTTGTTGACAAAGCTGGTAAATTAAATACCAAAGCGACCATCAACTACAACTTCCTGGATTATTGGGACGTACCCGATAATGAGCTGGCCTATAACAAACCGGCTATGGGCAGTGCGGCAATCAAAAATCCGAAATAGCTGCCCGGCAAAACAGGTCAACTACTGAAAAGAGGCTCTCCGTAACAATGGGGAGCCTCTTTTTGTCGTGAAAAACCGTAGGAATTACTGCTGTATGGGCTGCACTATAAACGAAGCTGCATCAAACGGGAGCCTACAGGCGTATGGGTAGTAGAAAGTCAGCGTAGTGAATTGCTCACCAAACCGCTCAATTTTACGGGTATAAGTTTACTATTCGGTTAAAAAATAAGCTGCTTGGAATCCGTTGAATAGGCTGTATATTTATACGATGGCACTAAGTTTTTCGTTTGAAAAAAGATAGCGATTACTACCCGTTTTATTACATTATTTTGTTGGCATAACGTATTCAACCTTAAAAGCTTTTGCTTGGCGTATAACCTATACATGAGAAAGTTCTTTATTGTTACTATTTGGTCGGCTATGCTGGCCATACTGCCGGGCTGGCTGCTGGCTCAGGGAGTACGTGTATCGGGTAGGGTCATATCTGTTCAGGATGGACAGCCCCTGCCCGGCGTGAACATTGTTGTCAAAGGAACCACAAATGGGGTCAGTACCGATGCCAACGGTAACTATAGTATCAATGTTCCGGGTAATACATCCGTTTTGCTGCTGACGTCCATTGGTCTGGTATCGCAGGAAGTAACGGTCGGCAACCGCACCGTCATTAATGTTCAGATGCAGGAAGCCATCAACGAACTGACTCAGGTTGTTGTAACTGGCTATAATACTACCCAGCGAAAAGATATTACCGGCTCTATTACGTCGGTATCTCCCGAAAAATTTAAGGACATTCCCGTTGCCAGTTTCGATCAGGCCCTTCAGGGCCAGGCAGCCGGTGTGCAGGTAACACAGTCATCAGGCACACCGGGCGGTGGGCTAACCGTTCGGATACGGGGAAATACGTCGATTTCGGCCAGCAACCGCCCCCTGTTTATTGTCGATGGCGTTCCGGTGGAGGATGGCGCCCTGACAGGCCGCGAGTTTGGCGGGCAGACTGACAATGCTTTTTCCTTATTTAACCCGAATGACATCGAGTCGATTGACGTATTGAAGGACGCATCAGCAAAAGCAATTTATGGGTCGCGGGCGGCTAATGGCGTGGTGCTGGTTACGACCAAACGGGGCAAAGCCAATCAGAAAACAACCTTTACCGCCGATGTTCAGCGGGGCATAACCGACGTTGTTCGCCGACCCGATTTGCTGAATGCCTCGGAGTTGCTCGAACTACAGCGGGAAGCCGTTACGAATGCCGGATTAGACCCCGATAAACTGGGGTTGATTAAGGGCGTGACCGATGGCGTCAATACCGACTGGATCGATGCGATTTTGCGGAGAGGCATCTACCAGCAGTATCAGCTTTCGACCCAGGGTGGCAACGACAAAACGCAGTTCTACCTAAGTGGCAGTTACCGCAACGAAGAAGGTGTACAGCTCAACAACCAGTTTACGCGCTTTACGGGCCAGTTTAAATTCGACCACAAAGCCACGCAGAAACTCTCGTTCGGGACGAACCTGACGCTGTCGCGGGCCAAGAATAAACGGGTGAAGGGTGACAATTTTTTAGATGGCGTTTATTCGGCGGCCATAAAAAGTCTGCCCTACTACTCACCTTATAATGAACAGGGTCAACTCTACACCCCCAACGATCCGAACTACCCCGGATTTCCGAATTTCAACCCGGTAGCCCAGGCCGTTTTGCCCCGCTTTGAAACCTACAGCATCAAAATGCTCGGTGGCCTGTATGCCGAGTATGAGATTCTCCAAAATCTGCGTTTTCGGTCAAAAATTAACGTCGATTACAACAACATAACCGAGGATAATTTTGAGCCTTCATCAACGGCTATCGGGGGGTTTCTGCCCAGTGTTGGCTTTAAGGGATATGGTGATTTCAGCAACACAACCCTGGCCACATTTATCAACACCAATACCCTCACCTATAATTTTCAGTTAAAGGAGAAACACCGCATCAACACCTTGCTTGGCTTTGAGTTGTTAAATCGCGTCGAACGTTTTGGAAATGTGCAGGGCCGTTTGTTTCCGAGTGATGATTTCACCTATATCAACTCGGCCGGTGTTGTCGATCAGGGCGGTTCCAGCATAACCAACAGTGGGTTGCTGTCTACGTTCGGCGAGGTTCGGTATGATTACAACGAAAAATATTTAGCCACGATAACCGCCCGGTACGATGGGTCGTCGCGGTTCGGTCAAAACAAGCGGTTTGGCGTATTTCCGTCGGCATCGCTGGCCTGGCGCATCTCGGGCGAACCCTTCATGGAACGCTTCACCTTCCTGAACGACCTGAAACTGCGGGCGAGCTATGGGTTTACGGGAAACGAGCGTATCGGTGATTTTCAGTTTCTGGGCACCTGGTCATCCGTTACGTATAGCGGAGCCACGGGTGTTGGACCGCAGGCCCTGGCCAACGCAACCCTGCAATGGGAACGCACCCGCGAGGCCAATATAGGCTTCGATGCCTCGTTTTTCAATGGCCGGTTGAGCGTAACGGTTGATGCCTATGACAACCTCACCGACAAACTCCTGTTTGCCCAGCCCATTCCGCGAACAACCGGCTTTGCCACCGTGCAGGGGAACATCGGGAAAATCTCGAACCGGGGTATGGAACTAACCGTTTCGACGGTGAACAGTAATAAAGCCGTTCGCTGGAATACTGATTTCAACATGGCCTTTAACCGCAACAAAGTGGTCGAACTCGCCAGCGAGGAGCCAATTTTCCGGGGGTATCAGGGCAATGGCGTTTCCAACACCAACGTGGTGCTGCCCGGTCAGCCGTTGGGAACCTTCTGGGGACTGAAATTTTTGGGAGTCGACCCGGCTACGGGTAATGCCCTGTATGCCGATAATAACGGCGATGGGCGCATCACACCCGACGATGCCCAGGTGATTGGCAATGCTCAGCCTAAATTCTATGGGGGCATTACGAATAAGGTTTCCTGGAAAGGGATCGACGTCAGCGGGTTTCTTCAGTTTTCGTATGGAAACAGCATTCTGAATTTCACGAATGTGACGCTTGTCAATACGGGTGCAGACATACAGAATAATCAGGCGCGGGTTGCCCTGAATCGCTGGCGCAAAGAGGGTGACATCACCAGTGTGCCGCGCTACGTGTATCAGGATACCTACAACAATTACCTCAGCAGCCGGTTTCTGGAAGATGGATCATTCCTGCGTTTGAAGAACGTATCGATTGGGTACAGCATCCCCAAAAAAATAGTCAATCGGTATAAACTTACGAATGTACGCATCTACGCGTCTGCTACGAACCTCTGGACGCTGACGCGCTACAGCGGGGCTGATCCGGAGGTGAGCACACTCGACGGTTCGACAACGGCGCAGGGTATCGACTTTTTTACGTTTCCTCAGGTGAAAACCATCATCGCTGGTTTATCCCTAACTTTTTAATTCATGCGTGGGCGTGAAAGACAACACTTAACTTATGACTCGCTTCTTCCGATATAGCATTGGTATTCTGCTGATTAGCTTAGCCTCCTGCAAACAGGTGCTGGAGCCTAAACCGGTTACTTTGCTGGTTGATGAGCTGGTGCTCAATGAACCCAACGATGTAGAGCCGGTTCGGATCGGGCTTTATAGCGCCTTTCGGGGCATGGCGTCGACAAATATCATTGCGGGCGACTTCACCGCCGATTATATTCAGGCCAATGGGACGTTTACCGATAACATTGAGTTTGGCACCAAGCGGATTACGGCGACTAATGGAGCCGTCCGGGATTTGTGGGGGGGTATGTACCGGACTGTTTATGTGGCTAATTTCATTCTGGAACGGTTGCCACTGATCAGCAGTGTGTCCGAAGCTACCCGGAAGCGGGTGACCGCCGAAGCCCGGTTTCTGCGCGGGTGGGCCAATTTTATTGGAGCCTACACCTACGGCGATATTCCGAAAATAATAACCACCGACCAACTGGCCAACCGGACAGTTCCGCGAACGCCTAAAGCCGATATTCTGGCCTCGGTGCTGGCCGATTATGAAGCGGCCTTAACCGATTTGCCGAATATTACATCGGCCTCTACCAATGTAACAGCCAATGCTGCTTACCTGAATAAAGTGAACTGCCGGGCGGCTATGGCCCGGTACTACCTGTATCAGAAGAACTGGGCAAAAGCCGAAGAACTGGCCACACTGGTTATCAACTCCGGCGTGTATACACTGGAGACCAATTTCTCTGATATTATCACGAAAGATTTTACCAGCGAATCAATTCTTGAAGTTGGTTATAACCTTACCGACGACCCCGGTACGGGTGCCTATAGCTTAAACAACCTGTTTGTTGGTCGGCGGGAGGTTATTCCCTCAAACCAGTTGGTGGCTGTTCTTACCTCGAACGAAGCGGGTACACGTGGAGGGACGAGTAATGGACAGGTAGATAGAGTCGGGACCATTTCGTTTAATGCCCAGCAACAACGGGGCAACGACAACGGCTGGACCGTTCGGAAATACGGCACCGCTTCAGAGGATAATAATAATATTGTGCTGATGCGGCTGGCTGAACTGTATTTGATTCGGGCCGAGGCACGGGCGCAGCAGGGTAAATTGTCGGGTGCGGCCGGTGCCGTTGCCGATATTAACGTACTTCGTACCAGAGCCAAAGCGCCCGCAGCCGCCGTGGCCGCTCAGGCCGATGTACTGCTCACGATTGAGCGGGAGCGGGTGTATGAACTGGCTTTTGAAGGCCATCGCTGGTATGATCTGGTCCGAACGGGCCGGGCACAAGCCGTCATGTCGGCGTTTTCGCCCAACTGGAATAGCCGCTATGAACTCTGGCCGATACCGCAATCCGAAATTCAGCAAAATACCGCCCTCCAACAAAATCCTGGCTATTAATCAAAGAGCGAAAGAATGAGGGAGTGAAAGGGCGAAATAGTTCATCACTCCGATTCGGTTTCACTCTTTCGCTCTTTCACTCTTTAATCATAGATGAAAAACCAAGTTAAATCGAATCAGTTCAATACACCAGGACGCTGGCTGTTCATGCTGTCGGCTATTGCGGCTATCGGCTGGGGAGCAAGTGCCTGCGAAAAACAGGATTTGGACCGGACTTTTGAAGGCCCCTATTTCGTTCGTTTTACCGATACAACCCTGACTTTCAAAGAGAGTTACAGAAAGCCGGTGGTTATTCGGGTGCATAACGTCGGCCCGCAATTAGACCAGCCTATTACCGTAACCTACACTGTTACCGGCACGGCACGGGAAGGCAGGGAGTATACAATTGAGGGCACAAAAGGAACCGTTGTTATTCCGGCAAAAAAGAGTTTTGGCGAGATTACCGTGAAACTTATCAACAACGCCAACAACATTCTGGAGTCGCAGACACTCACCTTTACGCTAACAAGTGTTCAGCCGAACACGCTCCAGGTTGGCTTTGGCAACGAAGGCATTGTTGGCAAACAGGTAAAATTTGTTATTCAGGACGATTGCCTGTTTGGTGGCTTCTACACGGGTACCTCACGGCTTGGCAATCAGAACTATACCGCAGCCAATGTTGAAATTACCAGTACCGACTGCAAGCAGTATACGCTAAGCAACTGGAACCTGGGTATTTTTAGTTTCGACGCCACCCGCGCCCAGCTAACGTTTGTGGATAATGGCGATAACTCGCTGACGGTTCCACCCCAGGGCAATGCGAACCTCAACACAACCGACACCCTCAGCGGAACGGGAGCCTGGAACCCCCGCGACCGTAAGATTACGCTGAACCTTCGGTTGAAATTTCCGCTTACAAACCCCAAAAGAGACACAACGATTGCGTTTACGCAGACCTACACGCCCCAATAAGAAAGCGGCTGACTCATTGATTATTCGTTAAACAAGCTTCGATTATGCGACAATTGATACGTTTACTGCTGATTCCGGGTGTCGTCGGCTGGCTGCTCGGCGGTTGCTCCGAAAAAATTGAGCCGAAACCGGTTACCTATTCTCAGCTCCTCACCGGCACCGAAAAGAAAACCTGGCGGACCGTTACGTTTGAGATTATCGATGACGGAAAGTCGGATGGTGTACGTCCCATTTCTGACACTCGTATAGACCCCTGCATCACGGATGACCTGATTACTTTCTATGCTAACCCGGAACGGAAGTTCGAGGCCAGCGAAGGAGCTACCAAGTGCAACGCTGCTGACCCCGACGTGTACGTAACCGATACCTGGGCGCTCGTCAATGCCAATGCTACCGCCGAATTTTATATACCGGTTCTCGATGGGAAATACCCCTGGAAAATTAAAAACCTGACCGACAAAACCTTGACGGTTGAATATTATTTCGATGACATCAATGCCAGCTACCGGTTCACCTTTAACTCAGTTACTACCAAATAGGCGTATGTTTCGACAATTACTCAACCTGTCACTGTTTGTTCTTTTGAGTCAGTCGTTGTACGCTCAAACATCCCTCCGTAAGCCAGATCAGTGCGCCACTATGGAGATGGACAGCCTCCTGCGCGTTCGGCACCCGGAACTGGGAACGCTTAATGATTTCGAGCGTGAGTTACAGCTAAAAATGCTTGACATCAAAAAACGGATGCAGGCTGGTCGGCTGGCGGCTCCGCTCATTACCATCCCCATTATTGTTCACGTTGTGCATAATGGCGAAGCCGTCGGGGTGGGGCGGAATATCAGTCAGGCGCAGGTACAGGCGCAGTTGGCAACCCTGAATGAAGACTTCCGGCGGAGACCCGGAACCCGTGGGTTTAACAACAATCCGGTTGGGACCGATATTGAAATCGAATTTTGTCTGGCGGCCCTTAACCGACAGGGACAACCCATGTCCGAGCCGGGCATCGACCGGATAAACGGCAACCGGGCCAGTTGGGGGCGCGACGACATCGAAGGGGTATTGAAACCCGGCACGTATTGGAACCCTGAAAAATATTACAATATCTGGATTATGGACCTGAACGAACCCTTTGCGGGGGGGGGACAGTTACTCGGCTATGCTCAGTTTCCGAGCCAGTCGAACCTGCCGGGTATTCCCTCATCGGGACCAGCCAGCACCGATGGCGTGGTGGTTGACTATCGTTCCTTTGGCAATGCCGAGAAAGGTAACTTCCCCAGTATGCGGGCACCCTACAACCTGGGGCGCACCTTAACCCACGAAACCGGTCACTGGCTTGGTTTGCGGCACATCTGGGGTGATACCAGTTGTGGCGACGATTTCTGTGCCGATACGCCCCCGCAGGCGTCTGAAAGCCGGGGCTGTCCAACGGGTCGGGTTAGTTGCGGTACGACCAACATGGTGCAGAACTACATGGACTATTCGGACGATATATGCATGAATATTTTCACCCTCGACCAGAAAGCCCGCATCCGGGCCGTAATGGACGTTAGCCCCCGCCGAAGCAGTCTGCTCACCTCCAACGTGTGCGGTACGCAGGTTGCTTCGCGCCCCATCCCCAACTTCCGGGCCGAAACCCGGCGTGTATTGCTGGGTGGCCAAGTGCGGTTCTTCGACGTGTCGAGTGGTTTCCCGACCCGCTGGGAATGGACCTTTGAAGGTGGCACACCCGCTACATCGACCGAACAGAATCCGGTCGTAACGTATAATCAGCCCGGTCTGTTTAAAGTGAGGTTGGTAGTAGCCAACAGCGTGGGCCAGTCGGATCCATTGGAGCGGGTCGGTTATATCGAAGTGCTGAATCAGGGCCTTTGCGCCGAAGTAACGAATTTTAACGGAACACCCACCGTGCTGCCTGAACCAAATGGCCGGGGCTACGTGGCCGGACAAAACAGCAAACGAACGCAGGCCGTTTCGGAGTTTTTCGATAACACCCTGGGCTACACCAACCTGGCTGGCGCTGCGCTGCGCTTTGGGGTTGCCAAAGCTGCCAAAGGAGCTGCTACCGAATCGGTTGTGACCATAACGGTCTGGAATGGCCGGGGATTTCAGAATGGGCCGGGCGCCGTTCTGGGCCAGAAAGATGTGCCCCTGCGGGTTATTCTGGACGATGTGGCCAACAACCGCCCAACCACCGTCACCTTCGACCGAAATGTGCCGCTCTCCAGTTTACCGTATCACATTGGCCTGACCCTGCCTTATGTGGCCGGGGATACCGTTGCGCTGATAACAACCAAAAACGGCGAATCGACGTTTGCTACCTCCTGGCGGCAGAATCAGAAAGGCGACTGGCTTCGCTATGCCGATAGCCTGGGCCTGAACGTCGCGCATCATGTAACAGCTCGCATTGGCATGAAGGCTTCCGTTCAGGTGGCTTCCTCCGCTATATTCATCAATCCAGGCGAAATTGTAACCCTGAATGCCCGGGGAGCGAGTGTCTTTACCTGGAAAGGGGTGGGTCTGAGCAGTACCCTGGGGCCGCAGGTGACAGCCCAGCCTACGCAAACCACGTCCTATACCGTATCGGGTTCGGGGCTGGATCTCTGCACTGCCGATGCGGTGGTGCAGGTGTATGTGCGGGTCGGTACGGTGACCGCCACCCCCGACCCCGTTGAACAGGCCCTGACCGTAACACCTAACCCCAGCGATGGGCTCATGGTGGTGTCGTTCAGCGGGCCGCAGCGGGGCGCTCTGACGCTGGGTGTCCGCACGGTAAACGGAGCCGAAATCGTCCAGCAAAAATACCAGAAAACGACCGACACCTTCCAGCAATCCCTCGACCTGAAGACCGCGCCGGGCGGGGTCTATTTTGTGGAGATTCGCGTGGGCGAGCAGGTGTTCAGGAAACGGGTGGTGAAGCAGTAAAAATGTGGTGTAGGAATCTTATTCCTACACCACATTTTTACTGCTTCATAAGGAACGGAAAAACTATAGAGGGAGCAGGTAAGATTATTTTTCGTTAGGCGGCAATTCGTTCAGAAACTTATCTAATTCACCATCGCTGATATCCGACTGTTCTGATTTGTCATAAATTGAAACAAGGTAAACCGTTTCAGCAATGACTTTAACGCAGGTGATGACTCTGGCCCCGCTCCTCTTTCCTTTTCCCTTCGATTTTATGCCCAATCTGACTTTATAAAATCCATCCCGCATAGATGTACCCAGAAACGGGTTTTCTTCCAGCGCATCAATCAGGGTGTTAAGTTCGTCTTTTAGCGAACGAAACTTTTTCTTAAGTCGTTTGGCTTCCCGCTCGAAATGCTCAATGGTTTCGACCCGGTAATTCATAGTTCAGTCAAAAATTCGCGGGCTGGACGGCTTTTTAGTTTTCCCTGTTCAACAAGCCGCATTTCTTTAACTCCCTGCCGAATATTAGCAACTACCTGTTCGTCAGTATCTTCATCGAGTTCAGGGGCCTGAACTTTGACAAACGAAAAGTGCTTGATAAGGTCTTTAAAGAACTTAAGCTTCTTGTCGTCTATCTCTAAGGTTATCGTTGCCATAACTATTGTTTTATAGTAAAAATACGGGATAACCTGTTTATAACCAAAAGGTAAAGGTCCTTCTTCGATTCCCGCCCGAAAACGACCGACACCTTCCAGCAATCCCTCGACCTGAAGACCGCGCCGGGTGGCGTCTATTTTGTGGAGGTTCGCGTGGGCGAGCAGGTGTTCAGGAAACGGGTTGTTAAGAATTGAGAATATAGTGCTGCAACGAACTTATTTAGCAACTATCCAATCTGAAAGTTCTGCCGGGTGGGGTATATTTTGTGGCAATAAGAATCAGATATGAAATATTTAGTTAGCAGGTGATGAGCAGTTTACCTTATACTATTTCATCACCCGCTAACTATCTCAGACTAAGTTCAACTTAGTCTGTATCTTCGTGAATATCTCCACTTGTCAACGCAAACAATTCCTCCTCTTTTTTACTCAGATTGTAGCCAATAGAAATTCGTAGACTATTGTACTCACTCCACCGGTCTCCACGATAGCTAACCGCTTTAGTAAGTGCCAGAATGGTCTCCCTATTAATATGACATACATAGATGGGTGGGTCAATTCTGGTGAAATCCCCTTCCAACTTCTGTATTGCCAATGGCTTTAGGCTTTGCTTGTATTGCCCCTCTAAAGCCATCTTCAGAGAATCTAATTGATTCCCTTTATTTTTTAGAAAGATAACGACTCCATAAGGCTGATTTCTGCGATCCTGACGCCCTGCTCCACCCCAAGAATCAAACTGCCATTCCGTCCTGATTGACGCAGTAGAATCTATGAAGTTGTGATGCCCAAATAGAGAACCATTCGGGTAAGCTTTCTGTAACTCCATCATTGTGATAGGAAACTGAATCCTGTAACCGACTAATTCTGTCCGAATAGGGTCAGGTCCACAACCCCATAGCCCCATAAGCAAGGCTACACTTAGTAGTAGTGCTCTGATTTTCATTGATTTGTCGGGGTTAAGCGGGTAGAGCTTCTCCCTTCTTTCAGATAACGCATTTGACCGTCTCTCACACCAAAAAAAACCGCGTCATCAAATTGCTGGTCAGTGCTATTGGGAACAGCATCATAAATGGCAAGGCCCCGTTCATTGTTCCAGTAATCCATCTCATTGTCTAAATTGTGATGATTCTCTTCATGTTCTCTAGCTAATTGAGCACCTACTTGTCTGCCAAATGAACGGCAGTGCATGATTTGGAAAAAAGCATGTTTAAAGGCATTAGCTACTGAAACTCCGTTCTCCATAGATTGTGAATACCCGTAGTGAGCTATAGTTCTTAGAGTAGCCTTCTTCGCATCATCGTAATATTTCTCCAAATTGTCGTGATAGGCATCCATACTTAAAGTACCTAAGCCTAACAGAATGAGCTCTCCACTTGTTATCTCTCCTCCATTAAAGTTCATCTTACGGATTGCTTCTTTGATCTGATCTTCAGAGGCCGTATTTACATCCAGCGTAAGGAAGGTTAAATCCGGCTTGCTTCCAAATTGATCAATGTAAGTTCTGATTTGATCAAATAAATCTGGATATTGTTTTAGAAGCGCCTTCTCGCCACTGCTAAACGAGATGCCTCGTTGCTGCATGCTCACGTAAAATTCCTGCAACTCAACAGCGTAATTAATCTGATCCCTGGTAGTCATCTGAGTGCCACTACTTCCCCCAGAAGCCGTTGAACTGCCACCACTCTTACGGGATACTGGACTGATAGATTTAACAAAATCATTAGCAGGTGACGACGGAGGTACCGAAGGCCCACCGCTATAAATTCCATTACCCTCATATTTAGTGTAGCTTATAACCTCTCCATTGCAGGTTAAAAATTTATAATCCCCTAAGATATACTCCCGCACTGTACCGAAACATCTTCCCGCACTTTGGCGGCCATTTGGAGTTTGAGTGCTTACTAAGGCGGTTGGATATAAACGGCAGGCCGGAACTATCTGTAAACCTTGACCAGCATACTCCCAATACAGTTGAGCTTGGGCGCCCCCCCCAAAGTCAACAAATTCGACTTGAATATCGTACTTCTGACCCCCGTTTAAATAGACACTTCCCTGCTGCCATGTTGGCCCATGGCCGTTCCAATCATTGATTATAAGCTGACCATTTACTCGAAGACGAGTACCGTCATCATTATTAGTTTTAAAGATATAATTGCCGGAAATGGGCGCTTCAACTTGCCCAACCCATAGCACAGAAAAATCAGTGTCTACTATGCCAGGAGCTGGTGAATCATTTGCCCAGGAGAAATTAATGGCAGCATCCTGAATAAAAACAGGGGCCTCGGATAAGTTGGGGCTGTTGGTGTAAAACCCCGTCAATCCAAGGCCATTGCCACAGCCCCCCGCTGGAGTGGGATTAGTGGTGGGGTTGGTGGTGGTACCTAAGCGGGGGTCGGTGGCGGCAAAGCAGGGCACTTTACTGGCATCATAGCCAGCGGCCTGCATCCAGTGCTGAGGCTTGAAGCCTTCGGCTGCATTCTGATAAGCCGCGAACAGCACGCCGTTATAATAGTGGGCGTAGATCAACTCGCCATTGAAATTCAGCAGAAACTGACCCTCCGCATAGCCACAATTGCCGGTAGTAGGATTAGGCGAGGGATTGCTGGTGGGAACACTTGAAGCCCCATCGGGATACAGCCGCGACTGCGGAATGAGCTGGCTGCCCTGGCCCGGATACTCCCAGTGCAACTGCGACTGGGCACCCCCGTAGCCCTGGTTGAACTCCAGACTGATACTGTACTTCTGACCAGCCGTCAGGTTGATGCTGCCCTCGAACCAGGTGGGACCATGTCCCCCCGGCCAGTCGTTGATGAGTTGCTGGCCGTTGACTGTTAGCCGGGTGGCATCGTCGTTGAAGGTCTTGAATTTGTAGGTGCCCGACACGGGAGCCTCCACCTGCCCCGACCAGCGAACCGACAGGTTGGTGGCGTTGGCCCCCGCTGCCGGACTGGGTCCCTGGTCGCCCCAGGTGAAGTTGACCATCGCGTCTACCTGCTGGCGGACGGGGTTCCCTGACAGGTTGGTGTTGTTGTAATAGCTGCCCAGCAGCCCACTGCCATTGTTGCTGCCCGAAGCCGGGTTGGTGGCGGGAGTGCTTGGAGTCGAACCCAGGCGGGGGTCAGTAGCGGCAAAACAGGGCACTTTGGCGGGGTCGAAACCTGCGGCCTGCATCCAATGCTGAGGCTTGAAACCCTCCGACGCATTCTGGTAAGCCGCGAACAACACCCCATTATAATAGTGGGCATAGATCAGCTCCCCATTGAAGTTGAGCAGAAACTGGCCCTCCGAATAACTACACCCGCCCGAGGAGGGCGTGGGGGTGGTCGATGGGGTACTGCTGCTGCCACTACAAGCATACGTTTTAGGACCGCTGTTTAACCCCTGCGAACTGCCACTAAATCGGGCCTCGACCGAGTGGTTACCCCCCGACCGGAACGACTGGGGCATCGGGAAGACAAAGCCGTGATTGCCGTTATCGCCTAAGTAGGCTCCCACATCGGGGCGGCTCTGGTTGGCCTGAGTTGAGCCCGCATACTGCCCGTCGACGAAGAAGTCCACGTCTACTGCCACGTTAGGCTGTGCCTGGTCGGCGGCCCAGCCCCGGACGCTGTTGCAGTCGGCCTCATCGAGGAAGCCCACCCCGTTGGTGATGGCGGCTGACCGGGCACCCTTTTGGTGTTGTTGGGTGCTGTTCTCCGCTGGCGTCAGCCGAATGGATAGTCGTGCTTTTTCGACAAAGAGGCTGTTGGCATCGGCGGTGGCATGGCTGCGGAGCAGGCGGAATTCGGTGGTGTTGCCCGCTTTGGTAAAATAACCTTTGAGGGTGTAGGTGAGGGTGGGTTTGGTGGCCGAAAGTTCGGTACCGACATACTCCAGGTTCTCGCCCCCGGTTTGGACAAAGCCATCGGGCAGGAGCAGCTTTAGGCGGAAGGCGGTTGAGCCAGCGGTGGAAAAGAGCAGGGCGGAGGGGATGTTGAGGTAATGGGCCGAGACGGTGAGGGTGATTTCTTCACCAATGGCAGCCGTGGGTTTGTCGGCCCGCAGGATGAACCGGATGGGATCAGCATCGAATGGGCGAACGGGTGTTTTGTGTACGGGCGGGAGGGGGAGTGTGGATTGCCTGCGTTCAGGCTTTCGGGGATTTGTTTTATCGTCGGCAACCGCAGAAAGGCTGACGGAAAAAAGCAGGAAGGCCATTGGTAGCAGCCAATTGACAGTTCGGTTAGCCTTTAAGTAAGTTAGTAAGTAAGTGTTTTGCCATGGGAGGTTGATTTAATTTCCGATGGCAAGTATAATGCACTGATTGTAAATAATCAAAAAACAAATTAAATACTACTTAAATTAAATCATTTTTAAGGTTAATGGTTATCGAATACCTACTTGAATGTAGTAAACGTTGTGCTCGTCTCCCATCGCAGTAATGAAAGTTTCGCCGTGCAAAATCAGCAGTTAACCGGTTCATAGAATTAACTACGCTAAAAATAACCTGCTCACTATAGAAATTACTGAAGAATTGGCCCATAAGTCTACCTGTGGTTACATAAGCTCAGAAACTTACGAGTTTTTAGGTAGTCTGTTGGGTTAGCCAAATTTTAATCGTTACTTTCGCCATTTACCAATCTTAAATAAGTCCAAATGAGAAATTTTCTACTACTTCTACTGGTGGTCTGGAGCAGTATATTCTCCACAGTAGCTCTGGCTCAACAGGAACGGCGCGTGACCGGCAAAGTCACCTCAGCCGAAGATGGAAGTCCATTACCGGGTGTATCGGTCGTAGCGAAAGGAACCACGAAAGGCACCCAAACCGATGCCGATGGAAGCTACACGCTGGCGCTGCCTGCTAACATCGGAACGTTAGTTTATAGCTTCGTGGGCGTCACAACGCAGGAAGTCAACATAGGCAATCGCTCTACGGTAAATGTCACCCTGAGCAACGATAGTCGTTCGCTCGATGAGGTGGTCGTAACCGGATATGGTTCACAATCAAAGCGCAACCTGACGGGTAATATTGCCAGGGTTGCCTCAAGAGACATCGAAAATGTGCCGGTGCCGAGCGTTGAGCAGGCAATTCAGGGTAAAGTGGCTGGTGTACAGATTACGTCCCTGAATGGTAAAGTTGGGCAGGGACTGCAAATCAGGGTGCGGGGGAACTCGTCTGTAACGGCCAGCAGTCAGCCCCTCTACGTGGTTGATGGCATTCCCATCACATCGGGCGATCAGTCCTCGACAACGGCGCCAACCAACCCCATTGCCGACCTGAATCCGAACGATATTGAGTCGCTGGAAATCCTGAAAGATGCTTCGGCATCCGCTATTTATGGTTCGCGGGCGTCCAATGGTGTTGTTTTAATTACCACTAAGAAAGGCCGCGTTGGCAAGACGACCTTTGAAGCGTCGGCCTACATGGGCAGCAGCAAACCAACGCACGTGAAGGAATTCATCAACACCCAGCAGTATGTTGAGTTGTTCGAGGAAGCCCGGGCTAATTCGGTGGCGCTGAAATTAATCGGTACAACCGCTACCTCCCTGCAAAGCCGCTTCACGCGCTATGCCGCCGGTGACCGGGCCGGTTGGGAAGGACCTACCCCAAAGTATAACACCGACTGGCAGCAGGAAGCGTATCAGGATGCGCCGTCGAAGCAATTTGATCTGAGCGCCAGAGGGGGCGATGCCAAAACCCGCTTCTTTGTGTCGGGGCAATATTTCGATCAAAGCGGTATCATTATCAAAAACCGCTTCCGCCGGTTGAGTGGCCGGGTTAACCTCGACCACAGTGCCACCGAAAAACTCACGATAGGCGTAAACCTGAACGTAGCGCACTCTAAAAACGACCGCGTATCAAATGACAATGCGTTCTCTACGCCTATGCAGATTGTGGCACTGCCGCCCCTGCACCCGGTTATCGACCCACGCACCAACCAGATTAGCGGTGACTATACATTGTATTACAACCCGCTGCTGAACCGCGATTTTGCTGCCCTTCAGGCCCGCGTGTACCGGGTATTTGGCAGCGCTTATGCTGATTATAAACTGCTGCCGGGCTTATCGTTCCGCACTGAGTTCGGCACAGATATCCTGAGCCAGCAGGAAGACGAATACTATGGCCGCGAAACAGCCCGAAATACGGGTGCCCCCAACGGATTAGGGTCAAACAGCTTTCGGCAGGTCGTTAATAATACGACCAACAATTATTTTAGCTTTGGCCGGACGTTTGCCGAAAAACACGACATCGACGCCACGCTGGGTATGTCGTATCAGGAGTCGCGCTCGAACTTCAACAGCGTAACCGCGCAGCAGTTTCCGAGTAATGCCTATAAACAAATCGTTTCGGGGGCTAAAATCACCGCTGGCAGGGGTACCGAAACGCGCTTCAGTTTCCTGTCGTACTTTGCGCGGGCCAACTACCGGTTCAATAATAGATACTTAGTGGGCGTTTCAGGCCGGATCGACGGTTCGTCACGGTTTGGCGTTAACAACAAGTACGGCTTTTTCCCGGCTGCATCGGTAGGCTGGATCCTTACCGAAGAGTCGTTCATGAAGAGCCTGCCCGTATTGAGCCTGCTGAAACTGCGGGCCAGCTATGGCCTGACGGGTAATGCGGAGATCGACAATTTTGGGTCGCTGGCTTTATATTCTGCAGAATCGGCTGTGGGACAATCAGCCGGCTATGCTGGCATTCCGGGGCAGACGCCCAACCAGCTTGCCAACCCCGACCTGACCTGGGAAAAAACTCTGCAAACCGACATCGGTCTGGAGTTTGGCCTGTTGAGCAACCGCATATCGGGCGAGATCGATTACTACGTCAAAAACACCACGGGTCTGTTGCTCAACGTGAACGTGCCGGGTTCGTCGGGCTTCCGCACACAGTTGCGTAACGTCGGGAAAATGGAAAACAAAGGTGTTGAGGTCGTTCTTAATTCAAATAATGTGGTTGGGGCTTTCAAGTGGAACACTTCCTTTAACATTGCCTACAATACCAATAAAGTAACGGACCTCGGTGGCACAACCATTAACGGAAGTTTTCTCAACCGGGCGCAGGAGGGGCAGCCGCTGGGCGTGTTCGTTGGGCCGGAATACGCCGGTGTCGATGTGCAGAACGGCGACGCACTCTATTACCTCAACAACGAGAGACCCGACGGAAGCCGTGACCGCACAACGACCAACGACTACAATGCCGCTGAATTTGTACCGCTGGGTAACCCGTCGCCCAAATTCATTGGCGGCATTACCAACACGTTCAGTTTCAAAGGGGTTGATCTGAGTGCCCTGTTCAGTGGTCAGTCTGGTAACTACATCTACAACGGAGGAGGTAAGTTTCAGTCGGCCAATGCCGATTTCTACGACAACCAGACGACCGATCAGTTAAACCGCTGGCGGAAGCCGGGCGACGTAACGAATGTTCCACAGGCCCGTTTGCTGGGTGGCAACGGAACCGGCGAGTCGTCTCGTTACCTGTCAAAGGGCGACTACGTCCGGTTGCGGACCGTCACGCTGGGCTATTCATTGCCGACGACCTTAGTCAACCGCATCAAACTGAGCCGGGTACGGCTGTACGTAACGGGGCAGAACCTGCTGACCTTCACCGACTACAATGGTTGGGATCCTGAAGTCAACTCGGATGCTTATTCGGGCACGGCAGTCAACATTGGCGTAGATTTCTACTCTGCTCCTCAGCCCCGCACGATTATTGGTGGTTTGCAGATCGGATTTTAAATCCACTGGAACAAAGAAATAGTAGACACCGGACGTTGATTAGAGCCAGGCAATGGTTTTATCAATGGCCATTATATTCTGAACGAACGCATACACATGAGAACGAATCAATCTATACTGATCCTGTCGGCAATGACGGTTAGCCTGTGGCTGACGTCCTGCGACAGTAAATTAAACGTTAACCCAGTCAATACGGTAGCAACGGGGCAGGCCCTGAGCACACCCGATGACCTGAACGCGTTGCTCATTGGCGCTTACAATAGCTTGGGCGATGGCGATCTGTATGGCGGTAACATACAGCGCGATGGCGAACTACTGGGCGACAATGGGGAGGTCGAATGGAGCGGCACGTTCGTGGCCCCGCGCGAGGTCTATCTCAAGCGCCTGCTGGTTACCAACGACCAGGCCGACATTACCTGGACGGACGCCTACCGGACCATCAACATCTGCAATACTGTGCTGGCCAATCTGAACTTAGCCTTAGAGGCTAACCGGCCCGGCGTTGAAGGACAGGCTAAATTCATCCGCGCTTCGATGTACTTTGAACTCGTTCGCATCTTCGCCCGGACCTGGGGCGATGGCGATGCGGCCACCAATCCGGGTGTTCCGCTGGTAACAACGCCTACCGCCGTACTCGATGCCAGCAGCAACGTGCCCCGCAGCACGGTGGCGGCTGTTTATGACCAGGTGATTAAAGACCTGACCGATGCGGAAGCTAAACTTGGCGCTACTGATGCCAAATATGGATTTCTTGCCACGAAAGGAGCGGCAGCCGCTCAACTCTCGCGGGTTTACCTGCAGAAAAGCGATTTCTCCAATGCCGCCAATGCCGCCAACCGGGTTATTGTCAGTAAAGCCTATAGCCTGGCCGACATTGAGGAGGTATTCGACCAGCGCGAAAACGTGAATGGCGTCAACACATCCGAAACGATTTTCGCCCTCCAGATAACCGACCAGGATGGAGTCAATAATCTCAATACCTTCTACGGCTCAACAGACGTTGGTGGCCGGGGCGACATCAACATTACGGAGAGCCATCTGGCCCTATACCCCGCTACTGATCAACGTCACGATCTATTCTATGAAGACAGCGACGATCAGATTCGGACCGTTAAATACATCAACCAGTATGGTAACATTCAGGTGCTGCGTCTGGCTGAAATGTATCTGACCCGCGCTGAAGCTAATTTTCGCGCGGGTACATCAGTTGGAGCAACTCCGCTGGCCGATGTCAACCTGATTCGTGCCCGGGCAGGCGCAGCTCCGCTGACAGCAGCCCAACTGAATCTTAACACCATCCTGGCCGAACGCCGGCTCGAACTGGCTTTTGAGGGCACACTGATTCACGACCTCAAACGCAACAAACAGAACGTTGGCACGCTGCCCTACACCAGTCCGCGCCTGATCTTTCCAATTCCCCTGCGCGAGGTGACAACGAATGCGGCATTAACACAGAATGCCGGTTATTAACCGGTTAAACGGGGTAAGCTAAGGGCATCCAGGAGTTTTTAGCGTACGATCAGTAGGTGAATCGGGGTTATAAAAGCGTGTTCTTGTCGGGATGACAAGAACACGCTTTTTATTGTTCAGGGAGATACGCGAACAATACCGATAACCACTTAATGTACAGTCTTGCCGCACCATCGGGCATGGCTAAGCGGGTAAATCCACGCTGCGCCGTTGCAATTCCCGTGCGAGAAAAACTCCTGAGACCACTGCACGCCTTACGCTGACGATAAACCTTGCCAGCCTGAAGCGATTTACGCACTCAACAGAGTGCCGGGAACCCAAGATGAGCAAAAGTAGCTGGCAATTCCGTAGATTCGTAGAGCGATACCCTTTAGCTATAGGCAGAAGTCTTTCCCTTGTCGTTAGAGACCGGTTCTTTTCACATCGGACCCAGAATCCAGCGCCGAATCGAATATTTCTATAGTCGGCACCAGTAGCTGAGCTACCAACTAACACGAAGCGCATGGAGAAACGAAATATTATTGTTATGGGCGCGTCGGCCGGTGGTTTTGAGGCATTTCAACAACTTATCGCCCGCTTGCCTGCCGAACTGGACGAGGCCGTCTTTATCGTCTGGCACATGGCCCCCGCCATTCGGCCTGGCTGTACGCACCCATGAGCCGCTCAGCCAGGAGAACATGACCTGGCAGGTGGCTGAGTCAACCACTACTGAACGGCTTCAGTAACTACCGCTTTCGCTGCACAACCCTTAATCAGACAACCATTACCTCGTGAGTAAGAAAAAAACAGCCCCGGAAACGCCCGACGAAACTGCTCCCGACGAAACCGTCCCCGGCGAGACCCTGATTGTTGGCATCGGTTGCTCAGCGGGCGGAGTGGAAGCGCTGACCCAGTTTTTTGAGCAGGTTACGCCCGATTCGGGCCTGGCCTATGTCGTTATCCTGCACCTGTCGCCCGACTATGACAGCCAGCTAACCCAAATCCTGCAGGGTGTGGCCAGCATTCCCGTTACGAGGGTAGTGGAACGGATGCGGGTTGTCGCCAATTACGTATACGTGGTGCCGCCCGATAAGCACCTGCAAATGGACGATAACCACATCGTCGTACTGCCCAATGTCCGCATCGAAGACCGGCGGGCACCGGTCGATATTTTCCTGCGTACCTTAGCCGAGTCACACGGTGCCCAGGCCGTAGCGGTCATCCTTTCGGGCACCGGGGCCAACGGCTCCATGGGCCTTAAGCGCATTAAGGAGCGGGGCGGGGCGGCCTTTGTGCAGAATCCCCGCGAGGCCGCCTTCAACGAGATGCCGCGCCATTCCATCGCCACGGGGCTGGTAGATGACATTCTGCCCGTGGCCCAGATTCCGGCGAAGCTGCTGGCCTACGCGCAAAACCGGGGCACGGTGGTTATTACCCTGGAAGCCCAGCCGGATGCCGAAACCCAGCAACAGGCTCTGCGCGAAGTGTTTACCCAACTGCGCCAGCGCACCGGCCACGACTTCTCCAATTATAAACGCCCCACATTGCTGCGTCGCCTGGAGCGTCGTATTAACGTCCGCAACCTGTCGGGCCTACCGGAGTACGTTGTTTATCTGCAGGAACATCCCGAGGAAACCCAGGCGCTGCTCAACGATTTGTTGATCTCGGTCACCAACTTTTTTCGCGATGGGTCTGTCTTCACCACCTTAGAGCAACAGGTAATACCCCTGTTAACCCGCGAAAAAAACGGGAACGATACCCTGCGTATCTGGGTGGCCGGTTGTGCCACGGGTGAAGAGGCCTACTCGCTGGCCATGCTGTGCGCCGAACGCACACTCGACGTTCTTGACGCACCCTTCGTACAGATCTTCGCCACCGACATCGATCAGGCGGCTATCGCTACTGCCCGCGAAGGGTTGTACACCATCAACGATGCGGCCGACGTATCACCCGAGCGACTGCGTCGGTTTTTCACCAAGGAAGGTGACCAGTACCGCATCCGCCGGGAAATTCGCGAAATGGTTTTGTTTGCCTACCACAATGTGCTCAAAGACCCACCCTTTTCCCGGCTGAACGTAGTGAGTTGCCGCAACCTGCTCATCTACCTCAACCACACGGCCCAGCAGCGGGTGCTGGAAACAATCCACTTCGCGCTGAATCCCGGCGGCTACCTGCTGCTGGGCCTGTCGGAAACCACCGATGCCGCCAGCAATTTGTTTGTTCCCCTGAATCGGGATTATCACCTGTTTCAGAGCCGATCCGTGCCGACGCGATCCTTCCCGATACCCGACGCGATTTCGTTTCCGGGGCCGGCAAAATTGCAACTTCCCGAACCCGCATCCGGGGGGGACGACCGCCCGAACGCACGGCTGACTTATGGCGAGCTGCACCAGCAGTTACTGGAACAGTATGCGCCCCCGTCGATTGTCGTCAATGATGACTATGACATCCTGCACGTATCCGAACGCGCCGGGCGCTACCTGCAGATCAGCGGGGGCGAACCCTCCAAAAACCTGCTGAAACTTATCCGGCCCGAATTGCGCCTGGAACTGCGTACCGCCTTCTACCAGGCCAGCCAGCACCGGACGAATGTGGCCGTGCGCCAGGTCAAACTCCAGTTCGACGACCATACCCTCACCCTCCACGTTCGTCCGGTGCTGGGGGAGGGCGATCCGGCCCGTGGTTTTGTGCTGGTCCTGTTTGAGCCTACCCCCGACGACGCTGGCCAACCGGAACCCGTGCTGACCCCGGTTGAGCCGGTGGCCCACCACTTAGAGGAAGAATTGATTCGGGCCAAAACGCAGTTGCGTTCGTCCAACGAGCAGCACAAAGTACAGGCCGAAGAACTCAAAGCGACCAACGAAGAGCTGCAGGCTATCAATGAGGAGTTGCGTTCGTCGACCGAAGAGTTAGAGACCAGCAAGGAAGAACTTCAGTCGATCAATGAAGAACTGACGGCAGTCAACCAGGAGCTGAAAGTGAAAATGGAGGAGATTTCGCTGACGAGCAACAACCTGCGGAATCTCATTAACTCTACCGACATTGCCACCCTGTTTCTGGACCGCAGTTTGCGGGTTAACCTCTTTACGCCCGCCACGCAGGTTCTGTTTAATTTGATTCCGACGGATTTCGGGCGGCCCCTGACCGACATTACCAACCGGCTGGCCTACCCCCACCTACTGGAAGATGCGGAACGGGTGCTGGCCACGCTCCAACCCCTGGATCGGGAAGTCAGAACCATCGACGGACAGGTGTACCTGATGCGGGTGATGCCCTACCGCACGGCCGACGACCGCATTAACGGCGTTGTTATTACCTTCGTCGACATCACCCGGCGCAAGGCTGCCGAAGAAGCCAACTATTTTTTGGCTTCCATTGTCGAATCGTCGCAGGATTCGGTCCTTACTGTCAATTTCGACGGTATTATTACCAGTTGGAACAAAGCGTCGGAAACCCTCTACGGCTACCCGACGGCAGAAGCCATTGGCCAGCCGCTGCAGATGCTGACCCTGCCTCAGGACCTGACCGAGGTGTTGAGCAATACGGCCAAAATCAAAGAGTATGAACGGGTTGAAACCTACGAAACCGTTCGGGTCAACAAAAACGGGCAGGAACTAAATCTGGAAGTGGTGCTTTCGCCGGTGAAAGATGCGGCCGGGCAGGTCATCGGCATCTCGACCGTGGCCCGCGACATCACTCAGCGAAAGACCGCGAGTGAAGTAGCTCTACAGGAGTCGGACCGGCGGAAAGATGAGTTTCTGGCTATGCTGGCCCACGAGCTACGCAATCCGCTGGCTCCCGTTCGCAACACCCTGCAAACGCTGAAGCTCAGCGCCGGGCAGACCGAGCCGATGAGCGCGGCCATCGCTCTGATGAGCCGCCAGGTAGACCATCTGGTCCGACTGGTCGATGACTTACTGGATGTAGGCCGCATTAACCAGGGAAAAATTGCGCTGCAACTGGAGTTGCTTGATCTGAAAACTCTGTTGACGGATGCCTTTGAGGTCGTGCGGCCCTTCTTTGAGGAACGCCAGGCCGAGTTGTCCGTTTCGCTGCCGAATGCGCCAATCTACCTGTCGGGCGATGCCACCCGGCTGACGCAGGTCATCACCAATCTGCTGACCAATGGCGCCCGCTACACGCCTGTAGGCGGCCATGTCTGGATAACGCTCGACCAAACGGTTGATGAGCTGGACCAGCCCACAGCTCGCCTGCGGGTGCGCGACACTGGTATTGGTCTGGCGGCCAACCAGTTGAGCCGTATCTTCGAGTTGTTTGCTCAGGTAGACAGTTCACTGGCCCGCACTCAGGGCGGGCTGGGGCTGACGCTGGTTAAACGCTTAGTTGAGTTACATGGTGGACGGGTGGAAGCGCAGAGTGCGGGTCTGGGCCAGGGGAGTGAGTTTCTGATTTATTTGCCCGCTTTACCCGCCTTAAAGAAGTCGTCGGCGGCTACCCTGGCGCCAGTATCCCCGCCGAAGGCTGGTCGCCGGATTCTGGTTGTGGATGATAACCACGACGCGGCCGATTCGTTTGCCATGCTGCTGAAGTTGACTGGCTATACCGTCGATGTACGTTACAGCGGTGAGCAGGCCCTGGAAGCCGCCGAACAGGTGCAGCCGGAGGTGGTGTTGCTCGACATCGGTATGCCGGGTCTGGATGGCTACGAAACGGCCCGCCGGATGCGTCAGCAGCCGTGGGGCCGCAGCCTGATGCTGATCGCCCTGACGGGGTATGGACAGGGCAACGATAAACGGCGGAGCCAGGAAGCCGGTTTCAATGGCCACCTGGTTAAACCCATCGAGGTGGAGGCATTGACGCAGTTGCTGGCTTCATTGCTACCTCCGGGGAAGTCCGCCTGATTAACCCAACCGGGTGCTGACAGCCTGATTCAGGAGCCGTATGCCGCCTGCCGACGCTGAATGACGAGAAAGACAAGGCAAACCGATCCGATAACCCATTCCATATGGCAATCTTAACCGCTGACTATGAAACGCAGCTTACTCAGTTAACCGACTACTTATTGGCAAGCCGGGAGATGATCGTTACTCAGTGGCGAACGAAATGCCTGACCAATGAAGACCTGAATACGAACACCCGCGCCAGCTTCTCGCGTGAGGAGTTTACGGACCAAGTACCAGCCCTGTTCGCTATGCTTACCCAGCGCATTGGGGGGAAGCCCCAGGAAGGTGACCCGGTTGAGATGGCTGGTCAACACGCACGCCACCGCTGGCAGCGCGGCTACTCCCTGACGGACTTGTTCATCGAATGGAACCTCTTCTACGAGGCCCTTACCGAGGGGCTTCAGCAGTTCCTGGGGCTGTATCCCCAAACGCTGCCCCAGGTTATTACCCAGGCGCACACGCAACTGCTTCGGCTTTCGACGCATATCAGCATAGGTAGTGTCTTCGCCATTGAGCAATGGCGGCAACCCCCCGCAGAACAGCCCGCACAAGTGCGTCAGGCAGCGCTGGACAGCCGCCACCCACCGACCAGCCAGCAGGCAGATCACCTGCGGCAAACCATGCATGATCTCCGCAGCTACTTTGGTATCATCTCCACGGCGGCCAGCCTGCTGCAACTGCCGCTCAAACCCGACGAGTGGGCAACCTACAGGGAGATGCTGAACCGGAACGTAAAACTTGCCGAACACCTCCTCAATCAGCTACCGGAGTACATGCCGGTGGAAGGGGGGCAGGCTAACCCTGCATCAACCGGCAAATAGCTGCCCATTCCACTCCGGCCCCGGGCAAATTTAATTTCTGCCGCTTATACAGGGGGTAAGGTCACCGTATACCACCAGTATTGTCGAAGCGAGTCGATATAGAGCCGCCACTTATCGTAGTTGGTAGGCTTGATGATGTAGGAATTAGCGCCCAGATCGTAGCTCCGCCGGACATCATGCTCCTTTGTCGACTGGGTTATCAGGGTCAGGGGAATCGATCGAAAAGGCGAATTCGCTTTTTTTACCTGTTCTACGATTCGTAACCCATCTTCAGCCTGTGGAAGGTAGAGGTCTAATAAAATCAGGCGGGGTAGTTCCTTTTTAGCCTCTAAACAGAGATGAAGGTGGCTTAAGGCTGCTTCCGCCGTTGACGCGACCAGCAAGCCTACCTCTGGCATACAGGCTTGCAGCACGGTCTGGATTAAGGCGCACTGATCCGGATTGTCGTCGATTAAGAGAATTTTAGCGCCCCTAACGTTTCGCCGAATGGTAGCCTGTGGTCCGTAGGATTTATCCATGCTTAAATATACGCCTTTAGTTATTCAAGCCCTGCACCCTTATTCGCTAAAACACGACCGTAGTTGTACAATTCGCTACGATCAGTAGCCTCTTCGGACCAAGTCAGGCCAATGACAGACACCTGGCCATAAGCGGTTGGTTTTTACCACACGCTGGCAGACCCGGCTTTTCATCCCGCGAGGGTTAAGCCCACCTTCATCAGAATCAGCGCCCCAGCACCGTTTGGCTTTCAGAATGGCCCGTAGGCAGTCGATAGGTAAACCCTCCTGGCAAGCTAAACCGAGTAGGCTGGTAAGCAACTGTTTTTCCGTATCCGCAGGCATACCAAACTGCTGTCAGGCCCTCGCAAACGTATTCGTCAGGATAGCTTCTGCGTGGAAGCTGGACAGATTGGCGCTCAAAATAATCCCCCATACTTTAGGCGCATAAGTATCATAAAATTCACCAAAATAAATTCTGCCTAAGAAACCACAGCAGACGGGTCTGCCAGGCAAGGTGTGTTGAAAATGGCGTGAAAAAGTACCATAGCCATCAACCTTAGTAGTAAACCTTAAACTACCCGGCGTAGTCAAACGTTTATAAAGCAAACGCCTTCTTTATTACGACTATGAACCGCCCAGTACTTACCTGTCTGTTTCTGATGCTTTCTGCGTTGGGTCTGCACGCACAGGTGCAGTATACGACCGAATCCCCCCGCGTTGACGATATTAACGACCGGGATGTAACCATCAAACGGGTTGAACTAACCGAGCAGTACACCATCATCTACATGAAATTTGAGACTCCTGCGGAGAAATCGCCCGGGAGCCGCTCCTGGCCGTTTCCGATTCCATTGCCCGATGGGGGCCGCTTAGGCGGAAAGGTAGAATCGACAAGCAATATTGGCTTTCAGCCAACATCCAGGTTGTATGTAAACCAGGGGGAACGTTCCTATAAGTTTATTCGGGCGGAGAATATCCCCGCCGAAACCCGTCGGCGGGTTCAGCCCGGTGAACGTGTCGATTTTGTGGCTTATTTTGAGCGGATAGACCCCGGATACACAACCTTTGATTTGTTTGAATGCAGAGATAGTAAGGGATATATCTGCTTCAATTTCTGGGGTGTTCACATTGTCAACCCAATTCGCAAAGAGACCTATTCGCAGCGGAAACCCAAAACGCTGCCGCCTGTTCAGGCCAAACCCTTGCCGCAGCCCCGCTACACGCCCCGCACGAAACCCGGCCTGGATACGGATGCGCCCCAGGAAACGCCAAAACCAGCTAAACCCCAGGAAACTCCCGCGCCAACAGCCATAACCATTAACGGCGTCACCCGTGATGCGAAAACGAAACAGCCAATCGGGGCCACGGTTACGTATCGGTTGCTGTCGGGTGCCGAAGCCTCCAGCGACGAACCGGCTGATTCCGTGCGGAGTGTCAGTCCAGCCGGAACCTACCGAATCTCAATTGACAGGCGGGGTGTGTATGCCGTCACTGCTTCGGCGAAAGGCTATTTTAGCCAGAGTGATACGCTGGTCACCAATCGGGTAAACGTGGCCCGCGATTTTGATTTGGTGCCCATTGAAGCGGGCGCGAAAATTACGCTGAATAACATCTACTTCAGCGTCTCGAAATACGACCTCAAACCCGAGTCGTTCCCCGAACTGGACCGGCTTGTGACCATGATGCGGTCGAACCCAACCATGCAGATTCGGCTGGAAGGGCATACCGACACCGTTGGTGAGTTCGATGCGAATGTGGAGCTATCCCGCAACCGGGTCAACGAAGTGAAGCGTTATCTGGTGGATAAGGGCATCAGTTCGGGCCGGATCGAAACGGTCGGTTACGGTCCCTCCCGGCCCATCAACACCAACAAAACGCTGAAAGAGCGCCCCGAAAACCGGCGGGTAGAAATGGTGATTGTGAAAGTTTAAACTTAACGTGTTGTTTCATGTTTCAGGTTCAACGTTCCAGGTTGGCTGACGCACGTTTAGCATGGAACGTTGAACCTGAAACATGAAGCCTAACTTCGACCTCAATACGGTTCTTTCCCGCATCGAAGAAGCCATTCGTCCCTATCCGAAAGCGGCTATGTTCGACCTGTTTGACCGGGGCTACAACACCTTATTTGAGCAACTGATGTCGTGCATTGTCTCGATCCGAACGCTCGATGAAACCACCATTCCGGTCTCACTTCGGTTGTTCGAAAAGGCACGAACCCCCCAACAACTCCTCGCTTTGGCTATTCCCACGCTGACGGATTTGCTGTATGGTTCAACCTACCCCGATCAGAAAGCCTACACGATGCGGGGCATTGCCGAGCGAATTGTACATGAGTTTGGGGGCAGCCTTCCGGCTGATTTCGCGACACTTACCTCCCTGAAAGGTGTTGGGCCGAAGTGTGCTAACTTAGCCCTCGGCGTGGCAACGGGGCAGGCCGCCATCAGTGTGGATATCCATGTGCATCGGGTGGTCAACCGCTGGGGCTACGTGCAGACAACGCAACCCGAACAAACGCTGAAGATTCTGGAGAAACAGGTGCCGCGTGAGCAATGGGTAAGCATTAACCGGCTGCTGATGCCCTTTGGCAAGCATATCTGCACCGGCACACTGCCGCATTGTTCAACCTGTCCGGTACTGGCTTTTTGCGAACAGGTGGGCGTAGAGCGGCATCGGTAAGCTATTCGTTCGGCATCATCAGAGCCTCTTTTAAACTGGCTAAGGTATTTCGGCAGGCTTCATCAATTTGTTTATACAGCTCGGCTTGCTGACGGGTACTCTGCTCAATCAGGTTTTTGTTGGTGATTTTCCCACCGGCTGCCTGTTCCATTTCGCTAACCGTGCTGCTGCTGGCCCGAACGGGCAGCACAAGGCCATCACTTTCCGTTATCAGATCCGTTATCGTTGCCCGGTAGCGCCCAACCTTTGGCTCGATGGTGAGCGTGTAGCGAATGGTCTGTTTGTCAAGCAAATAAGCCGCTTTGATGAACAGAATGTTATTTTCCTGGTCGTGTTGCTGTTCAGCCGTTAGTTCGTCCCGATAGTGCTGAACCATCCACGAGCGAGCCTGCTCCATAACTTGTCGGGAGGGTTGTTTGGAGTTCGGCAACTTCACAATCTCCTGGTATTGAACCTGTCCGATTTCATTGGCTGGCAACTGGACCTGTGCGAAACCAGATACCGGGAAAAATAGAAAAAATAAACGTGCGTACTTCATCGTGATGATCCTCTATATTGACAATAACGTTAGCCAGGCTTCTTTTACCTTATTCTCGGCCAGATACTGTTTTGCCCGAAGATGCACTAAATCAGGTAAATACTGACAGCCGTTCCGGGCTTCCTCGAAAAGATCCTTCAGAATACCCGACGCAGTAAATGCCTGAATTTCCTCCGGCGTGGGCAGGGCCGGAAAACTGCCCAGCTTTCCGATATCGTTGCCCGACAGAATGGCACTGGTACGAATGGCAGATGGCATCTGGTCGACGCCAATGCCGACTTTGGGACGAACCACTTCAAACAGGGCGTCACCCTGAGCGCGGCAGTACCAGTCGGCCCCCATCCGGGCAACAAGGTCAATGTGGTGCGGGTCAATGGTCCCGTCGGTACTGAAAATAGCGTCGTGGAAATGAGCCATAACCACCTGGCAGATGACCAAATGCCCGGCACCCGGCGAGTCAATGCCCGATCCATCGCCGGCAGGAACAATCTGCTTCACAACACACTCATATGACGCGGGCGATTCGGCCACTCTCGGCGGGCGAACCCGATCGGAGGGCACCGCCGTGAAGCCTGCTTTCTCAAATTCATTTACGCCCCGCTCAAACTCGGCGCTGGCTAACGACATCTGCTCGACCATGGCGTAGTTGACAACGTTAATGACCACCTCGCCAACCTCTTCCAGATTCAGAAGCGTGTGTTTTTTGTGGCCATGCCGGTTAATGGTTGGGGTAAAAATAAGCGTTGGCGGGTTATAACCGGCAATGTTGAAAAAACTGAACGGGCTTAGGTTGACAATGCCGGCGGCATCAACGGTGCTGGCAAAGGCAATCGGGCGCGGGCCGATGGTGCCGATCATGTACCGATAAAACTCGTTCGGCTGTAAGTCGGCAGGGTTAATTTTTCTCATAAATCGTCCCTGTTACGTCGCCTAAGTCAAGAGAAAATCCGTTGTTGGTGGCAAAGGCCCGAAAGGTCACTCTATCCCCATCCTGCAAAAACGTCCGGGCCGCGCCATCGGGTAATAATACCGGCTCCGTTCCGTTCCAGCTCAGTTCGAGCAGCGAACCGTAACTACCGGGTTCGGGTCCCGAAATGGTGCCGGTAGCCAGCACATCGCCGATGTTCAGGTTGCAGCCGCCAACGGTATGATGGGCAATCATCTGGGCAAAACTCCAGTACAAATGCCGGGCGTTGGTGCGGCAAATACACACGTCGTCGCCATCGGATGCCTGCAGCCACACGTCTAACTCAATTGCATAATGACCCTGCTTTGGGGTCTGCAAATAGGGGAGGGGCGTTGGTTCCTGAACGGGGCCACTCACCCGAAACGGTTCCAGTTCATCGAACGGAACCACCCAGGCCGACAGACTCGACGCGAAGTTTTTACCCAGAAATGGCCCCAGCGGCTGGTACTCCCACCGCTGAATATCCCGCGCCGACCAGTCGTTGAACAGCACAACCCCAAAAATAAAGTCTTCGGCTTCGTCGACCGGAACCGATTCGCCGAGGGGGTTGCTTTTACCAATAATCAGGCCCAGTTCAAGCTCAAAATCCAGCGCCTGCGATGGCCCGAAGGTCAGCGCACCCGCCTGCATAAATTGCCCGTTCGGGCGGTGGATGGGTGTGCCCGACACCACGATAGACGATGCCCGGCCATGATAGGCCACCGGCATGTGTTTGTAGTTGGGTAATAAGGGGTCGCTGTCGGGCCTGAACATGCGCCCTACGTTTCCGGCGTGGTGGATACCCGCGTAGAAATCGGTATAGTCGCCAATACGAACCGGCAGGTGCATCTGTACGCTGGATTCGTGAATGAATACCTGGTCGTGAACGTCGGCAAGGGCTTTGGCCTCATGCTCCAGCAGGGCATCGAGTCGTTGGCGGACGGCCCGGTGCGCCGGTTTTCCAAGCGCGATAAAGTTATTCAGCGCTGATTGAGCAAAAACAGCCAGGTCGATGGAAAGCGCATCGAAATAGCCCAGCAGGCTCACGATTTCGAGGTCGAGAATGTATTTTCCGACCTTAAAACCTACGCGGGGGCTGTTACTGCCGTAACTGAAAATGCCGTACATTCCTGTAGCCTGGACGGCCACGTCCGGGAGTGAAAAAGAAAAATTAGTACTCCCGGACGTGGCCGTCCAGGCTACTTTATTCACTAATATTCGTGTAAATCGAGTCCATAATCCGCACAAAGTGCTGGTAATCATCGTCGCTCAGGCTGCCCCATCCTTTGCGTCGCATCGCCGACACAACGGGCAGTACTTCGTGGTATTTAGCTTCGCCCGTTTCAGTGAGATACACCAGAAACTTACGTCGGTCGGAGTCGGCCATGCGTCGTTCGGTTAATCCTTTTTGGCTGAGCAGGTCGATAATCCGCGTGACGGTGGGCGCATCTTTGGTTGTCATTTCTGACAGGGTATTCTGGCTGATGCCCGGATTGCGGTAGAGGTGGTCAATCACGACCCACTGGTCAACGGTCAGGTCGAAACCCGCATCGGTAAACTGCTTTTGCAGGGCATTCCGGATTTTCTTGATTGTGGTGTCAATCTTAAAAAAATAAGCACGGGTGTCGGCTGGGTGCGTCACGGCAAAATGAGTAATGTATAATGTATAATGGGCAATCAACTACTAACTGTCTATTGCTGGCACGTCAAAATTATTCATTATAAATTATACATTGCTCATTAACAGTAGTTCTTCCAGCGTTGCTTCGATTTCGGGAACGGAGTGAAAGAGCTGCTCGTAGGACTCGATGACGAAATACTGGGTCTGAAAATGGTCGATGATGTAGGGCGTTTGCAGTAATGTCGATACGTCGTAGGGTAGCCGGTTGGGAATGGTGCTTTCCAGACTGTAGATCGTTTCGCCCGGCGACGAGAGGATGCCCCCGCCATAGATTCGTAAGCCTCCGGGTTCCTGTATAAGTCCAAACTCAACCGTGTACCAGTATAGCCGCGAAATCATGTCGATGGCTTCCTGATGATCAACAAACCGCAGGGCAATGCGGCTCAGGGCAGCCAGAAAATCGCAGAACGACTGATTGGTCAGCACTGGTACGTGGCCAAACGTATCGTGAAACATATCGGGTTCGGGCAGGTAGTCTAACTGGTCGCGGCTACGGACCCAGGTGGTAGCCGGAAACTGGCGGTTGGCCATCAGTTCGAAAAACTCGCGGTTGCCAATCAGCCCCGGCACGGCCACCACACGCCAGCCCGTAATGGGCAGCAAACGCGGATTCAGGTCGCGATCGAAGTGGGGAATGCGGCTGTTGGGGAACCCGGTTGCCAGAATTCCGTCCATATACGCCTGACTGGCCCGCCCCGGTAATCGGGCCATCTGCCGCTCAAAGAGCAGTTTCCATACGGCCTGCTCGTCGGGAGTGTATTTTTGATAATTCTGGTTCATTTCTTAATGAATAATGTAGAATGAACAATGAATAATGGCCGACGTAGGCATTGTTCATTATCCATTGTCCATTTCTTACAACGTTCCCCGCAGTTCCTGCTCGCGCTCGATGGCCTCGAACAATGCTTTGAAATTACCTTTCCCGAACGAGCGGGCACCTTTACGCTGAATAATCTCGAAAAACAGCGTGGGACGCGGACAGACAGGCTTCGTGAAAATCTGAAGCAGGTAGCCCTCATCGTCGCGGTCGACCAGAATGCCAAGTGGCCGCAGGGTGGATATTTCCTCGTCAATCTGACCGATGCGCTCGGCTAAATGATCGTAATACGTATCCGGCACAGTCAGGAACTCAACGCCCCGGTCGCGCAGGGCCAGCACGGTCTCCACAATGTTATCGGTCGCTACGGCAATGTGCTGAATGCCCGGCCCGCCGTAGAAATCTAAATACTCTTCAATCTGCGACTTCTTTTTGCCTTCGGCAGGTTCGTTGATCGGAAATTTCACGCGCCCGTTTCCGTTGCTCATGACCTTGCTCATCAGCGCCGTGTAGTCGGTCGAGATGTCTTTATCGTCGAACGAAACGAGTTGCTGAAAGCCCATTACATCCTGATAGAACGTCATCCACTGGTTCATCTCGTGCCAGCCTACATTGCCCACCATGTGGTCCACGTATTTCAGCCCAACAGGAGCCGGCTGATACGCTGGGGACCAGGGTTCGTAGCCAGGCAGAAAAACGCCCGAATAGTCGTTCCGCTCCACGAACACATGCACCATATCGCCATAGGCATGAATGCCCGACCGGACAACATAGCCGTGGTCGTCCTGCTGGCGGGTGGGGTCCAGATAAGGCGCTGCGCCCCGGCTAACGGTTTCCCCAAACGCCCGCGTGGCATCATCTACCCACAACGCCACCACCCGAACACCGTCGCCGTGTTGGTCGAGGTGCCGCCCAATGTCCGAATCGCCGTGCAGGGGCGAGGTTAGCACCAGCCGGATTTTATCCTGCTGCACCACATACGACTCGCGGTCGCGCAGACCCGTCGAAAGGCCCGCGTGGGCTACCGGCTGGAAGCCAAAGGCCGTTTGAAAATAGTGCGCCGACTGCCGGGCATTGCCCACGTATAATTCGATATAATCTGTGCCATTAAGCGGCAGGAAATCCTGTAAGGACTGAGATTCTACAAGTTCGAGTGTTTCCATTGTTTGTTGATGTGTTGTGTAGAGACGCAACACCTTGCGTCTCCTGTGCTCTCCTATGTGTCAGAAAAACCATCCGGTCAGGAGACGCAGGGTATTGCGTCTCTACATATCTATCCATGATTTATAATACGTTCCGTCATCAATTCTTAATGCCTGTTCGGTCAGCATCAGGGGCCGGAACGTGTCGACCATGACGGCGTATTCCTGCGTTTCTTTTTTGCCGATGCTGCGTTCCATTGCACCGGGGGCCGGGCCGTGCGGAATGCCACCGGGGTGCAGCGTGATGTGCCCCGGCGCAATGTCGTTGCGACTCATAAAATCACCATCGACGTAATAGATCACCTCGTCGGAGTCGATATTCGAGTGGTTATACGGGGCCGGAATTGCCTTCGGGTGGTAATCATACAGGCGCGGCACGAAGGAGCAGACGACAAACGTATCGGTCTGAAATGTCTGATGTACCGGTGGGGGCTGATGCACCCGGCCCGTGATTGGCTCGAAGTTAAAAATTGAGAATCCATACGGATAATTGTACCCGTCCCAACCCACCACATCGAACGGGTGCGACGCATAAACAAGCGAGTGCAGCGACCCCTGTTTCTTGATTTTCAGGAGAAAATCGCCGGTTTCGTCGTGGGTTTCGAGGCTTCCTGGGCGAACGATGTCGCGTTCGCAAAAGGGCGCGTGTTCGAGCAGTTGACCGAACTGATTCCGGTAGCGTTTGGGCGTATATATCGGCGAATGCGATTCGACGTACAAGAGTCGGTTATCAACAGAATCGAAATCAATCTGGTAAATCACTCCGCGCGGAATAACAAGGTAATCGCCATATTGAAACGGAATCGTGCCGAACAGCGTCCGCAACCGGCCCGACCCGCGATGCACAAACAGCAGCTCGTCGGCGTCGGCATTCTTATAAAAATAGGTTGTCAGGGATCGGCGCGGAGCTGCCAGCCCGAAAATCAGGTCGTTGTTTGCTAATAACGGCACGCGGCTGTCTATAAAATCATCGGCAGGGTCGATGGTAAAGCCAATCAACTTACGCGACAGCATGTTTTTCTGGACCGCCAATTTTGGCGTCATGTCCACACTGTCCAGCACCTCGCGCACCATTGTGGGGCGGTGCACATGATACAGCAGCGACGACATACCCTCGAAGCCAATTGTTCCGAATAATTGCTCGTAATAAAACGGGCCATCACCAGGCACACCCGGCTCGCCCTTGCTGCCGGTGGGTTTAGCAAACTGCGTGTGCCGTTTGGGTGGAATCTGGCCGAGTGTATGGTAGAAAGGCATCGTGCAGGACAGCAGTTCACCCCGATTTGGTGCCCATAGACCGGAGAAAACTGCCTGTTTGTTGATGAATTGTATTTAATTGCTAAGACAACTATTGTTGAGCGTACAATTATAACGACAACTATTGAAAATGGTATATTGTTTAGAAAGAATTTTATTTAACGGTGTGTGTATGGATAAAACAGCGACCAACCGACTTTGATTGGTAGACACCACCCTTTTATCTAATTTTGGCCGGGCGACGTTCGCCGGGCGACGTTCGCCGGTAACACTTAGAACAACTCACAACTATCGACCTACGACTTATTATGCAACCTACCCTTCTGATTCTGGCTGCCGGTATGGGCAGCCGTTATGGTGGTATCAAACAACTCGACCAATTTGGACCACACGGCGAAACCATCATCGACTATTCCCTCTATGATGCCATCCGGGCCGGTTTCGGCAAAGTCGTATTTATCATCCGGGAAGAACTACGAGATGATTTCGAGGAGATTTTTGGTAAAAAATTAGCCGGAAAAATTGAGGTCGATTATGCCATTCAGGCGCTCGGCTCGTTCGTGCCGGAGGAGTTGGGTGAGGTGAAGCGCACAAAACCCTGGGGGACGGGCCACGCCATGCTCTGCGCCAAAAACCATACCCATACACCCTTTGCGGTCATCAATGCCGATGATTTTTATGGTCTCGAAGCGTTCCAGTTAATCAGCAAATTCCTGCAAACCGATACCAACGACCAGCTTCACGCGATGGTAGGGTATGAAGTGAAGAATACCCTGTCGGAAAATGGCTCTGTGTCGCGGGGGGTTTGTGACGTGGCCGAAGATGGGAATCTCGTGTCTGTTATCGAACGCACGAAGATTTACGAGCAGGAAACCGACCCAGGCATTAAACGGATTGTTTTTGAGGAAGGCGAAGGCGTTACGCTGCTACCGCCCGATACACCTGTTTCGATGAACTTCTGGGGATTCAAACCAAGCGTGTTTCCGTTGGTGCAGCACCAGTTCGAGAGTTACGCCATCGCCAACATCGACTCGCCTAAAGCTGAGTTTTACATTCCAACGATAATGACGAACTTAATTCAGACCGATACAGGCCATTGCAAAGTGTTTCGGAGCCGGTCCGAATGGTTTGGGGTTACTTACCCCGACGATAAGCCAACGGTGCAGGCCGCCCTGAAGAAACTCCATGATGGTGGAGCGTATCCGGCAAAGTTGTGGTGAGAACGTAAAAACCTAAACGTCTATAGCACCGTTTAGGTTTGACTAAACTGAAGAAGGCATCTTTGTCAGATTGACAGAGATGCCTTCGCTACATTTTATGGGTTTGTATTGTTAAGCGGCTCTACTTCTTTGTTACCCGAATGGCAATCCGGCGGTTTTCAGCCCGCCCGGCTTCCGTGTCGTTCGAGGCTACGGGGTGTTCGGGGCCATAGCCTTCCGCATCCATGCGGGCCTTGTCGACGCCGAGTTTAACCAACTCGCCACGTACCGAATCGGCCCGGTCCTGCGAGAGTTTTTTGTTCACGGCTGCACTGCCCGTGTTGTCGGTATAGCCACCAAGTTTAATGGTCACGTTCGGAAATTCTTTCAGGATGTAGGCAATGTTGCCTAATTGCTCCTGCGATTCTGGCCGTAAGGTTGCCTTGCCGGTATCGAACAGCAGCCGGTCGAAGTTGAACCAGGTGGTTTTGTCAACGGGGCGGCTGTCATCTTCGATGAATTTTACGAGGTTATTCTCGATGCCATTTTCGGGAATGTTCAACTCATAACCCGATGGCAGTTTGCGCTTAAAGAACGCCCCTAATCTGGCTGTTGCCTCACGCATCGCGTCACCCGTCGAATCAGCAGCCGTGCCCATCGTTGAAGCTGTGCTGTCGATGGTGGTTTCGGTTGTGGTCACAGCGGTTTGGTTTTTATCATCACGACAGGAGCGAAGCAGGAAAAACAAGGCAGCCGCGCCCAGTAACAGCAATAGCCAGGGTAACCACCGATTGCCACTACCCGATGAGCGGTCGTTGTCGTCAGTGTATATAGGTGCAGGTGCTGGCACAGCGGCTGGCCGAATAGGGGGAATATCGCTCACCGCCACAGGGGCGACCACGCGCGGAGTTGGCTCATCCACAGGAAGGGGTTCATTCAGTGCAGTGGTCATGCCACTTACTGCACTACCCAATCCGCCCAGAAAGCTTAATCCTGGAATCTTGGCGAGTAATACACTCAAACCAGAGGGCACGGCTGCCGGACTATTCGCTGTTTGGCTGCTGAGCAGGTTGGATAATCCTGAAATACCCGTACCATCGTCGGCTAATTTCCTGCCCAGAAGGCTAAGCAGGACAGGTCCGGCTATATTCATCACCGATGAGGCCGACGACTGCTTAATGCCACTATAGGAGGAGAGAGCGTCCGCTATTCGCTCGTCATTATCGCCGAACAGGCTTTGGCTAATGCCTGCACCTACAGATAGCAGGCTACTGGACTGGCTCTTGCTGGTTAGCAGGTCTTCTAATTGACCTAAAATGCCTCCAACGGGCGTGATCACATCGCCTGCCGCGCGATTTGGGGCCGTCACTTCGGCAACTAAATCCATGATTGAACCAGTGCCACCCGGCTCAGAGAGCTTCTGCATCACACCGCTTAGAATGGTAGGTAAGGCACCATCGAAGGCTTTTTGGGTAGTCTGCTCATGTTCACCAAGCATGGTACCTACCTGACTAACGATCGTATCGTTGAGGTAAGTCTTGGCTAAATCCAATAGATTCACTTCCATAGAACGTAGAAGGTTAAAAGGTTAACAGCGCTTACCCTAAAGCGCTGTTGAGGTCAACAACAAACCACGACAAAGGTTTAGCAGAAAAACTGCAACAGTGGATTAGACGAGCCGGTTCTTTTTCGTCACAGCAACGAACCGCTTCAGTAGGGAAGCACGAACGCTACTCCGCCACTTGTTGCAAAAAAAATTCATGCAGGCCGATAATCTGGGGCAGCAGCAATCGGCTTTCGTCGTTTTCGATCACGTAATCCGCAATGTTAAATCGCTCTTCGTCGCTTAGTTGCCGGTCGATGATGTGGCTGATTTCGGCCTCGGAGCGGTGCGGGTCGCGTTTGCGGATGCGCTCGATTCGCAGGGATATGGGGGCGTGTACGACAATAAGTTTATCGAGTGAATTCCCAACGCCCGCCGGTTGGGTCATCAGGGCTGCCTCTTTCACAACATAAGGTTTGCCGGTGTGCTGATTGACCCATGCGGTTGTGTCGGCAAACACGCGCGGGTGGATAACCCCATTGAGCAGGGCAAGTAATTCCGGGTTCGCAAATACCTGTGAGGCCACCCACGCCCGGTTATACTGGCCCAGAACCGTGTAGGCATTTGTTCCGAGAACACGCTGAATGTCGGCTTTCAGGATTGGGTCATGTTCAGTCAGCCATTTAGCCCGTTCGTCGGCTTCATAAACCGGAATACCCAACGTCCGAAATACCTGACAGACAATACTTTTACCCGAGCCGATGCCGCCCGTTACACCGATTTGGAGGGGCATAGTATTAATGAATAATGTAGAATGAAAAATGAACAATAAAGGGTAAATGGGACGTTGGCTGCATCATCAATTATTCATTATTCATTTAACCGGCGACAGCAACTCACCAACTTCAAAACTGACGGCTACGCGGTCGGCGCTGGTCCGCAGCAGCGGATGGCGCAGTTGATTCAGCGGTAATTCTTCATCATAGTTATCGGCTATGCGCTTACGCGGAATCTTTACCCACAGCGTATCGGGAAGGCCACGTACCAGTTTAGCCGGACCCTCTATTTCAATCGTGCGCGGAGTCAGGTTAATCAGGCTGGATACCACAAAATGCGGAGCCAGATTGATATGCAGACTGTCGGCTACCAACCGGAGGGTTTTGGTCAGGCGCCGGTCGAAACTCATCTCTAACGTATCGGATACAACGTAATTAACGTGTAGTTTTTTAACGTGTTCGGCCAGGGCGGCTGCCAGCGATACCGTGTTGATGACCGTCTCTTTCAGCGGATTCTTAACAACGTAATTAATTGGATCGACCCGGAAAGGTAACCACGAATGGCGAAGCAAACCCCAGCCATCGCTCGATACATTGACCTGCACGGTGCGGGGGAGCGGAGAGGTGGGTATGAACAGCGAGTCGTCGTACACAAACTGTACCGGATACTCAACGTTGAGGGTGTAGCCGGGTTTGTTCAGCGCACTCAAAAACCAAAAGAGTGTGGCTGCTCCCAAACAAAGCAGGGCCTTTGTTGGCTGAAAGGTTCGAACGTTTTGGATATGGGTATTCACAAAGGAAGGGTGTTCCAGGTTTCATGTTCAATCCGGAACCTGGAACGTGAAACACTAAATAACTATTTTTTCTCCTCTTCGGCTGGTTTCGCGCTTGCTTCACGCGAGATAGACGTTTTCTCGAATGTCAGCTTAACCCCCCGATCCACTTCCAGCGTAATGAGGGCCCCATCGACCGACGCGATACGGCCGTGCAGACCGCCAATCGTGACGACGCTGTCCCCTTTTTTAAGATTATCGACAAACGACTTTTGATCCTTCTGTTTTTTCTGCTGCGGCCGAATCATGAAGAAATAAAATACCCCAATGATGGCCACCCACAGCAGCACATTATAGATCATCGACGTGTTGGAACCGGCTGCGGCCTGTAGTAAAATTGATGACATGTTTTTACTGAATTTATGATGTTTTGGGAGAATCGGGTTTAGGTTGCACCAGGGCTTTGAACTGCAGGTCAGTCATGGCCGGTTCGGTATTGGCAAAGATGGTGATGGTTTTGTTCTGCTCTCCGCTTTTGCCCCGGCTATTGAAACGAACCCGCACCGACGATTTGGCCCCCGGTGCTACCGGTTCGCGCGGCCACTCAGGGGTTGTGCAGCCGCAGGAAGCAGTGATGTTGTTGATAATCAGCGGAAATTCGCCGGTGTTTGTAAACGCGAACACATGTTCAACGGTGTCGCCTTCGGTGAGCGTACCAAAATCGTAGATACCGTTTTCGGCAAATGTCAGTTTGGGCCGTTTTTCGGATACGGTCGCCCGCGCCGATTCGCCCTGCTTCCGGTTATCGCAACCACTGTAACTAATGCCTGTTCCGGCTATAATCAGCGCGAGCAGCCAATTTTTGAGGTTCATGTTTAAAAGATAGTTCCAGGTTCCAGGTTTCAAGTTCCAGATTAGCGCCAACAGTCTGGCTGAAACTCTGAACTTGAAACCTTTAACGTATCAGGCGTTTTGTTGCTTAATCTGGGCCATGAGCCGGTCCACGTCTTCCAGAAGCCGCTCGGCTTTCTCACGAGCGTCGTTTACCACGCGCTGCCCCTCGTTCTTCGACGAATTTTCGGGCAAATCGGTCGAACTTCCCAAATCCTGCAGTAATAGATTGATTTGTTCACGATACTTCGACAACCGGAACGACAGCCGGTCCCGGGTGATTTTGCCCTTGTCGGGCGCATACAGCAAGCCAAACGCTGAGCCAATCGCTAAGCCGGTCAGCACAAAGGTTATGTCACGTCCAATTCTGCTCATTTGACAACCAGTTTGTGGTTTGTAGTTTGTAGTATGAGGTTTGTCATTACGCCGGCGGAACGACAAACCTCATACTACAAACTACAAACTCATTTTATTTATTATCCAGCAACCCACGCCCGCTCTTTCGCAGACGTCCCGATGCCTGTAGTTTTTCGGACAGGTTGTCTAATATTCCATTGACAAACTTACCGCTTTTGGGCGTACTGTACGCCTTTGCCAGCTCAATATATTCGTTAATCGTTACTTTGACCGGAATGTTTGGAAAACTGAGCAACTCGCAAACTGCTAATTTCAAAATGATTTTATCGATCATTGCTACCCGCTCAACATCCCAGTTCTGTAACTGATCGGTCAGTAGTTGTTCGTAGTCGGCATCGTTCTCCAGCGATTTCTCAAACAGCGTATTCAGAAACAATTCATCCTCTTCCCAGTCGTCGGTGAGCGGCTCGAGCTGTAACCCCGCTGGGCTTTGCACCGACTTGAGGGTTCGGATGGCTAATCCCCGCACGACTTCGCTGTTTTCGGTCCAGTTCAAATCAATCTCCGCCAGATAGTCGCGAATGGTTTCATGCTTGAATATCAAGCTTCTAAGCACATACTGTGCCAATGCCTGATCGTCGTCGGCGGTATGGGTTTTTTGCCCACAGTAGGCCCGGTATGTCTCATCGGTTTTCAGCACGTCGCGCAGGGCCTTACGAACAAAGCTCAGATCCTCAGTCCACGAAATACCGTGCCGAAGTGCCTCATTACGAAGTGGCTGGTGGGTGGCCAATGCCTGCACAACGGTGTTATCGTTAAGGGTTGACTCAAACGGAAACGGCGTTTCGTCAACATTGCGGTGAACACGGTCGCGGTCAACGTCGGCAGTATGGCCGAGTTCGACCAATAGCAGCATCACGCGCAAATAATCGTCGTAGATGCCATTAACCTGCTTCAGCAGCATCTGGGCGAGGTGCTGGCGGTCTTTTTTGGCGCGAATCTGGTAAAAAAGCAACCCATCGTTGGCGGCTTTGAGCACCTGTTGGGGCGCGTCGTCGTCCTGAGCAGGCTGTCCGCTTTTGATGGCCTCCTCAAAGAGCAGACCGGCGAGTTTTCGGTAGCCTTCGAGTTGCCGCCTGTTCTGCGGCAGCATCGAGTTTAAATCGGGTTGAAAGAGGTCATCAATGCCATCGAGGGCTAATTGCTGATTGGAAGACTGGGCCTGGCGAAACGCGTACAACGCCTGCATGACCTTTATTCGGAGTAATCGCCTGTTGAGCATCCGCCGGTAAGAAAAGAACTGATTTTTGTGCAAAAATAGGGAAAAAGCAGGGAATGGGCAAGGTGCAGGGAGCGGGGTGCAGGGGGCGGGGTGTAGAGTAGGCAGTTTGAAGTCCCCGCTCCTTGCTCCCCGCCCCTTGCCCACGTTGCAACTTTTCCCTACCCCCTGCCGTTACGAACAAAACGCTGTTGGTTGTCCCGTGAAAGCACTTTCCTACCTTAATAAATACCTTCTCAAGTATAAGTGGTACCTGATTCTGGGAACGGTTTTTACCGCCATCTCGAACCTGTTTGGCATCTTTCCGGCGCAGTTGGTGCGGTACGCCCTCGATTTAGTCCGGGAAACCCTCGATGTGTATTACCTCTACGATAAATCACCTCTGCAAGCGGGTCTGTATGAAGTGTTTGGCTTTAGTATTCTGCTGTTCGGCGTGCTCACGCTCGTACTGGCCCTGCTGAAAGGATTCTTCCTGTTTCTGGTTCGGCAAACGCTCATCGTGATGTCGCGGCACGTTGAATATGACCTCAAAAACGAGATTTACGACCACTACCAAACGCTGCCGCTTAGCTTCTACCGACAGCATAATACGGGCGATTTGATGGCCCGTATTTCGGAAGATGTGAGCAAAGTCAGGATGTATGTGGGGCCGAGCATCATGTATGGGCTGAACCTGATTGTGCTGTTTATTCTGGTCATCACCTACATGGTCAGTATTAACGCGCGGCTGTCGTTGTACGTGCTGTTGCCGTTGCCGATTCTGTCGGTGGCGATTTACATTGTCAACAACATCATCATTCGCCGGTCAGAAGAGATTCAGCGGTCGTTGTCGCGGTTGTCGACCTATGTGCAGGAAGCCTTTTCGGGTATTCGCGTGCTGAAAGCGTTTGTGCAGGAGAACAATTCTGCGGCCAAATTCGAGCTTGAAAGCGACGAATACCGCGCTAAATCGCTGAGCCTGACGCGGGTCGATTCGCTGTTTTTTCCCATCGTCGCCATCCTGGTTGGACTAAGCAACGTGCTGGTGATTTACATTGGCGGGCAGGAAATTCTGGCAGGCCGACTAACGCCTGGTAACATCACCGAGTTTATTCTGTATGTGAACATGCTGACGTGGCCCGTTATGGCTCTCGGCTGGACCACCAGCCAAACCCAGCGGGCGGCTGCCTCGCAGGAACGCATCAACGAATTCCTGAACATAAAAACCGACATCGTTTCCCAGAAGAATATCCAGCACGTCATTCATGGCGATGTAGAGTTCAAAAACGTGCGGTTCGTGTACCCTGATTCGGGCATTATTGCCATCAAAAACTTTTCGATGCGTGTTCGGGCGGGCGAAACGGTAGCCATTCTGGGCACAACCGGCTCCGGCAAGAGTACGCTGGCGAACCTGCTCACGCGCATGTATGACGTAACATCGGGCGAGATTCGGGTGGATAACATTCCCGTTAAAGACTACAACCTGACGTCGTTGCGTGAGCAGATGGGCTACGTGCCGCAGGACGTGTTTCTATTCTCAGAAACCGTCAGCAACAACGTCCGCTTTGGCAAGCCCGATTTGCCGCAGGAGCGCGTCGAACAGGCTCTGCGCGATGCTGATTTATATCAGAATGTGCTGGATTTCCCGGAGCAGTTCGAGACGCGCGTGGGTGAACGGGGGGTAACGCTGTCGGGTGGGCAGAAGCAACGGCTGAGCATTGCCCGCGCCATTGCCCGCAACCCCAAAATTCTGATTCTGGACGACTGCCTGTCGGCGGTGGATACGAACACGGAAAATATTATCCTGAACAACCTCCAGCGTATCATGGCCGACCGCACCTCGGTGGTGATTTCGCACCGCGTTTCCTCTGCCAAATTAGCCGACCACATCATTATGCTCGACGACGGCGACATCATCGAGCAGGGCACCCACGACGACCTGCTGGCCCTGAACGGCGCGTACCGGGAACTGTATGAAAAGCAGTTGCAGACGGAGGAGGCTTGAGGGAGGTTTACAGATGTTTTCGCAGAAAATCGTCAAACAACATAATCCGACGAAACCCGTTTTGCCGAGCCGTTTTATAAATCGGTTGGTCGCGCGTTAGCAGTACGGAATTTGTCTGCATAGCCAGAGCAAGATAACTCACATCCTTGGCATCAACGTGAGCAATTAAACGTTCTGACTCTATTAATGCCTCAATTGACAGGAAGTAATTAGGCAAAATAGTTAACTGCCTGAATAAATCAAGTGTGTAACGCTGCATCGCTACCTTATCTAATTTTGACTTTTGGAGGATAGTTTCTTTGTACTTCTCAATTTCAACCAGTGCAAACTCCGGTAACAAAAGATCAAGCGATCCAAAGAAGGTTTTATAAAACGCTTTGCCACTAATCAGCGCACCCATCAGCACATTGGCATCGATAACATAGCTCATTTCTCGTGCTTACGGAGATATTTGTGTTTCTCCTGCTCCCAGGCTTGTTCGCGGGCAGTTCTCCAGGCTGGATCGTGTACAGGATCATTTTCAGCTAATTCTTTGAGGATTTCCAGGGCAGCTACCTTCATTTCCAGATGAGCTGCTGAATCACTCAACAAGTCTTTGACCCGCTCGTATCCCAGGGATTCAATGACACTGTCTTCTACTTCAACTGTTATTTGCATAGTGCTTAGCGTTGCTCCGTTGGCTATTCAGTGACTGACGGCTGAAATTGTGTTAATTTTACGAAAAAAGTGGCAAAATATATGAATCCCCGCGTCTGGTTCAAGAGTATTTCGCTCGAAAACGTCCGTTCGTTCGGCACGAAACAAACGATTAATTTTACTGATAAGGATGGCAATGCCGCTCGTTGGAATGTGATTTTGGGCGATAATGGAACGGGGAAAACGACGGTGTTGAAAAGTCTTCTTGTAATGGTAGAAAGTCAGCGAATTATAGTCGAATCAGGCCCTGATCTTACTGAGTTATGGCGATCTGGTTGGGAAGTCGGTGGATCAAAAGTAGAAGGAATTATTTCCGATGCAGAAAAAGATATACCCACAGGCTTCGTCGTCGAAAAGTGGTTTAAAAACGTAAAATACAGTACTGCATCTGCTTTTAGATTCACTCGGGATTATGAAATAGAGATAAATCTTTTCGCTTACAATGCAGCTCGTAGAATTAGTTCATCAGCTATATCTGAAAAGCAACCAAACTACATATCAAGTTTTTTTTCTGAAAGCAATAGTTTGATCAATGCTGAAGAGTGGCTTGTTCAGGCAGACTACATTTCTTTGAAGGAAGAAAAATTTAGGAATCGTTATCTCAGAGTCATGGCAGTTTTGAGAAAACTTTTCCGAGATGAAGTTTTTGATATTGATATAGAAACTTATACCGGAATTCCCAAAGTCTACTTCAAAACTCACTACGGCGATGTTCGACTTCACGAACTAAGTCTCGGCTACAAAACCCTCATCGCCTGGATGGTGGACTTTGCTAAAGGATTACTTGACCGTTACCCAGATAGTGAAAATCCCCTTGCTGAACCTGCCGTTTGTTTGGTCGATGAAATTGACTTGCATTTGCACCCGAAATTTCAGCATATTGAATAGCGATTTGTTTGGCCACGTACCAAGTCAATCAGAACCACTGACAGAACTTCGGACTGAGCGGGATACGTTATTGGCAAAGCAAAAATTAACGGCTAAAGAAAAAGCACATTTAGCCAAATTAGAACAGCAAATCGGCTTTGTGCCATTTGGAAAGGATCAGGCTGAAATCAAAGCTGAAACCATTATTCAGCAATTAGCCGATGTCCTGCGTACTAAGCAACAAGTCTAATGATTCGCGTTCACAAATCCGCTACTGTTCCGGCGATTTTAGTTGACAAGGGTATTCGGGCAACTGCCGAAAGTTGCCGGTTATACCTGACAAAATCTACTGATTATGACGCTGGAACTGAAAAGTTTCAGATCGACTCCGGCATTTATGGGGAGCAGTCAGTAAAACAGCAATTAATGCTTGACCAATACGACAAATGCTGTTTTTGCGAAGCAGATTTCACCGCGAATGGCTACGGAGACGTCGAGCATTTTCGACCAAAAGTAGGATTTACGAAAACACTTACCGGTAGGCTCATTCGGCCCGGTTATTACTGGTTAGCCTACGATTGGAACAACCTGTTCTTCTCCTGCCAGATTTGCAACCAGCGTCTCAAGAAAAACCATTTTCCACTGGCGAACGAAGAAAAGCGAGCCAAAAATCACACGGCCGATTATATTCAGGAAACACCTCTACTGCTGCATCCAGCAATGGATAATCCTGAAGACCATATAACCTTTAACCACCACGTTCCGGTTGACAAAACTGAGCGTGGAAAAATATCAATCAGTAGCTTTGGTATAGACAGACCGACATTAAATAGAATCAGGGAAGCTTATTTACAAAACGTCCGGAATAATGAAGCGTTGGCAGGCGTCAATTTAGACACGATTACCAATGCAAAACGCCAACAGCTTAGCCAGCTTTTGAATATGCCCTGGCCGGTTATTGAGCAGTTAATCCGCACGGCAAAGATTTTTATGGCAACTGCCGCCGATGATGCAAAACCGTTTGCTGCGATGGTTCGTGCCAACTTCCCTGATTTAGCCTAAAAATTATGCTTGCGCCTACTGCCGCCATTCATCCATTTTCAATAGACCGCTGATTTTTAGGATTGCTATGATTTAGGGAAGATGCCAACTCTTGACTGGGCATTTAGCCTTGAACTACCCCTGAAAACGGGCCTATTTAGGCTAATAAGTCGCCAATAACAGGCCCAAACCCCATAAAATCAGCGTTCATCCTAACGATCATAAAAATCAGCGGTCTATTGCCATTTTCAGAATTGAAAATAAATGAACGAGCCACTGCTTTTCTGGGTTAGAACCACCAGAATCAGCATACCGGCCCACCCCAGGCCGAGTACCCACCAGGGCAGGCGTTTCGATAGCTGTACCAGTGAACTGTCGCGCAGGAGCCAGTGACAGATAAAGAGCACGACACTAACAATCCCGACGGTCAGGATGGCCTTGTTGGTGAGCATGGCCGCTCCGTTGGGAATGACGCCAAACATCGACAGCAACAACAGCATAGCGCCCTTGAAGGTGGTCGCCCGGAAAAATACCCACGTTATGTTGATCAACAGCAGCGTCAGCAGGGCCAGCCCAAACTTGGTGAACGAATTGGCGAACGACAACGGAGGAACGGGAACGACCGAAGCCCGGCTTATGAACTGACTTTCTGGCACCCGTTCGGCAGCTTTCTCCCGTCGGCGGGCCGACCAGCCGCGCCAGAGTCGCTCGATGCACAGAAATAGCCCGTGCAAGGCCCCCCAGACGACAAAGGTCCACGATGCGCCGTGCCAAAGACCGCCCAACAGCATCGTAATCATTAGGTTCACGTAGGTTCTGACGGAGCCGTATCGGTTGCCGCCCAGCGGGATGTAAAGGTAGTCGCGCAGCCAGGTCGAGAGGGTAATGTGCCAGCGACGCCAGAAATCCGAGAAACCGATGGCTGCGTAGGGATACCGGAAATTGTCGGGCAGCACGAAGCCTAAGCAGAGCGAGACCCCGATGGCGCAGGTCGAATACCCCGCAAAGTCGCAGAATATTTGCCCCGAAAACGCCAGCACGCCGGTCCAGGCATCGAGCATCTGCACCGGAAATGGCAGGGTAAAAATCAGGTCGGCGGTATCGGCCAGTAGCCCGTCGGCTATGGTCACTTTCATGAATAAGCCCAGCGATAGCAAAAATAGCCCCCAGCTTAGTTGATCAGCCGTTGCCCGCCGGGGCGTTTTAAATTGGGGAATCAGGTCTTCGGGGCGCACAATTGGTCCGGCAACTAAGTGCGGAAAAAACGTAACGAAAAGCGCAAAATTCAGGAACGACGGCTCCGGGGCAAACTTCCGTCGGTACACATCCAGCGTGTAGGAAAGCGTGACGAACGTATAGAACGAAATACCGACGGGCAGAATAATATCGGGTTTAGCTGCCTGAAAGACAATGCCCATCGCCGACAGCAACGCCGTGAAGTTTTCCAGCAAAAAACCGCCATACTTGAAATAGCTCAACATGCCGAGGTTCAGGACTAAACTAACCGTCAGCAAAAGTTTCCGGCGCATTGGGCGCTGCTCAAGCGAAATTAGTTTGGCCATGTAGAAATCGACGACCGTCGACAGCCACAGCAACAGAATAAACGGCGGGTTCCAGAGGGCGTAGAACAGATAACTGGCCAGCAGCAGGTTTACCTTTTTCATTTTCCACGAGAAAGGCAGGTTATGCAGCGCCAATACAACAGCAAGAAAGAGGATGAATGTGTAGGAATTGAAGACCATGATCGTAGCGGGCTAACGAAGGAATGAAACGGTTTTGGTGGGTGCTGCCAATGGGCCCCGATGAAGCGACCAGCCCATTTTATGCTCGATAATCGGGATAAAATCTTCCGTGAAGCGAATGGCGTCTTTGGGCGTCAGGTGCGACCATTCCGGGCACCGGAAGCGGGTCAGAACCGGATAATCCTCAAAATAGATGCCCGGCGACTGCGTGTGGGCCAGCAGACGATCCCAATACCGTGCCCGCGGAAAGGCCTGCTTTTCAACCTCGCGCATTGGCCCGTCCGATGGCGTTCGGATGAAGACCACCTGACCACCCCGCGCCCGAATCTGCTCCACCGACCGCTTCGTTTCGTTCAGGATTTCCAGAAGAGGAGGCCCATCAATAGCCTTTTTTGGGCTATGGGCGCCAATATCCTGCCAAACGCCTTTTACCTGATTTTGAAGGGCCGTGTCGGCCACAAACGCATCGGTCATCTTCGTTTGGCGATCAAACTCATTGACCGAAAACTCGCGGGGAAACTTTGGGCCGCCCCACACACCCGGCCGGGTCGGAATGGGCAGTAAATCCAGTAGTGGATTCAACGACAGGTTCAGTTCATCCAGGAAAAGTAGATTGGCTTCCAGCACGCGGTTTAGTTGAAAACTAACCTGCTGCGAAAGCGACCATTTCGGGTAGGCTGTAACCCGCTTGATGGCCTCCTTTTCGGGAAATGAACCGCTGGGCGTAAAAAACAAGCCTTCCGTTACGTCGATCAACACCGTTCCCCTGAAATCTTTGTCGTTGCCCAGGTCGGTTAGCATAGGCCGGGGCGACGTGCCGGGCAAAGACAACTGGATGGGCTTCGTGCCCGTGATGCCCGCCCAGGTGTCTATATCCAGATCGAACTTAATGCGTGAGGAGCCAATCACCACGGGTTGAGCCGGGCTGCTCTGGTAAATCAGTTTCCGTTTGCTGGCCCACAGGCTTTCGTCGTCATTGTAGGATAGGGCATGGTGTTGGGAGCGCCAGTATAGTTCCCAGCCGACCACAAAGGTCAGGACGAGTACCAGCGCGAGCCAGGCCGCTTTTTGATAATCAGGTGTTTTCATGAAGAAGGTTTGTTAAGGAGTTGATAAACTACCGAAGCACTCAGTTTGCCCGGCGGGTTTCGTCGTCGGAGCCGGTGCGCCGTTGCCGTTCGCCTTTCAGTTTTTGGTTGCCAAATGAGTACGTCAGGTTTAGCAGGGCTACGCGCGTGTCGAAGGTCAGCACACCCGTTTGAGTGCCATTCGGCGTTTCGACACTGGGGCGAAAACGATTGGTATGAAACATGTCCTGCACGCTGAACTTGAGTTTCAGGACCGACGACACCGCTTTTTGTACACCCGTATCCAACGCCCCTAACCAGGGCGACCGCCAGATGCCGGTTATGGAGGGCGTACTGACCCAGCCGTTGAGTTCGGCGGTCCAGCCATGCCCCAGCGTAAAGGCGTTGTTGCCATTGAGCCGCCCCGCTACGTTCTGGATTTGCAGCACTGTTCCTTCATAATCGTACTGAAAGCGGTTGTAGTAGCCCAGCACATTGGTTTGCAGTTGCCAGCCTTTCGTGATTGTCAGCGGGTAACTCAGCGTCAGCGTGTAGCCCTGCGACTTACCCAGGTTTTCCAGCGTGACATACGACTTATTTCCCTCGATAGCGTGGATGGTAAAAAACATCAGGTCGGTCGTATAACTGGCTCCCAACGATGCGAACACGCCGTTTTTCAGGCTTAGTTTACCTTCCAGCGCGTGCGTGAACTGAGGTTTCAGGTAGGCATTCCCCTGGCTGTAGGCATAGGGGTCGACGTAGCCGCGTGATGGGTTCAGGTTCTGGTAGTTTGGCCGGTCGATGCGGTAGCTGTAGGAGAAGGTCAGGGTTTGGTTTGGCGACAGCGGCCGCGACACAAACACACTCGGAAACCACTTCAGGTAATCGCGTTCGACCACCTGATTCAGCGTTAAGGAGTTGCCCTCCGAATGTGTGTGTTCAGCCCGAAGACCCGCCTGCACGGCTGTTTCTTTCCATTTACCCGACACACTGACGTAGGCCGCATTGACCCGCTCGGTGTACTGGAAATGGTTCGACAGGGACGGGTCGGGGATGAGTGCCCCGGTGGTGCCGCTGCTCAGGTGCAGGTCGTTATCGGTTTTCACCGACGCGCTTTTCAGGCCCGTTTCCAACTTCCAGCCATTTGCCAGCGGCCGGTTGTAGTCGGCTTTCACCGTGCGGATGTCTACCGTGGAGGGCTGCGTAATCAGCAAGCCGTCGGCGGGTTTAGTAACGTCGCCAATCGCGATGAGGGTTTGGGTGAGCAGGCTGTTGCTGTAGTCGCGGTTGAAATGGCCAATATCGAAATCGGTGGTTAACTGGCCATTCTTCTCGCCAAACGAGTGTTGCAGGTTCAGGTTGCCGATCTGGTTTTGCGAAACGGTCGAGTAGGTTTTATGGGTCGATGTCTGCAAATACACTGGCCCGCCCTCATTACGGCGGAAATTGGCTCCGGCAGGACCCTGCTCGCGGTGTTCACTCCAGAAACCCGTCCAGACAACGCCAATGGTTGTGGTTTTCGATGGCGAAAAATCCAGCCCGGCCTTAACATTCTGGCCCAGATCGCGAAACTTAAGATACGTGGTCTGGCTAACGATGTTCCGCCGGGAGGCATCAGACGAAACGGGGTCAGGCTGGTTGCGGGTGAGCAGAAAATCCCAGTAGTTGCCACCCCGGTTCAGGCTGTAATTGCCGAACAGGTTTAGTTTGGCGGTGCGATGATTCAGTTGCAGGCTGCCCCGTTCGCGGTCGAACCTCCCCGACCCACCCGCCACCGATACCGTGCCGTTGGTGCCGACGCTATTGTTCTTTTTGAGCCGGATGTTGATAATACCCGAATTGCCAGCCGCGTCGTATTTAGCCGAAGGGTTCGTGATCAGCTCAATCGTCTCAATGTTATCGCTCGACATGCTCCGCAGCATGGCAATGACATCCTGCGCCGAGAGGTAGCTCTGCTTCCCGTCGATCTGCACAATAACCCCTTCTTTACCCCGTAGCTGAAGCCGCTCATTCTGGTAGTCGACCGTTACGCCTGGCGCTTTTTCCAGCACTTCCAGCGCCGTGCTGCCGCTGCCCACGATGCTGTTGGCAACATTGACGACCATGCGGTCGAGTTGTTGTTCGACAAACGGTTTTTTAGCCGTTACCTGCACCTCGGCCAGTTTACCGGTTAGTTCAGCCAACGCCAGGGTCTGTACGTTTATCGGGCTGGTCGCAACTTCGAATACAGCCGAGTTTACCTTCTGATAACCGACTGCCGTGGCCCGGACGATGTACTGCCCCGCCCGAACATTCTCGAACAGATAGAGTCCCTGCTGATCGCTGGCTGTGCCTTTGGCAGGCCTGGCTGCTGTATTGCTCGAATCGCGGGCGTTGAGCAGGGCCACACTGACGAAGGGCAGTGCCTTACCGGTTCCGTCGTGAACAGAACCGGTAAGGGTTGTCTGGGCCTGTGCCAGCAGGGATGGTGTGGATAGAGCCAGTAAGAGTACAATCGATTTCATGGTGTGGATGGAGAGAAAGGTACTATTGATGTTTACGGTGTGTTATGCTTTCGGGCCATACTTAGCCAGGTGTTCGGGCATCTGCTCGTAGAAGACCTCCTGGTCGTAGCGGGCATCCAGGGCTTTGAAGCGGGCGACGCTCTCCGGCGCAAACGGATTTGCGCCTTCGTTGTAGAGGTCGGTGCCAAGTTGCGCCAGTTCTTCCAGGTAATGCGCGAAATTCTGCGGGCTGGGGTACATATCAATGAACTTCGCGGGTTGGTCGTGGCCATTCCAGAACGTATGGATGACTCCGCGTGGCCGGAAATGCCAGCCCCCCGCCGGCACCTCTACCACCCGGTCGCCCTCCAGCAGTGTAATGGTGCCTTCGGTGACGTACATAATTTCATCGAGCGCATAGTGAACGTGGGGCGGTGGCCCCATCTGCCGGGGTTCCAGCGACACTTCGATGCACGAAAACTGCCCGTAGGTCTGGGCGTGTTGCAGTTTCACGCCAACGGCCATGCCCAGCACATTGAGCATGGGAGCGTTGTGGGCGTTCTGGCCCGGTGCCGTGTAGGCCGGCGCAAGTTGGGGAGCAGTTTGGGTGGGCATACTGTGAATTGGTTTATAGGTATTGATTGGTACTTGTCACGTTCCTGGCAAAGCATTGATGGACAGTTGATTGAGAAAGTTTCCTGTTGCAAAGTACGGTAATTCTGAAGGAGGTTAGTGGTAAAAAATTGCCCATTTTCTGACCGTTCGCTCAAAACTGCCATCAGCGAATCCAGTCTTATATCATAAAAATCTCCTTTCACGGGTAGCAAAGCCTGTAGCTCAAGTCGCGCAAAGGTTGGGTTTTTTCACTTGTCTGTCCATCCCATAAAAGGGGGATAAGATCCTCAGCATAGTTACTGATTCACAGATGCCTATACTGGGCCGTTAACTACTGGCTTAGCTGACTCGAATGTACATGAGCCTGTAAGCTCTCTAAAAAAGGACAGTGTAAATGGTATAGAATTCTGTGTGAGTTGCTGGAATTATGAGTGGAACGTGTGAACGGTCATCGGAGTGGGTCACTCGAAAAAACGACCACTCACTCAAAAGAAGGAAGGCTTTACACGGATGTAAGCGACGTAATAAGTTAAATTTTAGCAACTTACGCGTATCGATGGCTGAACTGGATACTGCCTTTTCTAAACCGTTCTATGAAGAATCGCTACCGCTTCGTTTGGCTGTTTTTAGTTACAGCTATGCTGTACTGGGGGCTAATGTCTCCAATCAGTCAAGGTCCCGACCCTCTGCCCCGGCTCGATAAAGGCTGGAAGTGGCATCAGGGTGATAACAGGGCCTGGTCCGGGCCAGCGTTTGATGACAGCAAGTGGGAGAGCATCGACCCTGCCCAGGATGTTATGGACTTACCCCAGATTCAGGACGGTAAAATCATCTGGATTCGGCACAGGGTCAGACTGGACACAGTTTCACTTGGCAAACCCCTGGCGCTCATGATTTTTCATGTCGGTGCTTCAGAAATCTATATGAACGGGCAATTGGTGAAACGATTTGGTAACCTGAACGCTTCGGCCGTAAAAGCTGGCTTTTATATTACATTTCTTGATTTTCCTGCACACCCATCCCCTGTTGTGATAGCGATTCGGTGTGCTTTCCAGAAAGGCTTGCCGTATAACCGATTTGGTGGTGTACCCAACTTCTTCATCTATTCTTCGCTCGTTTCGGTTGAGCAGGTTAAAAATTATTATACCTCTTTCATTGGCCCAATGATGGTGTCTGCGTGTACTAAAATAGGCGCATTCCTGCTTTTCTTTTTGTTGCATTTCGCGTTATACATCTTCTATCCAGCCCAGAAAGCCAATCTATACTTTTCCGGCATGGCCTTATGCTACGGCATCCATATTCTTATGTGGGCTTTGTTTGTATCGCTTAAACCGACGGACAATTTATCCCTTGTCCTCTATGGCGGTCTGTTTCGTGGGCCTATCTACACACTTACCTATATATTGCTGCTACGGGCTTTCTTTGCCCTGTTTGACTACAAACCAGACTTTGTTTTCTGGAGCACAGTCGCTTATAATGTATTACTACTACTCTTCTTTTATGCTGACTATAAGCATGGGGTACAAATCTCTGAAATGTGGACGACGAATGTAAGTGCATTAGCCTGCTTTTACGTAACTATAAAGGCCCTGCTGGACAAAAAACGAAACGCGCTCCTGATTCTTTGTGGCATGGTATTATCTACAGTGGCCTTGGAGAGTAGGTATATAATTGTTTTTTACGAAATTTTTCCTCAGCTTCTAAAAAATCAGATTCCAAACCTGATTGATTTTATTGGGGTGATGAGTATTCCCATTTGTATATCCTGGTTTTTGGGCGAAAACTTTGCCTACATCAACCGCAGTTTAGCCGCCAGGCTCGTCGACATACAACAATTGGCCCTGGAGAAACAGCAATTATTAACTACGCAGAACGAAACGCTGGAAGCTCAACTAACTCAACGTACCCAGGAAATCGAACAGCAAAGCCGCTTACTGGAAGCCCAGCACATCCGCCAGCTCGAAACCGAGTTCGAGCAGAAACTGGCCGATACCGAATTGACCGCCCTGCGTGCCCAGATGAACCCCCACTTCATTTTCAACTGCCTTAACTCAATCAAGCTCTACACCCTCCAGAACGATGCCGACAAAGCGTCTGACTACCTCACCAGGTTCTCCCGGCTCATCCGGTTAGTGCTGGAAAATTCCCGTTCCGAACTGGTGCCGCTGCAAAATGAGTTGGAAGCCCTCCAACTCTACATCGAGTTGGAAGCCATGCGCTTCAAGCAGAAAGTGCAGTTCAGCATTCATGTCGCCCCCGACATCGACCAGCGGTATCTCTGTATTCCACCTCTACTTTTACAGCCTTATGTTGAAAACGCAATTTGGCATGGGTTGATGCACAAGTCCGAGGGCGGCACGGTGACGGTGGAAGTCAGCCAGCTCCAGGACAATCTATTGCATATTGAAATCACCGACGATGGGGTGGGCCGGGAGCGGGCCAGAGAACTAAAGAGCAAGTCGGCGGGTAAGCACAAATCGTTCGGGATGCAGGTCACGGCCGACCGGATTCGGATGATTAATCAGTTGTACAACATCCAGACGCAGTCCCGGATTTATGACCTGGTCGATAGTTTCGGCGAGGCTTGTGGGACACGTGTAACCGTAGACATACCCGTATGAAAGTGCTTCGATACCATCATTGGCTATTTATCGGCCTGATCTGGCTAACAGGCCCGCTGATATGGGGACAGACGGCACCCATATTGCCCGGTAAATCTTCCGAATCGACTGCCCGGCAATCCGATGGACGAATGCCGGTGAATCCCTCAGGAACGTACCAGCCGCCAGGTCGAACTCACCCTCAAACACTACCACACCGTCTCAGTAAGTACCAGTCCGGTCTACAGATGCCCAAACGCACCCAGGCTACCATGCCGATTTTGGTGTTTTTTAGTGCCGCACTGGGGGCTCTGGTGTTCATGAGCCTGTTCACGTTCGCGCAATATCTGCTCAATCGTGACGCACCCTATGGTTGGTACGCACTTTATTTACTGATAACCGCAACCTGGCTGTGGCAGTCAACCCGTGTATGGTTCGATGGTGCCGCACTGGCGGGGGTGCGGCCTTCCGACCATACACAGCCACCCGATCTGACGGTTTTCTTTGCCTACATGCTGCTACTGGGGTATAGTATGATGGTGTCGTACATTCGTTTTATCGGCTATCTTCTCGAAGTGCCTCAACAACAACCCCGTTTAGATCGTTGGACGCGTTACTTTGTCCGATTTGCTGCCTTATCCGTGCCGGTTTTACTGGCCGAATTATTTATCTGGCCTTCTATTTACGTATATCTAACGGTTAACTTTCTTAATTACAGTGGCCTATTGGTGCTTATGGTCGGCCTGCTGCGTAACAAACATCCGCTTAAACCATACGCACTGGCAGGCTCAATACTATTAATAAGCGGAGCTATCACGGCGATTGTCCTGAACTATAGCGGCCCCCAAACGACGGATCAGTTACCTCAAATGCCCCTGTTTTACTTAGTTGTGAGCCAGTTACTTGAAATCCTGTGTTTTTCACTGGCCCTGGGGCGACGTGGTTATTTGAATAAGGTCGAGAAAATTCAGACGCAGAACAAACTGATTCAGCAGTTAAAAGAAAATGGGTGGCTACAGCAAACCTATACCATTGATCTGGAACGTCAACTGGCTCAGCGGGAAACCGAAGTACTGACAAAAGCTCATCAGCTCGAAGAACAGCGCGTCAGTCAGCTTCGTTCCGATTTTGAGCGCCGGGTAGCCGAGGCCGAGATGGCGGGGCTACGTTCGCAGATGAATCCGCATTTTATTTTCAACTGCCTCAACTCGATTAAGCTTTATGCCACCGAAAACGACTCGGAAAAGGCGTCAGACTACCTCACCAAGTTTTCCCGGCTCATCCGAATGGTGTTGGAAAACTCCCGCTCCGAGCGCGTAACACTGCAAAACGAGTTGGCTATGCTCCAACTGTATGCCGATATGGAAATCATGCGCTTCAAGCAAAAACTGTCGTTTGTCGTAGAGGTCGAAGCCGGTATTGACACGGGTTTTGTCGAGATACCGCCCCTGCTGTTGCAGCCGTATGTGGAGAATGCTATCTGGCACGGGCTGATGCACAAAACCGAGGGTGGTACTGTCCGCATCCGGGCCAGCCAGCCGCAGGAAAACCTGCTACAACTGACCATTACCGACGATGGCGTGGGCCGAACCCGAGCCGCCGAACTGAAAAGTAAATCAGCCAGTCACCGCAAGTCGTTTGGCCTGAAGATGACCTCCGAGCGGATTGCCTTGGTCAACCAGTTATACCAAACCCAAACGCAGGTACTCATTGAGGACCTCGTTGATGCCGACGGTCAACCCGCCGGAACGGAAGTCGTTTTGCAGATACCGATTTAAAGAGTGAAAGAGCGGCTGACGCATCACTCAACGCTCTTTCGCTTTTTCACTCTTTCGCTCTTTACACATGAAAGCCCTGATCATTGATGACGAACCCGACAACGTTCGACTGCTGGCCCTGCAACTGAGCCGGCATTGTCCGCAGGTCGAAATCGTCGGCCAGTTTACAGAAAGCATCGAGGGGTTGAAAGCAATCCAGCAACTCCGTCCGGCATTGGTATTTTTAGACATTGAGATGCCGCTGATGAACGGCTTTCAACTTTTGGAAAAAGTTGGTGAGATAACGTTCCATATCGTGTTCGTGACGGCCTACGATCAGTATGCGGTGCGGGCGTTTCGGTTCAGCGCGTTAGACTACCTGCTCAAACCCATCGACACCGTTGACCTGATTGCCACCGTCCGGCGGGCCGAAAACACCCCCCGCATTCATCCGCAACAATTGGAACTGATGCGACAGTATTATCCGGCTGGCCCGACACTCGGCGGTCCGACGCTCGGTGGGACGGCACTCGGCGTTAAGGCCTTATCCAGCCCCAGTCGCATTGCGCTCCCGCACGCCAGCGGCCTGGTATTCGTGGATACCAAACACATTATTTATTGCGAAGCCGACAGTAATTATACCCGGTTTCACCTCGAAAACGGCGAGGTATACATGGTTTCGAAAACGCTGGGCGATGTGCAGGACGTGCTCGAAACCCGCGATTTTGTGCGTGTTCACCGGCAATATATGGTCAATCTGGACCACATTCAGAAGTTGGTGAAGGGCGAGGGAACGTATCTATTACTGACCACTGGCGTAAGCATTCCCGTTGCCCGTCAGCAGAAAGATAGGCTGATGGAACGGTTCGGGTGGGTATAAATACATGTATTTAGGGCAACGCCAGCGCCAGCACCTGATTCCTATGGCGGTCGATGTGAAAGCGCAGGAACTCGAATCGCTGCCGAACATCTAACGGGCCGGAAATGGGATGCGGATGAATGAGCGTTTCCCACTCTTCGCTGGCTAACGCGTGGCCCAACTCCGTCAGCGGCTGCTGCAGGCTACGCAACGCCGACAGCCAGAAGGCCGCCGGGCCACCCATGCGCGGAGCGGCAATGGCGGGCACTATCTCTTTCGGCTGCCAGGTGCGGGCAACAATTTCTTCGATGGGTAATCCTTTATGAATCAATTCGCCTTCCCAGATGGGGTTGCCTGCCCGTTTGGCATGAAAGGCCCGCCACATACCCCAAATACCGCCGTGCTCAGCCCAATACAGATGCTCGGTATTTTCAACGGCGCTCCATACATCGGGCGATGGTTTCCAGTGGGCCTGCTCCTCGCTAAGTTTACCAACCTCGCTGATGTACTGGGTTCGGGCCGTAGCTACGTCGTGCAGGAGCTGGTTAAGCTGGTTCATGCTGTTGTGTGATTGGAGCCATTTCGCGAACAGAATAAGCAGCAGCAACTGCTGTTTTACTCACTGAAGCCATAAAACGAAGCATGGCCAATGACAACGCCATCAGCCATGCTTAGATAACAGTATTAATTTTCAACAGTATCTACTTAACTGCTGTTACGCCCGGTCTATTGCTACGCCCCTACGGGGCTGAAGCCGATGGGGTATGACAGGCTACCAAACCAGACGCCCCTACGGGGCTGCGGAATGGTGCTGGTTCAGCCCCGTAGGGGCGTTAGCTTTGGTAGCCTGTCTAATCAGTCAGAATTAGTTTACATCTTTTATCGGACCCCGCAGGGGTCAAACCAATCTATTTAATCTAATTTACTTGATTACGAAATAACCTTCAAACCCTCGGCGAAGGCCTGCATTTGGGGCATCGTGCCTAAGCTGACGCGGCACCAGTATTGCCCGTCGAACTTCCATTGCCGGATGCTCACCCCCTGCTCCATCATGCGGCCTACAAAATCTTCACCCTTCATCCGAATTGGGAACAGCACAAAATTCGTCCCCGATGGCAGATAGGTGTAGCCATTGGTTTTCAGTGTTTGATAAAGAAACTCTCTGGCTTCCAGGCCTTTGGCTAAGGAGTATTTGATGAATTCCTCATCGGTGTAGCAGGCCAGGCCGGCCCGCAGGGTCGTCATAGTCAGACCACCGGGGCCGCCCCCCCACTTGCTGATTTCTTTCAGCGTATCGGGTTGGCCCACTAAGTAGCCTAACCGCAAACCCGCCATACCGTAGATTTTCGAGAACGTCCGGGCCACCAGCACATCCTGTCCTTTTTTCACATTCTCAATGACCGAAAACTTCTTCGGGTTGCTGGTGTAGTGAATGTAGGCTTCATCGACAAATACCGGTTTTTTAGCCGATACCCGGTCAACAAACGCCCGCAGCGCAACCGGGTCGATGGTCACACCGGTTGGGTTATTTGGGTTATTGACGTACATCAGGCTGGTATTGTCGCCAACACGCTTTTCCATCTCGGCGAGGTTATGGTCGTAGTTACCAGCCGTCAGGGGTACTTTTTCCCATTTAGCCCCGTGTTGGACAGCGGCCCGCATGAGTTGCTCATACGTCGGGTCGGCTGAGATAATGCTGCCCCCCGGCTTCTTGTAGCTGTAGTGCATAGCTGCCGCCACCAGCAGCGACCCCGAACCGGGAGCCAGCAGAATCTGCTCTTCGGCCACACCTTCCTGCTCGGCAATCATTTTCCGCAGTTGCCCGCCATAGCTGAATGGATACAGATACCCTTCGGCGGCTGCTTCCGAAATGGCTTTCAGTGCCTTTGGCGACGGGCCATGCGGGTTCTCATTCGCCGAGAGCCGGGCTTTCATCGGAACGCCCTTTGGCGGCATGACCGGCAGCATTTCCGGGGCGTCGAGCCAGGGCTCGCAATACGCGTTCATGGGTAACAATGCAGGGGCCGCAACAGCTCCTGCACTCATCATCAGGCTGTTTTTGAGCCAATTACGACGGTTGAGGTTCATGAGTTTTTAATGAATAATGAATAATGAATAATGCAGAATGAATAATGCAGAATGAATAATGCAGAATGAATAATTGAGCGACCCTTCATTATTCATTCTGCATGATTCATTAATTAACCCCCTGTAGTCGGGAGAATCGCGAAAACGCCTGCCCTTTGTGTTCGCCCGTCCAGGTCAGCAACACGCTGCTGCCCGCTTTGGGCGCTGTGATGCCGAGTTCAGCCCAGGTTTTCGAGATGGTGGCTTTCCCCGTGCCATCGGTGGTTAAGCTGCCAATGGCCGTACCCGTCCGGGTGGTCAGTTTGAGGGCCAGCGAGGCCACCGGAATCGAATCAATACCGACTTTGTTGTCTAAGATTCCTGCCTTATCGAGTTCATAAATCCGCACCGCCAGCGTAACCGGTCCGCTTACCTTCTGCGACACGACCGGCTCCTGCGTGAGTCCGCCACTATCGCCCGTTGCGTTGTCGATAACAACCAGCACGGGAGCTACAACCCGGTCGATAAACGGGTCTACTTTCTTTTCGCAGGCCGTTAGCCCGATGACGGCCAGGACAAACGGTAGTATGAGTTTTTTATAATGCTTCATGGTTCAGTTTCGTTATTCATTGTACATTATTCCTTGTACATTCTCTAATTCTTCACTACTCCGCCCACCACAGTTTCGCCTTCGTGTTGTTGGTGCCACCAATCAGGGCAACCCCTTTGGTATAATTCGCTTCGTTCAGCGACACTTCGGAGGTTGGATAGGGCAGTCGGGTAGGCAGCACCCCATCGTTCTCGAATACCGACCGGGGGTCCTTAGCCGGTAGCACGGGCAGGCCCGTCCGGCGGTATTCGGTCCAGGCTTCCAGGCCCTGCCCAAACAGCGCAATCCATTTTTGCTCCATAATTTTCTCCTTCGAGGCCGTGCCCACCGTTTTCAGATACGCATCGGTGATTTTCAGCCCATACTGGTCGAACGAAGCGGTCATGCCTTTCTCGAAATAAGTTTGCGCTGAGCCGCTGATGTCGCCATCCTGAGCGGCTTCGGCCAGAATCAGGTTCAGTTCGGCAAACGTCATGATGACTTCCGGCGAGGTTTTCTGGATGAAATACGTACCGATGTTCGAGCTTGTGGCGAGGTAGGTGGTGGCAATGGCATCGGGCAACCCGTTGGCGTGGCCTTCGTATTTGCCCGCTTTGTTAGGCTGAGCATACACCGAAAGGCGGGCATCGCCAAGTGCATTGAGCCGGTCAGCTAAAGTCTTGCTCACGTTCCAGTCGGTACGGCTGTCGTTAATCATCACTAAATAAAACTCGTTGTTGCTCGACAGCACTTCGGTCGTTTTCAGGGTGGCATTATCGGCATTGCTGGTAAAGACCGGATATTTGGTCGGGTCGCCCAGAATCTCCGCCATAATTGCCTTCGACTCAGCCGGTTTTTTCACGGCTTGCCGGTTGGCCAGCCGAAGCCGGAGCGAGTTGGCAAACTTCTTCCATTTCAGAATATCGCCGTTGTACAGAATATCGCCCGAGACCGCTGCACCGCCGACTGTCAATTTCTCATTGGCCGTTTTCAGGTCGGCCAGCATACCGGCGTAGACCTTATCCATGGCGTCATACGTGGGTGTATAAATGGGTTCGGCAGTTGTGCCTTTCAGCGCTTCGGTGTAGGGGATTGGCCCGTAAAGATCGGTTAGCAGGGAGAACGTCCAGGTTCGCATCACTAAGGCAATGCCTTCGTAGTTTGTGTTCTGAAACTGAGAACCCGTCCCGGATAATGAAATAATCCGCTGAAAATTAACAAGTCCATCGTTGAAGAGGGCCTTCCAGTTGTTGTTGTAGAACGCTACCGACAGCCCGTAGTTATCGCCTTCGTTGGAGTAAATGTTGCGCGTCAGGTACTGCATCCAGAGCATGGCGCCATCGAGGTTGAGCCGCTCGAAGCGATCCCGGCCGCCCCACGAGCGGTCCACGACTTTCTCGATGGCATAGGGCAATAAATACTGCGGGCTAAGTGCCGTGGGGTTATTGGGGTCCACGTTCATCTTGTCGAATTCCTTCGTGCAAGACCCGGCTATGAGTAGGGTGAGTATAAATAGGATGGTTCGTTTCATGTTTTTACGTTTCATGTTTCATGTTTCAAGTCTTTCTGGTCTCAACCGCTCTGATGGCCCGGCTGGAACCTGGAACTTGAAACCTGGAACAGTTAAAATCCAAGACTCAGGTTCATACCAACGCTGCGCGATGAGGGCAATTCGCCGTAGGCAAAACCCTGTTGGTTGCCGCCGAAACGGTCAACTTCGGGGTCGATGTGCGGGTTGTTGCGGAACAGCATCAGCAGGTTACGACCCACCACCGATAACTTGGCTGTGCGAATGAATTTGCCAGCTAAGAACGATGCAGGTAAGGCGTATCCCACTGTAGCCTCGCGGAGCTTAACGTAGGAGCCGTCGAAAATGACGGCTTCGTGGTAACGGCGCGGATTGTTGTAGCCGTAAAGCGTATTGGCCGGTACAATCACGTTATTCGCCACATACTGCGGAGCTTCGGCCGTACCGACGTTCACAACGCCTTTGCCGATAATGCCTTCTTCGCGACCCAGAGCGGTTTCGGCGTACTGACCCGTCCAGCGGGCAGTGCCGGTACCTTCGTCGTAGAAATCACCCCCGATTTTGGCATCGACTAAGGCCGACAGCGTAATGCCTTTGTAGCTGAAACTGTTGAGCCAGCCGCCCGTCCACTTTGGTTGAATGTTGCCCAGCACTTTTGGGTTGGTTGAAACAACGGGCAGGCCATTGCTGTAAATCATCTGACCGTCGGGTGCGTGCTCGAAGCCGATGCCGAACAGCGTGCCATACGGCTGACCAACCCGCGCTTCGGAGTTAAGCCCCTGGCGGGTGTTGAGCACGTAGGTGGTTAGCCCCTCGGCCAGTTCAACAACCTTGTTGCGGTTGCGGGAGTAGTTGAGGGTAGTTTCCCAGGTGAACCCGTTGGCCAATTTCACGGGTGTGCCGGTTAGCACGATTTCAACGCCTTTGTTGGTGAGTTCGCCCGCGTTCAGCACGCGCTGGTTGTAGCCGCTCGCTTTCGAGATGTCGACGGCCAGAATCTGGTTGCGCGACGTCTGGTCATAATACGTCAGGTCTAATCCAACGCGGCCTTTCAGGAAGCGCAGGTCGATGCCCAATTCAATGCCGGTGGTGATTTCGGGCTTGAGAGTGGCGTTGGCAATTTTGGTGTTTTCGTAAAACTCTGGCACCGATCCATTCCACGAACCCCCCGACCGGAACGTTTGCGCTAACTGATAGGGGTCGGCATCATTGCCCACCTGCGCCCAGGACGCCCGCACTTTACCGAACGATAACACCCGGCTCTGCACATTCAGCAATTCGGTGAGCACGGCTGAGGCTGATACGGACGGGTAGAAGTAGGATCGGGCATTACTGGGCAGCGTCGACGACCAGTCATTCCGGGCCGTGCCGCTCAAAAACAGCGAATTACGCCAGCCGAACTCGGCCGATGCAAACAGGCTGTTCATCTCCGACTTGCGAATTTCGCTTTCGACCGCGTTCTGGCTCACGTTGGAGTTCGACAGGTTATACACCCCATCGACCACCAATTCGCCAACGTACGTATAGTTGCGCTTGTAGTAGTTGGTCCGCTGAATCGCCCCCGCCTGAATGTTGGCCGTAAAGTCGGTGGTCAGGGCTTTGTTGAACGTCAGGATGAGGTCGCTGTTGGTTTCCTGCCGGCGAAGCACCTCTTCGGAGTAGCGGCCCGGTGTGGCGTTGCCGTTCCGAACACGGGCGAAGTTGACGACGTTGGCGCGGGTATCGGTCCAGACATCAGTGCCGCTGCGGAGCATAACGCTCAGGAAAGGCATGATTTGGTAGTTCAGCGCCACGTTGCCTACCAGGCGATCCTTCTCATTGGTGTAGGGCAGCATTTCGGTCGAGAAATACGGGTTCGTGAAGAACGTATGCTGCCAGTTGGGTGGGTCGTTATCCGCCGGTTTGCCCGCTACAGCCCGCTGAATATGAACGGCTGAGTAGTCGCGCCAGTTGCGGATTTTGGTCCAGTCGGTTTGCCGGTGCGCCCAGATAAACTGCTGGCCTTCCTGAAAGCCCCGGTTTCCGCCCGATTTTACATACTCGGCGGATACCGACACATTTAGCTTCGGTGTAAAATTATAGGCCGTGTTGAGCTTGAAGTTATTCCGGTAAAAATCATTGAAGTACATGATGCCGTCCTGCGTGAGCCGACTGGCCGACATGCGGAAACTGCCTTTATCATTCCCACCCGACAAGGCGACCGTGTTGGTGAAGGTTTTGCCGGTTTGCCAGTAGTCGTTCCAGTTGTTCGGATTGGGCGTTAGCGGGGCCACTTCCTTGCCGCTCCACCAGTGCCGCACAAGCCGCCCGTCCATTGGCGCGCCCCAGCTTTCGTCGGTACCTTCGGTGCCGCTCAGTGGGCCGTTTGGGTAGGCACCCCGGTACTGGGCAATCTCGGTCGGGTCGGTAATTGAGCCGCTCCAGCCGTCGTTGTACCAGGTGCGGTAGCCATTTCCGCCCCCGTAGGTATTTTGAAAGTTAGGGCTAATCCAGGGCCGTTCGACCATGAAATTCGAGTTGATTTCAACCCCAATTCCTTTGGTACCCGACCCGTTTTTGGTGGTCACGATGATTACGCCATTGGCCGCCCGCGAACCGTAGAGTGCGGCTGCGTTGGGTCCTTTCAGAACGCTGATTTCCCGGATATTATCGGGGTTGATTTCCGACAAACCGCCACCAAACTGCTTTTCGGAGGTTTGCTGAATGGGCACGCCATCCACCACAATCAGCGGCTGGTTATTACCCGATACCGACGATGCTCCGCGAATCTGAATGCCGGAGCCACTGCCGGGGCCGCCGTTGCTGCTGATACGCAGGCCCGCTACCTTCCCCGACAGGGCGTTGGCTACGTTGGTCGCCCGCGCTTCGGTAAGCTGCGTTCCTTTGATTTCCTGCACACCATAGCCCAGTGATTTCACTTCTTTCTTGACCCCAAAGGCTGTGACAACCACTTCGGAGAGCGCCCGTACATCAGATTTCAGTGATACATCCAGCATTGACCGATTGCCCACGTTGATTTCCTCGGTGGTAAAGCCGATGGAACTGAACGTGACGACAGCCCCATCGCCGGGGACGCTGAGCGAGAACTTGCCTTTCGAGTCGGTTGTGGTGCCAATAGAGGTGCCTTTCAGCAGCACGTTTACACCAGGCAGTGGCCCTTCTTCGGCTGAACTAATCGTTCCGGTCAGCAGGCGGGTTTGTGCGTGGGCTGACAATCCCGCACAACAGCACAAGAGTGCCCAAATGAGTAGTCTTTTTCGCATAGTTTGTTTAGTGTTAAGAAAAAAGTGCATTGGTAATGAAGCAATTATGTGTTCCTGGCCGCTCGAACGATGCCGAATACTGGCCGCCCGATCCGAAACCGTCCGAACCGGCCAGGCACAACACAATTGCCCTCGAAGGCCTCACGGCCTGCGGGTGAAACAGAAAAATAAATTCGGGTATAGGGGTATATGATTATCAGGGCTGGCTTTCGCAAGCCGGATGACCCGACAATCGTGATTATTTAAATGAGGTTAGGCGTTCGGCAATGAGCAGAAGCTAACCTGCAACTCAGTGGGCTGGTGGTGAACACCCGCTTTGAGTTGTGCCTGACTACTCCACAAGTGCGGCCAGTGAGCAGTCAATACTTGAAGTATGGTTTGTTGTACTAAATTGTTGAATCAAATATAGGCGTTTATCGTAAAGGCCAAACACAATTTTGAATTTTTTTTAATAAACCTCTATAAAATTTTACACAATGCACATTTGTCCAAATATAGTATAAGTTGACAGTTAAATTTTTTCCCGTAATAATCCTAAAAGCCTATCTGTGGACTGGATTATGGCTTTCTGCCCTAAAGGGGGTCCTGTCTATACGTCTTCAATTGGGGCATCGGCGCGGCTTGTACCCAGAATATCGGCCGATAGGGCGTTCACCGTTTCCCACGAAAAAGGAAGCCATATACCACTGAAACTATCGTATACCTCGGTGGCCGATGTACAGGGGAAGAGTTTATAATCAAACTTGGGGTACTCGTTGACTAAATAACCAGGGTAATAGTATGCTTTTTTCCAGGTCTGGGCGTAATTGATTTTTTGCAGCATCAGGTATTTTCCCAGGCTATGTTTGCGGTAGGCCGGGTGGTAAAAATTCATGATACCGGCAATGCTTAGGGTGCCATTGTCGAAGATGCCGGCTGCAATTAACCGGCCCTCATCCCGAATCTCAATGACATAGGTATCGAATGCGTTCTGCAAAGACCCGTCCAGCAAACAGGCCTCGACCGAATCGGGCGCATCAAAATTTATGAAATTTCGATACTGCCGATACAGGGCCTCAAGTTCTTCTGAAAGAACAAAGGGCTTAACCGCCACCGAAAATTTCCCGTTACTTCTCAACAACCGAAGCTGGGCTTTCCCGTAGGTAACGTCAGCCAACACGATACGCAGCCAGTGTGCGGTGTAATACGTATCGTCGAAGTAGACCCAGTCGCACGTAAAAACTTTCTGCTGCATTCGATAATACCCCCTGCTTAGCCATATATCCAGTTGGTTTCCGGTCATCGTTTGTCGTTTTTTCGGTTGCGGTTATAGAACTAATTCCAGTCTAAATCCTGACTACGTATGACCCCGTCGGGATGGGTCCGCCATTTCGGTCGACTGTTAATCGCTTACAATCAGCTAATTATCTACGTTTTTCAAAACTGGTCGGCCATCATCCAGCCGTTTTTCATACTTGATCTTAAATCGGCTTACGTCAGGAACATGCGTCCGTTTGCGTTTTCGTTCGTATTGGTAAATCGTTTGGCCTAACTGATACAGAAATGGATGTCCAGGGTTGTCATACTCGTATTTGTCGTCGTTCAGAATACCATCACTGTTGACGTAGAGCGTGGCCGTTAGCATGAACTCGACCTTGTTGCTGAAGTCGACCACATAGGCTGCATCGGTCAGAAACCCATATGCCCACCCCACTTTGTTAAACACCCGTACACCCGTCGGTAAGCTGTGATGCAAACTGTCCAGAAAGAAAAATTTCACGTAGCTGTCGTAATACGGTTTCGCGTCGTATTTAGGGTAGTTTGTTTCGCCGGGGTACTGCGACAGGTACTGGTACAGAAACGGGTAGTCCTCCGGCGTCAGGTTGAATCGCTGTTTGGCGGGCACCGACGCTGGAAACATGACCGATTGCAGAATCTGCTGTAAGGTTTCGAGGGGCAGTTTGTTGCGCTCCGTAAAATCGAACGGTTGATTCACCAGACTGTCGTTGGCATAATAGCCCCTGCCGAGTTTAGTTACCCGCCGAAAATCGAACGGGTCCGGATTATAAGCCGCTGGCTGTGAATAAATCAATTTACCATCTTCACCAATGAAGCGAACGGGATTGGTATGACGGTTTTCCTCGGCACTCATCCTGACGAACCGGTGCGTAATGCGCGTATCCAGATACCCTCTGGCATGTAAGGACCGATTGATAGCCTGTTGCCCAACAAACTCATACATCCGGCTATAAGGGTCGTTTTCGCTGACTAACAGGGCTTTTTTGATAAGATGAGCAACCGATGGATACCCGCTTTGAGACGTGCTATCCGTCCATTCCTTCGTTTGCCGGCTGTAAGCGCTATCGAACTGCATGGCCGTGAACCTGGTTAGCTGCGGATTTCTCAGGTTGTTCAGTTTTTCCAGCGATAACAGCGCAAGCGGCAGTTTGACCGTAGACGCCGGGTTGAAATACTCGGTGCTATCGACCCGGAAGTAATAGTTGGTGAATAACGGATTATTGTTTTTATCGCGGTTAATCTGCGTGTAAATAATCTGCAGCCGGTGGGTGTCAGCCTGGCGGAGAACCTGCTGAAACACCGCGTTCCGGTTCGTAGAAAACAGGTTGGTCAGGAAGGCGTCGGTTCGTGGCTGCCCGTAACTAAACGAAGCCGTGAGCGATAAAAAAACGGTGAAAAACCTGAGACGTGGCTGCATAGTCGTTTCATCAAAAACACCGGGTTAAAACCCGGCGCAATAGTATAGTAATTGTGCCGGGTTTTTACCCGGTGTCGTTAGGGATCAACCAACTGGGCAAATAACCGGGTTAATGTTTCGCCCGCATCGGCGCACAAACCGGGATGAACCGCCGAGGTTTGCACAACCGTGCTGCGGGTGGCAGTAAGCCACCGAAAACGGCCCGCTATTGGCAACTGACCAATTGGGCCACCTTCGGCCCGGCCTGCACAAATCCGCTCAAAAGCCCGAAGTCGCTCGTGCAGTTCCGTTTTGTCAGGCCCGGCCGAGAAAGCCCGAAGGCGTTCTTCGTTCAGGTCGAACCGAGTTTGCAGAAAGCCCTGCGCAGAGCAATACAGAATAATGCCCACGTTCAGAAACTCTTCGCGTTCGACGCGCGGCACGACCCGGATAACAGCGTACTCAAACAAGTGCTTTTCTGGCATCGGTAGCTGCGTTGACAAAAATTGCTGAATTCGCCAGCCGGGCCTTTAGAAACCCGGCATACATCTGTCGCTGGTCATCGACTGGGTCTGACGACTCGGTTAGCCAGGCATCGGGAATCAACGACACAATTGACTGCATACGCTCCGCTGTCAGAATCTGGCGAAACTCAGCATCGACGGTGTCGAGTTCGGTAGCCTGTGGGAGTAATACGTGGTCTTTAGCCTGCGTAAATGGTCGCGCAGCCTGTTCCTGCCAGGGCTGGCCCGAATGATGAAAATAAAGCGATGCGCCATGGTCGATAAGCCACAGTTCTTTATGCCACATGAGCATGTTTGTGTTGCGGGCGGTACGGTCTACGTTGGTTACAAAACAATCCAGCCAGACAATCTGCGAGGCCAGCCGGCTATCGACGGGTGTGACCAGGGGGTCGAACGTGATGGCCCCGGACAGGTAGTGCAACCCCAGGTTAAGCCCCTCACTGGCCCGAAGTAAATCCTGAATTTCCTCGTCGGGTTCGGTGCGGCCAAACGCTTCATCGAGGTTGACAAACACAAGTTCCGGCACCCGCAGGCCGACTGTGCGGGCCAGTTCACCCGAAATCAATTCGGCAATGATGGCTTTGGCGCCCTGTCCGGCCCCGCGAAACTTGAGTACGTATAAAAACCCATCGTCGGCCTCAACAATAGCGGGCAATGAGCCGCCTTCACGCAGGGGCGTCACGTAGCGCGTCACGTTGACGGTTCGGAGTTCAGGTTGTTGATTCAGCACAAATAAAAAAGTTGAAACGCAGGCTTTCGATGCTCCACTGAGCTGGATGCGTACATAACGGAAATTGCCGGGAAAATTAAGGCAAATCTTTGAGAGACTGTCTACATTTCTAACGTTAACCACGAATTCCCCGTTGCTGTGTCCTCACCGCGCCACGGAGGCAGCAAACTCTCCGGTAGGGCTAAACGGTGGCTGACGCATAGGTTGCTGCCTCCGTGGCGCGGTGAGGACACAGCAACGGGGAATTTATACCTAATTTTTGACATGTAGACAGTCTCTGAGAAGCAGGGATTCTTCCCGGTAAGATTATAGGATTTAAAATGCCCAGACAACCGCCGGTTGCCGGGTATATTCGTTTAGTAGGATGGTTGGCGTAAACCCGATTGCCATTGGCTTCCGGCAGGGGTAAGGCCTTTTTTTACACCGTTTCAATAACCATTCGTTTTATTTTCCCCTCCTCAAGGGTATACAGGTGTTTCACCAGCCCATCTGTCACAACCTTGCCCAGTCGTTCTCTAACTACCTGATGAACGGTCACGTCAATTTGTTTGCTGGGCGTTAACTGAATCGAAACCGGAACTACTTCAGGGTCAAGTTCCTGCCATTGCCGCAGCCAATAGGCGCGTACTTCCTCATGTCCGGATACGTAGCCGCCCTCCCAGCCGTTGGGCCACTCGACGGCTGGGTGCATTAACTCAAGTACGCCATCAATATTTCGGGCATTAAAGGCCCGATAGGCTCGATTGATTAGATCCTGATAGTCCATTGCCAGGAAGAGAGGATAGAATTCACCAGCAAATTCTATTTCTCAAAAGAAATACATTATAGCCACTGTTAGCGTCGGTGAAGGTTGAGATTTTGTTGGCTATACCTGAGACTGAAAATCGACCGGGAACATCGGACAATCGGGCGAAAGGTGACCATCGAACCGGGAAAAAAGATTGTTTGTCAACCAAAGCAAAAATCCCACACCCTATTCAGCAGACCCGCACCGACACCAAGCAGGGTAACCGACATACCAAGCAGACTCACAAACGCAGTTAAGCAAATAAGGTAGGGCCTGTACACGTTTCGGGTGAACCGCTCATACATCAATAAGCCAATGATAGTGAGCAGGCCCAGCACAGCGCCGGGAATGGGAAAGTCCGGCAGTCGGCCTATGGTTGCACCCAGAAACGGCAACACAGTCATTACCATAAATCGGGCATGGTAGGCTGGCTTGCGCCGGTAAACGACAGCGAGCGTGTAGAACAAAACAAACGTGCTGATGTCGAACGTATTATACACCAACAGCATGAGGTCTTTGCCACGAGACTGATGCTGACGGGCCATCAGCACAAAGGAAAGCACCATGAATGGCACCAGCCCATAAGAGACTTTGCCAACGAGCCGATGAAGTTCTGCCTTTTTGTTCCGAATCAGTATGGGTTGCCCAATCAGCATGGCGAACCACAACAGAATCGTAACCGCATGAAAATGAACCAGTAAGGTAGTGCCGGCAAACGTCGGGAACAGGCCGAAGTAGGTCTTGAAAAATGCCAGAAAGACCAGAATCAGGACGGCAATAAACAGATAGCTAATGTTTCGGTAGGCTTTTTCCACGATACGAAGCGGGTTGGTATAGCCCGTAAATGTAAAAAGCCCACCGGCGCGGGTTTTGGTAGAAAACCGACACGTTTACGCTAAATGCAGAATTTTTTCGGGTGAGTGGGCATATTCTGCGAGCAGCGTATTGGGCGTTGCACCCGCAAATTCTTTGAAATCTTTGAAGAGATGGTGGAAATCAGTGTAACCAAAGTTGACCGCCACCGTAAGCCAGTCGAGGTGAGGCTGCTTTTCTTTGTGCATGAATGCCTGGTGAAAGCGGGCAATGCGGCTGAAGAGTTTGGGACCAATGCCCAGCCGTTCCACAAATTTACGCTCGAATTGCCGGGGGCTTAAACACGCCTGATTAGCCAGCCAGTCCAGCGAAAATCGGGTTGGATGTTGAAGCAGGAGTTGGCCGACTTTGTCGACGGCGTGGACATCGGCTTTTACCCGCCGGATTTTCGACAACAAAAACGCGTCGACAACCGCAATCATGTCGGGATACTGTTCCGTATTGGCTAACCGATCAGTAATCAATTGAACCTCCTGATTGATAACGGCTTCAGCATCGGCTTTTCTGTCGGTGAATTCGGTAAGTGGTACCCGCAGCAGGCGATACAAGCCTCCAACGTGGAAAATAACCCGAATCATGATATAGTCTTCGGGAGGCATCACAAAATTGATGCGGGAAACCTGTTGCCCAAAAATGGCGTTGCGCGGTTCTTTTTTTACGACGCCTGTCTGCATATTGACCGAGGTGACTAAGCCCTTTGGAAAAAACTCCAGACCATGTTCAGGCAACGGCGGAAAGGCCTTGACAAGCGCTGGTTTCGTGGCGTCATACACAAAATGAAGCAGCAAATACTCTTTCACAAAGGCTTGAAGCGCGGGATGTGGCGGAATGCGCTGATAGATCATGCTGAAAGATAGTAAGTAGCTAACAGTCAGGCAAGTAGATTCTCGTATTCGGTCAGGTTTCCACCATGCCAAACACCCGTTCGGGCGATTTGCCATCGGCTTCTAAAAAGGCATTGGGCGTCAGTTGCGTGAATTCTTTAAAATCCCGGACCATATGCTGATAATCATAATAACCGAGTTCGATGGCTATACTCAGCCAGTCGAGACCAGGCCGGGCGTTTTTCAGTTTCATAGCATTTTCAAAGCGGGCAATGCGGGCGTAGAGTTTGGGACTGATACCTTCACGCTCCCTAAATTGCCGATAAAATTGGCGCTGCGATAAACATGCCTGGTCGGCCAGCCAATCCAGCGGTGCCCCGCCGGGACCGGGCCAAACCAGCGAAACAGAAGCCGGATTTTGCAACATAAACCGGCTTACTTTGTCGATAGGTCGCCAGACTCTCCGCTTCGCCCGGTTAACTAAGTACAACAGGAAGTTCTCCACAATCGGAATCATCTCCGTGTAATGCCGGGTATAACTCAGCCGCTCATTGACTAACCGGATTTCAGTGGAGAACACGGCTTCAGCATCCACAAACGTATTGGTCAGTTCGTAGCTGGGAATTCCCGTCAGCCAGAACAACGCCCCCGGCTGAAACTGCACCTGAAACACCATGAAATCACGCCCGACATGCCGATTGGTTACTATGGAGGATTGCCCATTCAGCGTTGAAATCGGTTTGATTAGTTGGTTTCCATCAAAGCCATATTCGTGCCTTTCGGGGTCTTTCGGATAAAACGCCAGGCTGTTTTCAGCACGAGGCCAGTAGGCTTTCACAGGCAAAACATTCAATGACGAGGGAAACGAACAGCCAACCATCTGCAACTGCCGCACGTAGTCGCGCAGAGCCGGGCAGGGGAGTCGGTAGTCGAATATAGCGTCCATGATTTATTTCAGCGATATAGGCGGTCCCAGCACGGTCATGCCATGTGCCTGATGAATTTTCTGAATGTCGGCTTCGGTCGGTGGACCCTTTAGCTTATTCATTTCAGAGAAAAATTCTTCCATTGTGCCCGATGGCTGTACTAAATACACCATTTTCCCGCTGGTTGATACCTGAATCCACGTATGCGGTACGTTTCGGGGACCAAAAACCGTATCACCAGCTTTAACCGTCATTTTTTCAGTACCTATCTGGAATAAATACTCTCCCTCGACCACGTAAAAAATTTCGTCCTGTTTATCATGTACGTGCAGCGGTGGCCCCACTTTTTCTTTGCCGACATACTCGAATACCGAGACGTTCCCAGCGGTATCTTTCGAGGATACTTTCAGGTCATTGGCATTGATACCCCGAAACGGCGTTCGTTCGCCAAACCGGGTTTCGCCCGCTTTCACAAGGAATGGTTTTTCAGTACGTTTAGCAGTTTGCGATTCGGCTTTCAGTGGATTGGTCGTTATGCCTAAAGCGGTAACTGCTACGGTCGATGCCGCCGACGTAACGGCCACCGTGGTATTGGTTAAGAATTTTCTCCGTTGCATAATTCTTTCTATTTAAAGGTGTTATGCAAAGGTTCTGCATCGGATGAGGTATTTGGTGGTAAGAATCGGCCATTTTTACTGATTCAGCACAAACGTATAAGCTGCCATCTCCCGGTCGTCTTTTCGCTGAATGTCCATCACCAGAACCGGGTCAAAAATGCGGTCGCGCCGATTGCCCGGCTCATTCGGGAAAAAGAGTTGCGTGGTCAGTACGCGTTGTCCCGGTGCCTGTACCTTCACGTGGAGGTGACGCGTGCGGCCCGGATACATACCGGGAACAACCGTTTCCAGTTGAAAATACCCCTGCTTGTTGGTGTAGTGGTGACCCCGCAACCGGAAGCCCCGGTTATCGTATTCGCCCCGGTCGTCGGCCTGCCACCAGTCAAGTAGCGCGTTGGCAACGGGCTTGCAGTTGGTATCGACCACCCGACCCCGCAACACCAGCGTTGTGCCCGCAACACCGCGTTCGAGCAGGCTGTTTCGTTCGGGCGAGTTGGGCGTAAAATACGGGCCTTCCGTCAGGCTGGGCGTTGGCTCGTCGTGGTCGTCGCAGGGGGGCGTTGGTTGCAGCGTTGCCGGGCGTCGGCGGGTGATGGCCGAAAAAATACCAAGCAGCGGTAAGGTTGTCAGGAGGGCAAAAAACCGGCGTCGTGTCGTTTCCATCGGAGGAGGTTTGATGCTGTGTTAATGGCTGAAACAGAGCGTACTAAGTTACGTACTAAGTTTGGAAATAAAAGCGGGACGGTCTTTGCGTAAATACTCAACAAGTCGGCTATTTTTAGGCAACTAATTTCTCGACCCATGCCCTGGAAGTTTATTTTACTGGCCCTGCTCGTGCTGGCCCTGCTGATTCCGACGCTGCTCTACGTTGCTTCGGTCGATTGGACGAAACAACACAGCGCCCGTATGTCGGCCCTGCCGCTCTATACCCAAAACGCGGATACGGGACTGTACCGGTTGGCCGTGGATACGCATGAGTTTGTTGTCCGGGTGGCGGGTATGCACAATACGGGGCCAAACCTGCTGTTGCTGCACGGCTTCCCGGAGTCGTCCATCATGTGGAATGCCCTGGCCCGGCAGGCCGCTCAGGAAGGGTATCGGGTGCTGGCATTCGACCAGCGGGGCTACAGTCCGGGAGCCAGACCAACCGACGTGGCTCACTACCACATCGACAGTTTAGCCAGCGACGTGGCCCAGGTTGCCGATGCGGTGGGATTCAAAACCTTTCATTTAGTGGGTCACGATTGGGGAGCGGGTGTTGGCTGGCGAGCAACGATGAACTTACCGGAGCGCATTATGACCTGGACGGCCCTCTCAATTCCGCACTTCGGCGTGTTTCTGGACGGAGTTCTGCACGACCCGGAGCAGAAAAAACGAAGCAGCTACTTCGGCTTTTTCCAACGCCCGCTGCTCCCCGAATTCCTGTTCACCTACAACGGACAGAAAGGGATGAAAAAACTACTCGCCACCCTGCCCGAACCTCACCGAAACGAATACCTGTCCATACTGGCCGAACCGGGCGCACTAACCGCCGAACTAAACTGGTACCGGGCCATGAACGTAGAAAAATTAGTGGCGGGTAAAACACTGAACCGGCCCATCACCCGGCCCACGCTGTTCATCTGGGGCAGCAAAGACTTCGCCGTTGCGCCGTCGGTTGTGGCGAAACAAACGTCACTGATGCAGGGGCCATATAAAGAAATTCGCCTTGAGGCCGGTCATGCCTTAATTCAGGAACAGGAGCGGGCTGTGATAAATGCCGTGATGACGCACCTGAAAACGCCTTATCCCTGACCTACATCGGGTGAATGCTGTGGCCACCGTCGAGCACAATACCCTGCCCGGTCATGAAGTCGCTGTGCCGGGAAGCCAGAAAAACAGCAACGCCCTCCATTTGGTCGAGCGTGCCGATTTGCCCTGATGCCGACCGGCGCCGGGCCGCTTCCTGAAACGCTGGCGACGTTTCGACCGACATCCCGGTTTCGACAAAGCCGGGCAGCACGGCATTGACCTGAATGTTGTTGCGGCCCAGTTCGATGGCCAAAGCCCTGGTCAGGCCCATCACGGCGGCTTTGGTCGTGCCATACCCGGCGGCATAGCCCGTGCCCAGCAGGGCCGCTTCCGATGAGGTAACAATTAGCTTGCCCGGCGCTTTTCGTTCCAGCAGGTGAGCAATCATGGGTTTGTAGGTATTTACCACGCTGTTCAGATTCAGGTTCAATACGGCATTCCAATCGTTGGCGCTCAGTTTATGCAGCATACCCGGCTTGCCCGAACCGCCCGCGTTAGCGAAACAGCTATCCACTTTGCCAAAGTGGGCAACGGTATCGGCAAAGGTTTTCAAAACCTCCTGCTCGTCGGTAACGTCACAGACAAAGGCGGCTGCGTTTTCGCTCAGGGCCTGAAGCTGGTGAAGCGCGTCAGTATTTTTTTGGACGTTGCGGCCCCAAATGGCCACTTGCGCGCCTGATTTGAGTAAGCCTTTGGCAAATGCCAGACCAATGCCACTATTGCCACCCGTTACTAAGGCGACCTGCCCCGTTAAATCAAATAAGTTCATGATAAATCACTCAAGTCGTTTGAGCCGGTCGATGGACGCTGGAGTCGGAAATTCCTCTAAACTAAGCAGATTACCGTCGGGGTCGCGCAGAAAAACGGCGGTTGATTCAGCGGTCGAAACCGGGGGCGATAGACACGAAATGCCAGCGTCGCGGAGTTGTTGGTAGGTGCGGTTGAGGTTACCCACCTCGAAACTGATATTGGTGTACCCGATTCGCGTATACGGCGGTGGGCTGTCCGGCACACGCGTTGGTGGATTGTTGAACTGCCAGATTTCCAGCACCATGTTACCCGTTTTGAACCAGGCTGCCCGCAGTCTCAGGCTGTCGATGTTGGCGATATCGTCTAATTTCGGGCTGTTGCGAATGTTGTCGATTCGGTTGTGGGGTTTCACGCCCAGCAGTTTGGTGTAAAACTCAACCAAACGGTCAATGTCGGGCGTCACGAGGGCTACGTGCCCCATCCAGACCGGGTCAGTAAAGGCTGGTTTATCTAACTGCTCCAGTTCGTACAGCAAACCGTCGGGGTCTTTTGCATACGCATACTGAATGCCGTAGCCCCGGTCGACGGGCGTTGTGCCCCGGCTGACGATAGTGCCCCCGGTTGCTTTCGATTTGGCATACAGGCCCGAAGCCGCCGGTGACTGGTAACAAATATGCGTGATGCCCGGCCCCTGAACTGGCATCGCACTGGCGGGTTTGCCCGTATTTCCCTCGAACTGATTAAGCTCAATCTGCCCGTTGGGACCATGCAGCAGAACGACGCTCCGGGGCGTCGACTTGATGCCGCTTTTCTTTTCGACCGCCACGTTGCCCGTTATCCGATAACGACGGACTTCGGTAAGGCCAATGGCGCCCGTATAGAAGGCAACGGCCCGGTCCAGATCCCGAACGGAAAGACTGACGTGATGGATTCCTTTCACGCCCGGCGTAGCCGTAGGAGTAGTCGACGGCTGTCCCACGACGCTGACCGATACAACGAGCAGGGCGGAGAGCATTATTTTTATTTTTCCCGCATTCATTTCGTGGGAGGGGTAGGTTTAAGCGTAAAAGCAAGTAGTACGTTACCGGCTTTCTCGCCGAACTTAGCGTAGCCCGAATTCACAAAGAGTTGGTTGCCCACCACAACCGGCCCTGCCGAGTCGATGGTACCTCCCGATGCGTTCAGGCCATTTACGGACTCAAAGTCACGATTGGTGTTGAAGGCCCACAAAACCCGCCCGTCGGTTGTTGAATAGGCGTGAAGCATTCCATCTAATGCACCCCCAAATACAACGCCCGGAATCAAGGTAATGGCCGCCGACAAACCGGGCGCACAGACCCATTTTGTGCCTTGCTCGCAGCGGTTTTTCTCAATCGCCGACCACTTGATGGTACCGTTGGCTACGCTGAGCGCGTGCAGCCCCGGAAAAGCCCGTTTGGCCGAATCGGCGGGCCAGGCATCATGGTCGTTGATGGGAACATACAGCGTTTCGCCGTCGCTGGCCATGCCCCAGTGAATGCCGCCCATGATGCCGCCCCGCCCCACGCGCTGCTTCCAGATGATGGCTCCGCTGGCATCGGGATTGAGGGCGTAAACCATGCCTGACTTTTGCCCCGCCAGAATTAAATCGGGCTTGCCGGGTCGACTCACAAAGATGGGCGGTGCGCCAAAATCGTAGTCGGGGCCGTGCTGGTCCGGGCAGTTCGCCAAACCCGGTTGTGTGCAGGCCGCATTCCAGGCATCCTGACTGATGGTTTGCTGCACCCAGTTGATAGCTCCCGTCGATAGCGATAGGGCCAGGATAGCATCGCTCGTGGGCGAGGCCGGGCGGCTGTAGTTTTCGCCCGTGCCGATGTACAGCAACCCGCGTTTGGCGTCGATGGTTGGGCTTGACCAGACCGGCGCTCCCGACGGTCCGTGCGTTTGGGTTCCTGCCGAATTGAGGGCCTGCGGGGCGGGCGTGTCGGTCATGTAGGTTTTCCAGGCCACCGCCCCGTCGGATGCTTCCAGTGACACGACTGAGCCGCGAAATGTACAGCAGGGGTACTTCGCGTTATAGGCAGCAATGACTTCGGTAGAGGATACCGGTATGTACAGTCGATTTTGATGCAAAACCAGCGAGCCGGTAATGGTGGCCTGTTCGTGGTCGTCGATGTGTTTGCGCCACAGGAGTTGGCGCGTTTGCAGGTCAACAGCGTATACATTCGCTTTGAAGTCGCCGAAGTAGAGCCGGTTGGCCACGCCCTTTTTGTCGGTGCCAACGACGATGGCCGACCGCACTTCGGCCTCGGCCTGGAAAGTCCAGCGAATACAGCCCGTGGCGACGTCGAGGGCGTAGATAACCCCCTGTTGACTGGCCGTGAACAGCGTATTGCCCACCACCGTCGGCTGCGAGCGGGCGCGGGTAGCGTCGGGAAAGGCAAACGCCCAGCTCAGCGTTAATTGCGAAACATTATCGGCCCTGATACGTAGGTCGGGGGCAGCCGCATAGCGCCCATTACCCGGCCCCATACCCCAACTGCTGATGCGGGATTTCTGACTATCGGCGCTGGTCGATGGCGGCTGATCGCATTGACCGGACCGGACGGAAGTTTTGGCCGTACCGAGTTTAGAGATGTAGTCGGCGACCGACCGGCGTTCGGTGGCCGTCAGGGTAGCGCCCTGTGCCTTCATTACGCCGTTTTGCAGGGTTTCCAGAATGGCGCTGGCAGATAACCGTTGCAGGGCCTCGAATCGGGGCGCTTCGGGTACGGTTCCCCCGTGGCAGACGGCGCACTTAGTTTTGTAAAGCTGCTCGCCCGCGTCATCTGGTGCCGGTAAGCCGCCCAAAAATCCCGACCCGGCCAGCAGCACGACAAAGCCGACAATTAAGTTTCGGAACAGCATACGCAGAGATTGTAGTGGTTTTCTTAAAAGATGTGGTTACTGCAATCTATACCCGTTTGCTCATAGAGGAGAGAAGGTGCCGGGCAAGTTTTCAATGATTATCAGCCTGCCGCTTTAGCTGTGGGCTGCGATTTATCCTGCTTTTCCTCTAATTTGTCAATCAGTGGGTTGATTTCACACTTGAGTGAGCGGAATTTCATTTTTAAGCCGTCTTGCCTCTCGTTCAACATGCTCAATCGTGTCAACCTGATAACTCATAAATCTTTCAATAATTCGCGGGCAGGACGGCTTTTCAGTTTCCTCTGTTCCACAAGCCGCATTTCTTTTACGCCCTGCCGAATGTTCTTGATTGCCTGTTCGTCTGTATCAGGGAAAAGGGCCATAAAAGACCGGCTGCGATGGCTTTGTTCCAATTTGGTTTACTGGGGTTAACTCCAACTGCTTTAGCACCATAACCACCAACACGATACCCCATATAATCCATGCAGCTACCAGTTGACGTATGGTTTAAATTCGTTTTTAAGTAAATAACTGATGTTACGCCCAATTGGTACTAAACCAGACGCCCCTACGGGGCTGCGGAATGGTGCTGGTTCAGCCCCGTAGGGGCGTCTGGTTTGGTAGCCTGTCGTACCCCATCGGGGCGTAGCAGTAGACCGGGCGCAGCAGCAGTTAATAAATACAGAGCAATAACTGAGAATGCCTTCAGTGATACTTAAGCGGTTTAGTAGTTACTTTTTCTGGTCGGCTTACCCCCTACATCCCCTGAAGGGGACCTAGCTTATGCTTAGACAAAGTGCCCTTCAGGGGATGTAGGGGTAAAACCGACTCCATTAACAAATGCGTTTAGGCCCTTTACGCTTACTCCTAAACCGCTTCACTATTTACTTTACGTCGTGCATATACAGATAGATCGCTTTCAGCTCGTCGTCTTTATAGGTTTTGGCAAAGTATTTCCAGGGCATCGCATCACTGAGTGATCGTTTTTCGGGTGTTTTACCTGTGCGAATGGTGGCAACGAACTCATCGGCACTCCACTTGCCCACCTTACCCGTAGAGCTGAGATCGGGGATGTCGGGTTCATTCTCGCCATGGCCCGGCCCACCTTTGAGGTTAGTCCCATGGCACCCCATACAACTGGTGGCTAAGTAGTGGCCATAGGTCGAATTGACGGCTACCTGAACCTCGTCGACTGGTATGGCACTGTGGTCGATCATCTCGGCCGGAAACATGGGAAACTCACCCAAAAAAGTTAATATTCTGCCTAAAGGCTTAAACGCTTTGGGCGGATGTGACTGGTCAACAGGAGGCTGGCTTTTCAGGAAATAAATCAGCGCACCCATCTCCCGGTTCGACAGCCTGCTGCTAACATCATGGGAAGGCATAAACCAGAGTGGCTTATTCGCTTTGTTTAACCCGTGTCGCAGCGCACGAATCCAGTCCTGATCGGTGTAGTCGATACCCCCTTTGCCTTTTGTCAGGTTGCTGGCATACAGGATGCCCAACGGCGACTTTTCGTCAGAAAATACCTGGCCACGCAGGGTGCTGGTATGGCACTCCAGACAACCCCGTATGCCCGCAATGTGCTGACCCAACTGGTAGGAGGCCGAGTCGTTAGGAATGGCCAGTGTCTGTAAGTTGACCGCATAAACTTTGTTGGCGCGAGACTCCGTCTGGAAATAAGCGACCGTATAAAAAATAAGCAGCAGGACAACAAGACTTCCCAGAATAATGCCTGTCCAGACAAGGATTTTTTTTAGCATGATCACAAACGATTTATAGTGAATGGCCTGGATTTCTGACGACGAAACGCTCCTGTATGTGGTTAGCCTGTATCGAAGTCGTTAATCGCCAGTAAATTATATAAAGTCTTTTCCGGTGCGTTAAATAATTGAGTGAGTGGTTGGTGGGCTAACTTATTTCCCCATTACCCTGCATGATTTCGACGCTGTTTTCGTTAGCTCATAAGCGAACCAGTCTACTTTTAGCTTACTGCATAAATAATGAAAATGAGGATGACAACACAGTTTCTGTTCGTGCTGGCAATTGGTTTAACTCTTGCTGCCTGCGACACCACCGATACGGATAATAGCTTCGACCCCGCGCAACTGGGTCGTATGCAGCTTGTATTCGACAATGTAGCGGGTTCATCAGACCTGAACCTAAACGCCAGCACGTATAAAAACGCCGTTGGCGAATCGTTTGTCGTTACCAAACTCAATTACTTCGTGAGTAATATCCACCTTCGGAAGGCCGACGGCAGCGAGTATGTTGTGCCCCAGGATAACAGCTATTTTCTCATCCAGGAAGACAAACCAGCTTCGCAAACCATTACACTGACCAACGTACCCGTTGCTACATATACCGGCCTGAGTTTCCTGATTGGCGTTGACAGCCTGCGGAGCCTGGCCGACATCAGCAAGCGCACCGGGGTGCTCGACCCCGGTGTATCGACCCACGATGCCATGTATTGGGAGTGGAATTCAGGCTATATTTTTATGAAATTAGAAGGCACGTCTCCCTCGGCTCCGGCGGTTCAGAACAACCGGTTCTTCTGCCACATCGGCGGCTTTGGGGGCGGCTATAACGGCAAAAAAACCATTAATAACTTACGCACCATTACCCTGCCTTTTAAGAGCGATGTGGCAAAAGTGCTGCCTACCGATACACCATCTGTGCGCCTTACCGCCGATGTACTGACGCTGTTTAATGGCCCCACAAAATTGAGCCTTGCCCAGCACTCCTCGATTATGTTTGAGCCTTACTCCGCCGAGATCGCCAACAATTACGCGCAAATGTTCCGTTACGACCGAATAGAAACCAATCAATGAGCCGACCTCGAACCCTATCGCCGAAGCGTTTTGGACTGGCTGCCAGTGCGGTTTTGCTGGTATTCGTCAGTGCCTGTCAAACGCAGACAGGCTTACGACCAGACCCCGTTATGCCCGCGCCGGGAGGAGGAATTGACTACAAACCAACGCCCGTTACACTGCGGAAACCCGCTAATTTTCCGGCCCTGGCCTACAACTTAAACCAAAACCCGCTAACGGTGGAAGGCGTGGCGCTGGGCAAAGCGTTGTTTTATGACCCCCAACTCTCGCGCGACACGACGGTCAGTTGCGGTTTCTGTCATCAGCAGTTTGCCGGGTTTGGCCACTCCGACCACCCGCTCAGTCATGGTATAGGCGGAAAATTTGGCACCCGCAACGTGCCGGGTTTGCAAAACTTAGGCTGGGACCGTGAGTTCTTCTGGGATGGGGGCGTTACCAACCTGGATGAACTGCCCATATCGCCAATTCAGAATCCGGTCGAAATGGATTTAAGAGTAGCAGATGCCATCAGCCGGACGCAGAGAAGCCCCAAATACCCACCCCTGTTCAACGCTGCTTTCGGTTCCGACACCGTTACGACCGCCCGCTTTCTGAAAGCGATTTCGCAGTTTCTGCTCACGCTCGTATCGGCGGATTCACGCTACGATAAATTCGTCAGGAAAGAAGCGGGGGGTGATTTAAACTCCGACGAACTGGCCGGTTTGAGTCTGTTTCAGCAGAAATGCGCGGGTTGCCACGCGACCGATTTGTTTACCGATGGAAGCTACCGCAACAATGGCCTGGCGGTGGGCGGCATCAACGATCAGGGTCGCTACACCATTACGCTGAACGAAGCCGACCGGCTGAAATTTAACGTTCCCAGCCTGCGGAATGTGGCGTATACGTTTCCTTATATGCACGATGGTCGTTTTGCAACCCTGGAGCAAGTTCTGACCCATTACGCGAGTGAGGTGAAGGACAGCCCAACACTCGATGCGGCTCTGAAAGCCAATGGCCGGCTCGGCATTGCCCTGAGCGATGGCGAAAAAAAGCAGCTACTTGCTTTCCTGCGAACCCTCTCCGACGAGACATTCATCAAAAATCGGGCGTTCAGCGCAAATTAGTGGGCGTGGTTCAGGCGGTGTTGCCGGATGTTCATCAGGTGACTCACCACCAGCCCTGCCGACGCTGTGTAGGCTAAATACTCAAAAACTGGTGCTGTATCTTCCAGCAAAAGAGCCACCGTAAATAACCCTAAAAAGCCCCAAAGACTCTTCCTGATAAGAGGTGGAGCATAGTGCCGGGTAGCGAAATAAACCGCGATGATGTTGACACCGATGAAAACATAATCCAGACTCAGAAAGCCAATCCGAAGGGTTGAATTCTGCAACACCGATGAGGTCAGCAGCAGGATGGGCGTTAGCAGGCAGTGAATAATACACAGCATGGAGCCGGTAATGCCGATATAATCTGCTTTTCGGGAGAGCGTATCTGTCTTCATGAGGAGCACAAAAATACGACGCTTTGGTCAATCGTGTTTCTCCTTAACTCAGTTTTATGCAACAAAGTTGCGAAAGAGGGAGGAAAGGGAAATCCTTCCTCCCTCTTCTCCCTCTATAAATCAATTTGCCTTCGTCAGGAGCGAGTAGCCCATGAGTTTACCATTTTTATTGTACGTCTCTGACTTTATATCGAAAAGCTGATTGTCAGCCCGGTAGCTGACAACGCGCATGGAGTTACGAATAGGAATACCCATTACTTTATTTTCGAAGCTCATATCTGACGAGACTTTGTAGGCATCAAATTTTCCGGCGGGAGTTGTTAGGGCTTCTTTGCTTTCGACTTGCCGATTGGCCATTGTCATGCTCATGTTCATCATGGTGTTGCCGTTACTGGTCATTTCGGCTTCCATCTGCCCGTCGCTGAGTTTTTGCCCCACGCTTAGTTTACCCGGATAAACTAACTTGTTGGTTTTCAGTTTCATTTCCATGTCTTTGGGGCCATTGGATTGCATGGCCTGCATCATGCCCGACATATCGGCTACGAGTTCATTTCCCGTACAGGTGTAGTGAATCATATAGGGCGGGCGTTGTTTGCCTTTCTCATCCTCAAACTGAGCCGTAATGTCCATCACGGTCGAACTGCCTTCCTTATGAACGTCTTTGACTTGATAAATTACCTTACCGATGGGCTTGTCTTTGGGGTTGAAGTGGCTCAGTTCAAACCCCATGCCCGCCTTGAACGTCATACCCAGGCAGTCCTGAGCGTAGCCGTAACGGAATGCGCCCGCCAGTAGCAGTAGTGAAAAAAAGAGTGTTTTCATGCGTATAAACGTAAGTTGGTTTAGCTATCGCCAAAGGTAAAAATTACTGGAAATGAACCACTAAATCCTTGAGGGAACGGCTTTAAGGGAATAATGAATAATGAATAATGAATGCAAAAGAATTACAATTCATTCTACATTCTTCCCTTTATGCCCAGATCATACTCAGCACACCCAGGAAAATAATAAGTTTACAAAGACCACTGAGATAGCCAAAATCGCGCCGGGTATCGGCCAGCACAAGCCGGTAGATAAGCCACGCAATGGGAATGAGCAGGAGCAGGAAAATGGTGTTGAGCCGAAAGTTTTGTAATGAAATGGCAATGACAAAGAGCGAACATACAAAGGCCCCGATTAATACATAGAGCAGGTATTTTGTTCGGCGGAGGCCCCACACAATAGGTAGTGTTCGGCAACCGAACCGGGCATCACCCCGGATGTCCTGCATGTCTTTGATAATCTCCCGGATGAGCGAAATGCCAAACGAGAAAAAGGCATAAATAAGTAGCATCTCGGCGTTCTGGCGGTAGTATATGGCCAGAACAATCAGCGATAAAGCCGTAAGCAGGGCTATTACGATGTTGCCAATTAACGGCTGCCGCTTAAACGTTGCTGAGTAGAACCAAAGCAGCGAAACCGCGAGTACATCGGCCAGAAAGACCCATTTGCTCAGGTAGAGCCCAATCAGACAGCCCAGTACGTTTAATACCTGATGTACGCCTATGGCCATCCGGCGCTTAAGGTACCGGCCAATGACGACCCGTTCGGGTTTGTTGACCAGGTCAATTTTAACGTCGAAATAATCATTGATAATGTAGCCACCGGCGGCAATACAAACGGTCGATAGCGAAAGGAGCCAAATCGTTCGGTTGGCAAGGATAAGTAACCCATCAGTTGATGGGCCTACCAGAAAAATGCGGGCCAGAAACTGCGTCAGCACAACAATCAGCAAATTCTGCACCCGAATAAGTCGCAGAAAGCCGGACACGAAGGCCGGAAAAGGAACTGACTGTTGGGCAACCATTGATGGAAGTTTTGGTAAAAGTAGTGGAATAAGTCACGTATTGGGCAGGCGTAACATAGAGGAAAACGTAAACCAGGCTGTCTGCTTACTAAACCGGCTGTGCTTTATCCACTTCTTTCGGGATTCTTTTTGCCGGTGTTTGTTGTTGACAAACCAAACTCATTCTCTACGCATGAAAATTGGCATTGTGTGCTACCCAACTTTTGGGGGCAGTGGCGTGGTCGCTACCGAACTCGGCAAGGCATTGGCCCAAAACGGGCACCAGATTCATTTCATCACCTACCAGCAACCACCCCGGCTCGATTTCTTTAACGAAAATGTCTTTTATCACGAGGTAAATATACCATCGTATCCGCTCTTTCAATACGCGCCCTACGAATCGGCGTTAGCCAGCGAAATGGTCAACGTTGTATTGAACGAAAACGTTGATTTACTGCACGTTCACTACGCTATTCCGCACGCATCGGCGGCCTACATGGCCAAGATGATTTTGCGTTCGCAGGGGCGAAACGTGCCCGTGGTGACTACGCTGCACGGCACCGATATTACCCTGGTGGGCAAAGATGCGTCCTATGAACCAGTCGTTACGTTCAGCATCAACGAATCTGATGGCGTTACGGCGGTATCGGAGAATTTGCGGCAGGACACCTACAAACATTTCAAGGTTCACCGCGAAATTGAAGTTATTCCCAACTTTGTTGACCTCAGCCGGTTCAAACGCCAGCAGAAAGAGCATTTCAAGAAAGCCATCTGCCCCAACGGCGAGAAGCTGATTGTGCATACGTCCAATTTCCGGCGGGTGAAGCGCATCGACGATGCGGTGATGGCGTTTCACCACATTCAGGAGCAAATGCCCACCAAACTCCTGCTTGTGGGCGATGGTCCCGAACGCGCCCGCATTGAGCGGCTCGTGCGGGACCTCGGTATTTATGATTCGGTTCGGTTTCTGGGGAAATTAGATGCGGTTGAGGAAGTGCTGTCAGTAGCGGATTTATTTATCATGCCCTCCGAAAATGAAAGTTTTGGCCTGGCCGCTCTCGAAGCGCTGGCCTGCGAAGTGCCGCTCATTACTTCCAATGCGGGTGGACTGCCCGAACTGAACCTACAGGGCGTTACGGGCTTTCTGAGTCCGGTTGGCGATGTGGCCGACATGGTCAAAAACGCGCTGTTTGTCCTGGATGATGCCAACTTACCCAGATTTAAAGAAAACGCACTGGCGCGGGCCAAAGAATTCGAGTTATCGCGTATCTTGCCCCTCTACGAAGCTCATTACGAGCGGGTGTTGCAAGGAGTAATGAACAATGTATAATGAACAATGTATATTAACTGGCAGTGTAGTTTAGTCTAACACATACGACTGATCAGGCATTTAACATTATTCATTATTCATTATTCATTGTACATTATACATTGAATTCATGAACCCAAACATACCCCAAACAGACCGCAAACGTGTCGTTATTGTTGGCGCAGGTTTTGGCGGACTGAAACTGGCCCGCAAGTTATCGCACCGGAACGAGTTTCAGGTGGTGTTGATTAATCGAAACAACTTTCACGAATTTCAGCCGCTCTATTACCAGGTGGCAACGGCCGGGCTGGAAGCAAATTCCATTCTCTTTCCCTTGCGGGCGGTGTTCGGCGACGACAAGAAAGTGCATATCCGCGTGACTAACGTAATGGGTATTCGCCCGGCTGAAAAAGCCATAGACACAGAAATTGGGCCGATTCCATACGATTATTTAGTGATGGCCACCGGCGCCGATACTAATTTTTTCAACCAGCAGAACATCATTGCCAATGCCATCTCGATGAAGTCTGTTTCGGAAGCAATAGCCCTGCGAAACCGGATGCTGCAAAATTTTGAGGATGCGCTCAGTGTCGAAACCGAGGATGAACTGGAGGGGCTGATGGATGTGGTGGTGGTAGGCGGGGGGCCAACCGGAGTCGAATTGTGCGGCACCCTGGCCGAAATGCGAAAGACCGTACTGCCCTGCGATTATCCAGAGCTGAATTTCAAGAAGATGGACATTTTCCTCATCGAGTCGGGAGCCGAATTGCTGGGACCCATGTCGGTGGAATCGCAGAAACACTCGCTGCAGTATCTGCAAAAATTGGGCGTTCAGGTTCGGCTTAACACGCGCGTTAAAGATTTCGACGGTCGGGTTGTAACCATGAACGACGGGTCGACCCTGCGGAGCAATAACCTTATCTGGGCGGCTGGCGTCAAAGCAAATCCGCTGGCGGGCCTGCCGCCCGACGTTATTGGGCGGGGCGGGCGCGTGCTGGTCAACCGATACAGTCAGGTGCAGGGATTTACGGACGTGTTTGCCATTGGCGACGTAGCGATGATGGCCGAAGAAAAATGGCCCAATGGCCATCCGCAGGTAGCGCAGCCGGCTATGCAGCAGGGAAAGCATTTAGCCAAAAATCTGCTCCACTGGATTCGCAACGAGCAGCCGGAGGAGTTTATCTACCGCGACCTCGGCACCATGGCGACCATTGGCCGGGGATTGGCTGTCGTTGATTTGCCTTTTTGGAAATTTCAGGGATTTTTTGCCTGGTTAACCTGGTTGTTTGTTCACCTGATGTCGATTGTTGGCGTAAAAAACCGGCTGTTTATCTTTCTGAACTGGATGTTCAACTACCTGACATACAACAACTCACTGCGCCTGATTATTCGACCAAAGCTGCCGAAATCTACGTCTGAGGGTCTTCAGGAGAAACTTTCCGACCAAATGTCTGTTAACAAATCATAATCAGGATAGTAAACCTGATTTACTATATAATCAGGTTTAACCGTTTTTCACTCTATTTTTGTGCCAATAGTTTATTAACAATGTCTTTGCTCTATGGAATCAACCACCGAAAAACTGCATACACTAGCTGGTCATGGCAATACCCGGCCTAAAAACAGTGGCAGCAAAAAATTATTTGATAATCCAATACTGGAAGCGCTATCAAGAACGCATATTATGGTGCCCATCTCGATGTGGCTGATTATGTCGGCGTTTCTGGGTTGGTATGCCTTTACCTATACAGATATGGGTACGAATACCATTGCAGTCTTGTTTGTAGTCGGTTTGCTCTCGTTTACGCTGTTTGAATACGTGTTACACCGTTATCTGTATCATTTGGCCCCAACAACGCCCCGACGGGCCCAAATTCAGTACAAATTTCATGGTGTTCACCACGAGTATCCAAAAGATAAGACCCGGCTGGCAATGCCTCCCGCTCTCGCTATTGTTGTGGCCAGTGTCTTTTTTGGCTTGTTTTTTCTGTTGATGGGCGAAGCGGCTTATGCCTTTTTTCCTGGTTTTCTGGTGGGGTATTCGGGTTATTTAGCCATGCACTTCATTGTTCATGCTTATGCCCCACCGAAGAATTTCTTTAAATACCTGTGGATAAATCACAGCGTGCATCATTACAAGAACCCGGAGAGTAACTTTGGGGTATCGTCGCCGTTCTGGGATCATGTTTTCGGCTCCTATCAGAAGTAGATGGCCTACCGTTTTCACACAAAAATTCCCCGGCAACTAGTTGCCGGGGAATTTTTGTGTATAGCGTATTCAGGCTGGCGTCACTTCAGTTTTTCGTTTGTCAGATGCCGGGTAGCATCGCGGCTGTTTTTCTTGGCTAAGTTCTTCTGAAAGGCTTCGGTCAGGTCGATACCGGTTTGGTTGGCAAGGCAAATAAGCACCCACAGCACATCGGCCATTTCGTCGCCGAGATCTTTGGTCTTATCCGATTCTTTCTCTGACTGTTCGCCATATCGACGGGCGATAATGCGGGCCACCTCGCCAACTTCTTCCGTGAGCATAGCCATGTTGGTTAGTTCATTAAAATACCGAACCCCAACGGTTTTTATCCAGTCGTCAACGGTGGTTTGGGCGTCGCGTAGGGTTAATTCTGTTTCAGGTTTCATGTTTATTGTTCCAGGTTCCACGTTCCATGTTAATTGCTCTGGCTGGACGTTGAACCTGAAACCTGGAACAATAAACTAAAACTATTTTTCCGGTACAAACGTCAGCGTACTGAACTGGTCTTCGTCGAACGATTCCTGAGCAAGCGTTTGCAACTGATTGGCCGTTACGGCTTTAATGTCGTTGAAAATATCGTTCAGCGCTTCGACCCGGTCGATGTCGAGCAGGCTTTTCGCCATCATCAGCATAAAACTGTTATTGCTCTCTTCAGACATCGCCAACTGGCCAATTAACTGCTCTTTCGTTTGGTGCAGTTGCAGTGTGGTGAGTGGCTGCTCGCGCAGGCGCTTCAACTCCTTCATAATCAATGCCCGCGCCTTATCGACTTTTTTAGGGTCGGTGCCGAAGTAGATGCCCAGGAAACCGGTGTCTAAATAGGGCGTATAGCTGGCATCTATCGAATACACTAAGCCGTATTTTTCGCGCAGATTCAGGTTCAGCCGGGAGTTCATTCCCGGCCCGCCAAGCAGGTTAACAAGCATGAAAAATGGCAACCGTCGCGGGTCTTTCAGCCCATAAGCGGGACGACCTACCGCGCACTGGGCCTGCGTGATAGGCCGTTCCACACGGGTTCGACGCGGCACATAGTCCGTTGGCATTTGGCGCTGGCGGGCCGCGATTTGTGCGGGCACGTCGAGGAAGTATTTTTCGGCCACTTTCACCACCTGTCTGAAGGGCAGCTTGCTCACCGAGGCAAACACAATACGGCTGGTGTCGTAATTCTCGGCAATGAACCGCTGAAGGTCTTCGCGCCGGAACGACGCAACGGTTTCGGTGGTGCCCAGAATGTTGCCGCCAAGCGCGTGATTTGGGAATACTAACTCGTCGAAGTCATCCTGAATGGCATCTTCGGGCGAGTCGTAATACATGGCCATTTCTTCCAGAATGACCCCCCGTTCGCGCTCGATTTGTTTCTCGGGGAACACCGAATGAAACGTAATGTCGGCTAACAGTTCGGTGGCTTTCTCGAAATGAGCATCCAGCACCGACGCGTGAAAGCACACTTTTTCTTTAGTTGTATAGGCATTCAACTCACCCCCAACGGTTTCTAATCGGGTAATGATGTGGTAGGATTTTCGTTTCTCCGTACCTTTGAAGGCCATATGTTCCCAGAAATGGGCCAGTCCCTGCTGATGCGGTTGTTCGTCGCGGCTACCGATGTCGAGCATAATGCCACAGTGGGCAATCTGCGTATGCGGTATTTGTTTGTGTGCAATCCGAATTCCGTTGGGCAGGGTATAAACTTCGTAATCTTCCATTCTTCGTAATTTACGCAGTCGTAACGACGTATTGAGCGTACTAATGATAACCGCAACCAATCCGCCCCGGTTCCTGATTATTCAAACCGCGTTCATCGGCGATGTAATTCTGGCGACGGCCCTGCTCGAACAACTGCACGCAGCCCGGCCCGATGCCGTCCTGGATGTGCTGGTTCGGAAAGGAAACGAAGGCCTGCTGGCGAATCATCCGTTTCTGAATGAGGTGCTGGTTTGGGATAAAAAAGGCAGCGGGGGCGCGTTCGCCAAATATCGGGATTTATCGCGGTTGGTACGCATCATTCGTACCCGGAACTACGATGCCGTTCTGAACCTGCAACGATACGGTACAATGGGTTTATTAACCACTTTGTCGGGCGCAAAAGAAACGGTTGGGTTCGACAAAAACCCCTTTTCACGGTTCTTCACGCACCGGGTCGAACACCGATTTGAGCCGGGAGTACATGAAGTCGACCGAAACAGGGGTTTGCTGAATGTGCTGGAACTGAGGGAGAACCAACAAAACCAACCATTGGCGGTCCAACCGTTGGCGCGGCCCAAACTGTATCCGTCGGCTGAGGATTATGAAGTGATTAAGGTATATCAGAGCGGGCGGTATGTGTGTATGGCGCCGATGTCGGTCTGGTTCACGAAACAGTATCCTGCCGAACGATGGATTGACCTAATTCAGGCATTACCCGAAAAGCTGACGGTATACTTGCTGGGTGCGCCAACCGATACAATCGCCTGTGAAACCATTAAAACCCTGAGTGGTCGGGTGGCAGATGTGGTTAATCTGGCGGGAAAGTTAAGTTTATTGCAATCGGCGGCTTTGCAGCAGGGTGCGGTGATGAATTATGTCAATGATTCGGCGCCACTGCATTTGTGTTCGGCTATGAACGCACCGACAACGGCTATTTTCTGCTCAACGGTGCCGGAGTTTGGCTTTGGGCCACTGGCCGATGTTTCGCGGGTGGTGCAAATACCAGAACACCTGGCGTGCAAACCCTGTAATCTGCATGGGCGGACGGCCTGTCCGCTGGGTCATTTTCGGTGCGCCTGGGGGATTCGGGTGGAGGAGTTGGCGCAATTAACTTTATAAAATTCCTTTGGCGGCTAAGGCGCGATTATGATGCATTAACAATTCCGTCATGGCTTGGTAAGCCTTCTGCTGCTCCAGCGAACTTTGGTGAATGGCTTCGGTGCGTTCCCGCAATTCACCAAAGGCTTCTCCGTGCCGCTCCAGGCGCTCCTGATGTTTCTGCATCTGAGCAATTAATGTCCAAATCTGCTGGCGTTGTTCGTCTCTATGTTCGCGCTGCTCATCCAATTGTCCCTGATGATTCTCGATTCGTTCATTGATGCGTTCAATTCGTTCACTAATTTGCTTAACTTCTTCTTCAAGTCGCTCAAATTGTTCACTATGCCGATCAATGCGTTGGAGGGTTTCGACCAGTAACTCTAAAATACGTTCCTCATTTTTCATAGCCCAAACGTACTGATATTATGGGCAAAATCAAAAGCAATGACAGAGCGAAGAGAGACGTTTTCCAGAAAACTGACTACAAATGGAGCGTGGGTGGAAGCCCACGCTCCATAGCCTAATATTCGTACTTGATGCCCATTTTCCTGGCCATATCCGAAAACACCTGCGGGTCGAAATCGTCGGCGCCGGGCGAATTCAATTGTGGCTCTTCCTCAAGGTCAGGTACTGGAAAGCCCGGAATGGCTCCCTCAATGACCACACACTCCTGGCCATCGTCGGGGTGCGGCCCGTTCCAGATGAGACCTGCCTGCTTGTAATCTTCCTGACTGAAGGTGTAAAGCTGCAGGTGCAGTTTTTGCTCCATGAACTTCTTAGCTTCGGGAAACGCATTGTTGCTTAAGTCGGGTATTGGCAACAGTTTCGTTACTTCTACGCCCGTTAGTTTTTCCAACGCTTTCGCATAGGCAACGATGTGCAGCCCCCCGCGCACCAGCAGGTAGCCAACCATCGTGCGGGCCGTTGGGTCCGTCACCATTTCGTAGGCCCGCATTTTGTTGCCCCGTGCGCCACATTCCAGAAAGAAATTATGCAGTAAATCTAATTTAAGGTTCCCGCTGCTAAACACGTTCTGGCCGGTCCAGAAGTTGCCCATCGAATCGACAGGCAGCGAACCCTGTCCACTGGCAATATAATGATAGGTGTTGCGGGCATTAACAGCGTCGGCAAGTGGACCCGGCACGGGGTCGTGGCCGCGTTTGGTAACGCCTGTTAGCAACAGGTTGATGGCATACGACACAACCTCGATATGGCCGTATTCTTCACCGGCAATGCTGGCAATAACGTCGTAGAAGGGGCGAATTTTCTTGCGACCCCGAAAGTTGAACGATTGAAAGGTGTAGTTCATCAGGGTCGACATCTCCCCGAATTTACCACCCAGTAATTCCTGAATGGCGGCTGCGTCGTTGGCCGACGGGTTTTTAGGGATAGGCAGCTCAATAGGGAGCCGGTCCATTTTTAAAATCATAACCTTGTCGTTTTGTAGTTAGACTGAGAATGTATACTCAACAAGCCAACTCACCCTACAGAGATTAGGTTAGAAAAAACGTGTGAAATAAGAAAAATGAGAGCCAACGGGCCTGAACGTAGCCAGTCCGGTTATGTTACTTCACCGTCACGGGCTTTGTCGGGTCGATTCGAAGCCAGAGTAACGCGCTAACAAACAGGCAACCGGCAATCATGAACAGTGGATAATTGAAGTTTTTGGTTTGTTCAACGATTATGCCAAACAGAATTGTGATGAAAAAGCCACCGAGTTGCCCGGCAAAGTTCATCGACCCGGTCACTGTGCCCGCGTTGCGCTGGCCAATATCCACGCATACCGCAAAGGCAACGGGCAGGGCAAGGTCTTTCAGCAAGACGCACGTTGCCAGTAAATAGCCCGCCATCTGGTTATCCGTCGTTAGCCCCGCCAGCAGAAAAAACAAACTCGACAGGCCCAGTCCACCCATACCCACCGCCCGCCGACCGATTTTCAGGCCGTAGCGTTTGGTCAGCGCATCGCTCAACAGACCACCGACCAAACAGCCAATGGCACCCAGAAAATAGGAGAGGGAGATAAAGTTCTTGGTCTGGTCTTCGGTCATACCGCGCCCTTCCTGAAAATAAACCGACGACCAGTTGGTGAAGAAATACGAGCCGTAGAAAAACAGGTGGCACATGAGCATCAAGGCCCATAAATCGGGGTTGCGGATAATGGTTTGCCAGGGAATCCGGTGGTCGGTCTGTTTGATACGCCGGCCCGATTCGATTTCCTGAATCTCATCTTGGCTGATGCCCGATTTTTCGGCGGGTTCGTCCCGAAACCAGGCAAACCAGCCGATAGCCCATGCGACGCCCAGCAAACCCAGTGCCCCAAAGGCCCACCGCCAGCCCGCCCAGTGCACCAGCGGAATGACCAACAGTGGTGTCAACGCGCCACCCAGCCGCCCAGCCGCCCATATCACCGACTGCGCCCGGCCTACTTCAACGGCGGGAAACCAGCGCGCGATTACGATTGACGCATTCGGATACGCACCGGCTTCGCCAATGCCGAACAAAAACCGGACGATGAGCAGATACAGAAAATTAAACGCCGTGCCGGTCAGCATTGTAAACCCCGACCACCACAGCACCACCCGCGTCAGCACGCGCCGGGGCCCAATCTTGTCGCCCAAAGCGCCAGTCGGTATTTCAAATAACGCATAGGCTAAAGAGAACGCACCCAGTATCCAGCCAAACTGCTGATTGTCGAGGTGCAGGTCCGCTTTGACGTACTTGCTCACCACGTTCATGCAAACGCGGTCGAGGTAGGTGATGGTGGAGAGCAGAAATAAGCCCGTGAGGACGCGGTAACGGACCTTCATAAGCGACGAGGGAAGGGAGTGAGGGGAAAGGCCAAAAATAACTTACGGGCATGTCTTTATACCAACCCCTAGCAGATGTATTTTTACGGCATGTCGACCGTAACGATTGCCCCTATTTCCGAAAGCCTGCCTGCTTTCCTGGAGTCCCACGATTTTTCGGCCATTGCCGTCATCGCCGATAACCACACGTTTAAGTTTTGCTACCCTGAATTAAAGCCGTTACTGCCCAAACATACACTGGTCAGGATCAAGTCGGGCGAAGAGCAAAAGCACATTGCCACCTGCGAGTTAATCTGGGATGCCCTGACGCGGGCTAATTTCGACCGGCATGCACTGGTACTGAACCTCGGTGGGGGCGTTATTGGCGACATGGGCGGCTTTTGTGCGGCAACTTACAAGCGAGGGATCGCCTTTGCCCAACTGCCCACCACATTGCTCTCGCAGGTAGATGCCAGTGTGGGCGGCAAATTAGGTATTGATTTTCGGGGATTCAAAAATCACATCGGCGTTTTTCAACAGCCTGATAGCGTGCTTATTGATGCAACTTTTCTGGCAACTCTGCCCGAGCGTGAACTCCAGTCGGGCTTTGCCGAGGTCATTAAGCACTGCCTGATTGCCGATGCGGGTATGTGGGACGAAATTCGCCGACGCGACCTCAATGAGCAGGATTGGCCCGCGCTGGTCGCGCATTCGGTGGGCGTGAAGCAGCACGTTGTCGCACAGGATCCTACCGAGAAGGGAGTACGAAAAATTCTGAACTTCGGGCATACACTGGGCCACGCCGTTGAAACGTATTTTCTGACGGTCCCGTCGCTCCGGCGCACCGGATCGGGTCAGCCCCCCAAGCGGCTTCTGCACGGCGAGGCCATTGCCGTTGGGATGGTGGCCGAAGCATTTATTGCCTTTCAGAAAAAGATGATTGACCAATTGCTGCTGACGCAAATCGAAGAATACATATTTGCCGTATATGGAAATGTGCGGCTAACCGATGACGATATTGAGCCAATTCTGGCCCTGACGCTGCAGGACAAGAAGAACCGGGGCCGGGAGGTGCGAATGTCGCTGCTCAACGGACCCGGAAGTTGTTCATTCGACATACCCGTTACGGCTGCCGACATGCGCCGGGGTATGGAGTTCTACCGGGGCCTAAATAAATAGCATATTATTTGGTAATAGACCATTGTTTGCCAAACAATTACGATTATATTTGGGTTCGACCCGTGGTTGTCATAACTATTTATTAAACATAAGTTATCTATCGAAAACTTCTTTACGAACGTAAGTATGAAAAAGTGCATCGGAATTCTATTTACGCTGGCCGTTGTTGCTATGGCGGGTTGTTCGTCAAGTCGACTGTTTGTGGAGCATGATTATAGCTACGAGGGCCATTTTAAAAACTACGAATCCTTCAATTTCTTAGAGTGCGAATTTGTCGATTCGACACTCCTCTGCTCCGACATTCAGGATGCCATCCGGCACCAGATGGAAGCACGCGGCTACCGGGTCAGCAACCGGAATCCCAACCTGTTGATATCCTATAATATTTTCCGTTCCGACCTGCGTTTCCGGGGCTACCAGCAGCCGGTCATTAAAGACTGGGTCGTTCGGGAAGATGACGATGCCACCTACAAACGTATCGATTACAATCTCGATGAAGGCACGCTGATGATTTCGCTCATCGACGCCGAATCGTATCAGGTGATCTGGAAAGGCTATGCCTCAAAGATGATGCGGAACCAGAATTTCAAGAATAACTATTTCAAAGGCATTGTCCGGTCCATTTTCGACCAGTACCCGCTGATGGCGACAGCCCGGTAGGCGGTAATGGTGATGTAAAATGAATAATGGTCAATGGATAATGCACCAAGTCATTATCCATTGACCATTATTCATTCGGGGCCGCCCGCGCGGTACATTACTTCGTCAATTCCTTAAAAATCCCCTCCAGCGAATTCTCCTGTTGCCGCAATCCAACCAGTTTGAGATTCCGGTCGGCGGCAAGGCGGAAAATCGAGGCTCGTAAATCGGTAGTCTGCTTAGCAATAATGCGATACTGACCGCGTCCGAGTGGTTCGACCTGAGTAACGCCCGACACCGATGTCAGCACCGCCGAATCAGTCAAATCGCCTTCAAATTCGGCAACAACGACCACGCTTTCTCCCGCCGATGCGTTTCTGAGCTGACTCAGCGGCCCGTCGGCCACAATCTGCCCCCGGTTGATGATCACCACCCGGTCACAAATAGCTTCGACTTCCTGCATGATATGCGTGGAAAAAAGCACCGTTTTGTCACGACCGGCCTCCCGAATCACCTGCCTGATTTCGGCTAACTGGTTAGGATCAAGGCCCGTTGTGGGTTCGTCGAGAATCAATACCGGTGGATTGTGCAGCAGTGCCTGCGCCAGCCCAACCCGTTGCCGATAACCTTTGGAGAGTTGCCCGATGCGCTTGTGCTGCTCCCGACCAAGCCCAACCAACGCAAGCATGTCGGCAATACGTCGGCTCAGGTCTGACCCACGCAGGCCGTGCAGGGACCCCGCAAAGCGGAGATATTCCTTCACGTATAAATCTAAATAAAGCGGATTGTGCTCCGGCAAATAGCCCACACTCCGGCGCACGTCCATTGGCTGCGTCCTGACGTCGAATCCGTTCACTTCGACGGTGCCCTCCGTTGGTGGGAGATAACCCGTGGCAATCTTCATGGTTGTGGATTTTCCGGCCCCATTAGGGCCAAGAAAGCCGACAATCTCGCCCGGCAGCACAGTTAACGAAATCTGGTCGACGGCCCGCTGCTGATTATATTCTTTGGTGAGATTCTGTACCCGGATAGACATAATTTATTGATAAAGCTGACTAATCAACGACGAAGGGCGCGTAACCGGCATATATTCATGAGGTGTTCATGTTGATTCGACAGGATTACAGGATTGACAGAATGTTCATTTAAGCAAAATTGTGCTAATCCTGTAATCCTGTCGAAAAATGACATACTTATCCGGCGTCCGTGTACAAGTATCAGACAAAAACCGGAAAGAATTTCTATTTTTAGCGGTTTAACATCAATAGACCCCGTTTTTCTTCAGCCAGCCTATGTCCCTTTTTCGCAAAAAGACCGTAACCCAAATATTAAGTGATGCCGCCGAAGGCGAGTCGAGTAAATTAGTGAAGACGCTGGGTGTCCGCGACCTGACCTCGTTTGGTATTGCGGCCATCATTGGTGCCGGTATTTTCAGCACCATCGGCCTGGCCAGTTACAACGGTGGTCCGGCGGTGTCGCTGCTGTTTGTGTTTACGGCCATTGCCTGCGTATTCACGGCGCTAAGTTACGCACAGTTTGCCAGTACGGTGCCCGTAAGTGGCAGCGCCTACACCTATGCCTATGTCGCGTTTGGGGAAATTTTTGCGTGGGTTATTGGCTGGGCGCTCATTCTCGAATATGCCGTCAGCAACATGGTTGTGGCCATTTCGTGGTCGGAGTATTTCACCTCTATGCTTAGCGGTTTTGGTATCACCTTTCCCAAATACTTTGCCACTGATTACGGTTCAGCGTCCCGTGCGTTTACCCTCATTGAGCAAACCAGATTAGCGGGTAGGTCGCTCGATACGCTTCCCGAAAACACGCGCATTCTGGCCGATGCCTACGCCAACGCGCCCCAGATCGGCGAGTTCCATCTGATTGCCAACCTGCCTGCCGGGGCCATTACGGTACTGATTACGGCGTTGGTCTATATCGGTATCAAGGAATCGCGCACGGCGAGTAATATCCTGGTCGTACTCAAATTAGCAGTCATCGCCTTAGTCATCGGGGTGGGCGCCTTTTATGTGAAACCAGCTAACTGGTCGCCGTTTGCGCCAAACGGGGTATCGGGTGTATTGAGCGGAGTGGCGTCAGTATTCTTTGCCTTTATCGGGTTCGATTCCATTTCCACCACCGCTGAAGAGTGTAAGAATCCCCAGCGCGACCTGCCTCGTGCCATGCTCTACTGCTTAGGCATTTGTACTGTGCTCTACGTGCTGATTACGCTCGTGCTGACTGGCATGGTAAATTACAAGGAGTTGGGCGTAAGCGACCCGCTGGCCTACGTGTTTCAGAAAGTAAACCTCGATTTTGTGGCTGGCGTCATTTCGGTGAGTGCGGTGGTGGCCATCACGAGTGCCCTATTGGTGTACCAACTCGGGCAGCCGCGTATCTGGATGACCATGAGCCGCGACGGATTGCTCTGGAAACGGTTCTCCCGGATTCATCCCAAATTCAAAACGCCTTCGTTTGCTACCATCGTTACGGGCTTTCTGGTGGCCATTCCCTCGCTGTTCATGGACTTGAAATTCTTTGTCGACCTGACCAGCGTGGGAACGTTTTTCGCGTTTATTCTCGTCTGTGCCGGAATTCTGTACTTAGATGCCAAAGGACTTACGGCCCAATCGAAGTTCAAGGTGCCTTACATAAACGGCAAGTACATCATTGGGGCGGTCCTGCTGGCCGTACTGGCCTACGCGCTGACGGGGGATAACCTGGTCCAAACGTTGGAGAGTAAACCACTGCTGGTCGTTTTCTGGGGGGTGTGGACGGTACTGGCCGTGCAGGGTTTCCGGTATAATTTCTCATTGTTGCCGGTAGTCGGCGTGCTAACCAACCTGTATCTGATGACCGAATTGGGCGCCAGCAACTGGAAGATTTTTGGTATCTGGTTAGTGATTGGCTTAGTTATCTACTTTTCGTATGGGTTCAGCCATAGTAAGTTGCGGAAAGCGGAGTCGATTTCGTTGTAAATTTGTTTGTTGTTAAAACAAGATACACATGGAAGCTACAGCGATGGATATCGCCCGATCACTTTGGATCATTTACCGGCAAATGCCTGCTGCCGTTCAGCACGAGTTTAAGCGATTGATTGACGATGAGGACGAGGATGCAGGCTGGATGAAACTTACCGAAGAAGCGCTCCGGGACGATTGGGAGGCCCCCGAAAATGACGTATGGGACGAATTTTACGCTAAGCAACATGCCTGACTATTTGCAGGGGGAGATTATATGGGCCGACTATCCATTGTCAGATAAGCCTGATAAATCACATTTAGATATGGCCGACGGTAGGGCCAAACGTGCTAAATAAGCTGTTACGGTTTGGAAGAGGCTAAGACGGTTATTGATTGGGGTAAATAGCATAATAACCAGTGGAAGTCTTGTTATAGAGAACATATTTCAAGCTTCCATAATAAAGGTTTGTCAAAGGAATTATTCATCCACAAATTACTAATTAAAAACAATGGAATTTCTTGCAGTAATTGGAGTAATTGCCCTGTTCTTTTTTGGTAAGTTTATTTATGATACATATATAACAGACAATACAGATAAAAACTGGGAGAAATATCAAAAGAATAATCCAGAATCAGCAGCAGGTATAGAAGGAAATAGAGGATTAAATTTCAATACCCAATCTATTAAAAATCAGAACAAAAAAATAGCGAGCTACGTCTTTATTGCCAATAATTTAAATTGTGCTCCCGAACATGTTGAAGCCATATATACCACTGATTTGAGAAAGAATATATCTCATTCATCTCAAGCTTTAGAAATGGCTAAAAACTGGCAGGATGAAAAACATAAACAATCTGAACAGTTAAATATTGATCCAGACGATACACCCGCCGGTTTACTTGAGACATGGACAATGTCTGTTTTCAACGACTTAAAACGTTCTGAAAACCTAAGCAGTAAAGATGAAATAGAGGAAGAAGAGGATAGTGAGTACGAAGAAGATAAGGAGGATGGAGATATTGAAGAGGAGGACTTGGATCAAAATGAGGACGATGATGAAGACGAAATAGAAATTAACATTTCTGGATTACACAATATCAAAATTAATAATAGCAAGAAGTCTGATGTTATAAATGTCTATGGCTTACCAGATAAAGAAGAAAATCATGGTAGTTTTTCAACAGAAATGATATATTATAGCCAGGGGCTATCATTTTTATATAGAGCAAATAAAAAGAAGCAAAGAATAATAGGAATAAAAATGGCTAGGAATTTTAAAAAATACTTTCCTCTAATAAAGGATTCAATAGATGGAAATATTACTTTAAATACTGTAATGAACGCTTATGGGAAAGTAAATATTCGTACTGCGGGTATTAATTCAGCAGGGAAGTGGTGGGTTGTAATTCGATATCAGCCTCTTGTTAGTTTTGAAAGTGAATACTCTGATTATTACACGAAGAATAGCGCCTTAAAACTACGGATTATTCTAATAGGAATTTATAGTTTTTAGAGACTATTTGAGAAGATTAATTAATAGATAAGCACTGAATTACAGAATACCCTCTCAATATAAGATAGTTGGTGATGGCTCAATAATGTTGAATGCCGAAGAAAAACTGATTGATAAATAACCCAATCACCGTGTCATGAACCACCACTGACTTCGAGAAACAGATTGTCTTCCGAGCTAACCGTTTG